>NZ_JAKKUR010000088.1 GCF_021890735.1 Thermanaeromonas sp.
GCTCAGGAAGAAGAGCGCAAGCGTATTGCCCGGGAGCTTCACGACCAGGTGGGCCAATCTTTGACTTACCTTATAATCAGCTTGCAAAGACTTAAAGAAACTGTAGGTGGAGTAGAAACGGAAGAAAAGCTAGAGGAATTACGCAAGTTAACAGGGGATATCTTGCAAATTTTACGTGAGCTGGCCTTCGAATTGCGACCTTCTTTATTGGATAACTTAGGTCTTAAGGAAGCCGTAGAACGATATTGCCATGATTATGCTCACAAATACCAAATTAAAGTTGATATCCAGGCGTACGGCGAATGGAAAACCATTCCCTCAGAGATAGCCACAACACTTTACCGCGTAATACAAGAAGCTTTAACAAACGTAGCCCGGCATGCCCGAGCCTCTCAAGTGAGCTTAATCCTGGAAAGACGTGACTGCGAAGTTATGGCTATTATTGAAGACGATGGTTGTGGCTTTATTCCAGAAGAAGTGCTATCCGAAGCACAGGGAAGAAAGTATTTGGGATTATTTGGAATGCAGGAAAGGGTTGCCTTGGTAGGAGGAACCTTTACTATAGAATCTTCTCCTGGACAGGGTACCACGATATATATAAAAGTACCTCTAGGGGGCAGGGAAAATGGAAAATAAGATTCGCATACTGCTAGCCGATGATCATGCTGTTTTACGTAGCGGTCTAAAACTTTTGCTCCATAACCAACCCGATATGGTAGTAATAGGAGAAGCTAGAGATGGTCAAGAAACGATAGAACTCTGTAAAACACTCAAACCCGATGTGCTATTATTAGACCTTAACATGCCTGCTAAGACAGGACTTCAAGCCTTGGAAGAACTCAAAAATACTAAAACCCGTATTTTAATACTTACTATGTACGATGATGTGGCTTACCTGCGCCAGGCAGTAGAGTGGGGAGCAGCCGGGTATATTTTAAAAAGCGCAGCTGACACGGAATTGATTTCAGCTATAAGGGCTGTAGCCCAAGGAGCCTCCTATTATGATCCTGCTCTTATGAAAACCCTGGTTGAGTATGTCGTTAACCGTGAAGAAAAGCAGGTTACCCCAAAAAAGGAAGCAGACCAGTTGAGCGAACGAGAAAAGGAAGTCCTCCGCCTGGTAGCGCTAGGGTATACTAACCGTCAAATTGCTGAGGAACTAACGATCAGCATTAAAACCGTGGAAGCCCATAAAGCTAATATCCGGGAAAAGCTGAAACTCAAGGGCCGGGCAGAATTGGTTCGCTTTGCCATAGAGCAAGGCCTCCTGTCCAAATAGTAAGGGATCAGGGTTTTGCCCTAATCCAAAATACAGCTTTGCCCTAATTTCAGAATAGGCTAGTTAGAATTAAAATTATAGCGGGAACAAGCAACACCAAGGGAGGTCTTGCGATTGACTAGTGAAAGCGTAGACATTCTTGTTGCTTTACGCCGGCAACTGGAGGAAGCCCTGCGCAAGCCCAAAGAGAAGCGGCGTTGGGTTATGGTTATTGACCTTAAAAAATGTGTGGGATGTAACGCTTGTACTATTAGCTGTAAGGCAGAGAATATTTTGCCACCCAACGTGACCTACCGCCCGGTTCTGGAAGAACACTTGGAAGAAAATAACCGGATCGGGCGACGCTTTTTACCCCGCCCCTGTATGCAATGTGATAATCCCCCTTGCGTGAGGGTATGCCCGGTAAAGGCAACATGGAAACAGGCCGACGGTATAGTTGTAATCGATTATAACAAGTGCATAGGCTGTCGTTATTGCCTTACCGCCTGCCCCTACGGAGCACGGAGTTTTGACTTCGGTGAATATTACACTGACCAGACTCCTCAGTTTATGCCCTACGAAAATGCCCCCTCCTGGGAATATGGTGAAAGGTGGGTAAGACAAAAAAATAGGTCTCCCGTAGGCAACGCCCGCAAATGCCATTTCTGCCTTCACCGTGTAGAAAACGGTCTTCTTCCGGCTTGCGTAAGTAGCTGTATAGGCCGGGCTACTTATTTTGGCGACGCTGATGGAAATACCCTGGTTTCCCAACTTATAGTCTCACCCCGGGTAATGCGTCTTAAAGAACACTTGGGTACCGAACCGCGTGTCTATTATTTACTGTAAAGGGGGTTTACATGTGAAACAGAAAATCTGGCCCTGGGCCATCATCATTATTGCCCTTGCCATAGGTTCTTACGGATTATACAGTCGACTTTTCTCCGGGCACTTGGCCGAAAATTACGGTAATTACGTGACGTGGGGAATCTGGGTGAGCGCTTACCTGTACTTTATAAGCATATCTGTGGGTTCCTTCCTGGTAGGAAGCGTAATTAAACAGACCAAAAGGCTGTCGCGCCTTGTAGCTCTGGCTACCTGTATAGGGGGCTTGCTGGCCATCTGGTTGGACCTCGGGCATATGGAGAGATTTTACAGGGCTCTAATTTCACCTAACTTTTCTTCTCCTATGGCCTGGCTAGTTTGGCTGTATACGTTATATTTCATAGTTCTGGTGTGGACCAACTATGTTAACTTCCGGAAGGGAGAAGACGAAAAAAGCGGGGTAACATCTATAGGGATCGTTTTAGTATTAGCCGTTATTCTAAGCAGCAGTTCCCTTTTTGCCTTAAGCATAGCCAAACCCCTGTGGAATACGGCCGTCTTACCCCTCCTCTTTTTAGGCGTAGCCATAGCCTCCGGCGCTGCTTCCTTAGCCATCCTAACCAGCATGCTATGGCCCGAAGACAAAACCCTTCTTATAACGCTTAAGCGAGTGATACTGTATTCGTTACTGCTCACGGCTTTCTTAGAGTTTAGCGAGATCTTCCTTGCCGCTAAAAGCGGTATCCCGGAACATTATGAAGCGGCCCGTTCCTTACTGGCAGGTCGCTATGCCTGGCCTTTCTGGTTAGGAGTGGTGGTGCTAGCCTTCATACTCCCTACCGTCTTATTGTTACCTCTTCAGTCGACCGGAACCAAAACCGTAGGAGGATATATCTCACTTTTAATCGGGCTTTTCTTCCTAAGGTTTTTATTCCTGGTACCTCCCCAGAGTGTAACGTCCCTTAAGGGACTAGAGAATGCCGTTATGGAACCTCGCTATTCGTACAGCTACTTTCCCAGTATAGGGGAATGGCTGGTTACGGTCTTTCTCTGCGGCCTGGTGATAGCCGTGGTGCTGGCGGGCCTGTATAAGTTCAAGTACTTGGGGTTGGCTGGAGAAAAAAATAAGGAGGCGAAAATAAGTGTCTAAGGGTTGGCTTATGAACCGGCGGCAGTTCCTTAAAACCTCTGCCCTCTTAGGAGGTTCGGCCATCTTGCTCTCTAACGTGGAAAAGGCATTTAATAACGTTGCCGAAGCCCAAAGCAGAGGCGACTATCCTTTGGCCCGGCCGGAAAGTCATATACCCACCGTTTGTCTGCAATGCAATACGGGATGTGGAATAAAGGCCAAGATCTACGACGGAGTTGTAGTCAAGATCGATGGAAATCCCTTAAACCCTTGGACCATGCATCCCCCTTTGCCCTACCACTCCGATCTAGAAGAGGTAGCCAAAATAGACGGTGCCATATGCCCTAAAGGTCAGGCCGGTATACAAACTTTATACGATCCTTACCGCCTACGTAAAGTTCTAAAACGGGCAGGCAAACGTGGGGAGAACAAGTGGGTCACCATTCCCTTTGAACAGGCCGTGGAAGAAATAGTAAACGGCGGGTACCTGTTTAAAGACGTACCCGGAGAGGAAAACCGTTACGTGCCGGGTCTTAAGGAGATATTTGCCCTGCGCGACCCTAAGTTGAGTAAAGAAATGGGCCAAGATATAAAGAAAATCTGGAGCAAAGAGCTGACTGTAGACCAGTTTAAGACCAAGTATAAGGACTATTTAGACGTCCTGATAGATCCGGAGCATCCAGATTTGGGACCCAAAAACAACCAGCTGGTATTTATGTGGGGCCGCCTCAAGAAAGGCAGGGAAGAATTCATCAAGCGCTTTGTGCAGGACGGTTTCGGCTCCGTTAATACCCACGGTCATACTACCGTCTGCCAAGGCTCTCTGTACTTTTTGTGTAAAGCCATGAGCGAACAGTATGTTTTCAGTGAAAGCGATGGAAAGATGAAATGGACGGGCGGTCAGAAATTTTACTGGCAGGCCGACCTAGAGCATGCTCGTTTCGTGCTCTTCGTTGGAGCCTCGCCCTTTGAAGGCAACTACGGGCCATCCCACCGGATTCCCGGGATAACCGAGGGCTTGGCCAGCGGTCGCCTCAAGTATGCGGTTATAGACCCGCGCTTTTCCAAAACCGCGGCCAAGGCTTGGAAGTGGCTGCCCAATAAACCCGGGACCGAAGCTGCCTTAGCCCTAGCTATAATCCGGTGGATGATCGACAACCGGCGTTTCAACGAAAGGTACGTTTCCAATGCCAATAAAGCAGCGGCTAAGGTCGATGGTGAGGCTTCCTGGACTAATGCTACTTGGCTAGTAAAAATTGAAAACGGAAATCCGGTAAGGTTTTTGCGGGGTTCGGATCTCGGTTGGCCCAAAGAGGTTAGAGAAGCAGATGTGAAGGGGCAAAAGGTAAAATATGAATTTGATCCCTTCGTAGTCCTGGCTGGGGGCAAGCCCCTACCCTGCGATCCCAACGATGCCGATAACCCAGTAGAAGGAGACCTGCTGGTGGACACCACTGTAGGCGGCCACCGGGTAAAAAGTGCCCTCCAACTCCTTTACGAAGAAGCAAGTAAAAAATCCTTTGAGCAATGGGCGGAAATTGCCGGAGTCAACCCTGCTGACCTAGAGGAAGTAGCAAAAGAATTAACCTCCTATGGAACGGCTGCGGCCGTAGACGTGCACCGCGGCGTGTCCCAGCATACTAACGGGTTCTACAACGTTTTCGCCTGGATGTGCGTAAACGTATTGCTGGGCAACTTCAACTGGGCCGGAGGAATGGTAAAAGCCACAACCTATGACCATTTGGGGGAAAAGAAAGGAAAGCCGTATAACCTAAAAGAGCTAAATCCCGGCAAGCTCTCTCCCTTTGGTATAAGCATTATTCGCCACGAGGTAAAATATGAAGACACCACCTTGTTTAAAGGCTACCCTTCTACCAGGCCTTGGTATCCCCTTTCCAGCGACGTCTACCAGGAAATAATCCCTTCTATAGGCGACTCTTATCCTTATCCGGTCAAAGCGCTGTTTCTCTACATGGGCTCGCCTGCATATTCCTTGCCCGCCGGCCATGCCAATATAGAAATACTGCGTAATACAGAAAAACTACCCCTTTTTGTGGCCATCGACATCACCGTAGGGGAAACTTCCATGTATGCGGATTATATTTTCCCGGACCTTACGTACCTCGAACGCTGGGAGTTTCACGGTTCCCATCCCAGCGTCCTTCCTAAGGTACAGCCCATACGCCAACCAGTAGTGGCTCCTTTAACCGATACAGTTAAAGTATTCGGCGAAGAACAACCTCTGAGCTTAGAGGCCTTGTTGCTGGCCCTGGCTGAAAAACTGGGATTACCCAACTTCGGACCCCAAGGCTTGGGTTCAGCCGGAAAGCTTACTAGACCGGAGGACTATTACCTCAAGATGGTGGCCAATCTCGCCTTTGGAGATAAGGAAGACGGAAGCGACCAGGTACCCGAAGCCAGCCAAAAAGAAGTAGAGATATTCTTGAAAGCCCGCCAGCACTTGCCAACCACGGTGTTTGACCCGGTTCGCTGGGAAAAAGCAGCCGGTAGCGCCTGGTGGCGAAAAGTAATTTATGTACTAAACCGCGGCGGCCGTTTCGAAGACTACCCTGCTCTCTCGCCTGGGGTTCAGGTTAAGAACAAATACGATAAGCAAATAAACATTTTCCAGGAGAAAACAGCCCTTACCAAAAACAGCATGACCGGCAAAAACTTCCCGGGAGTGGCCACCTATTTAGAGCCCTACCTCGATTGCCTCGGCCGGCCGCTGGAAGATGAAAAAGAGGGGTACGGACTTAAACTCATTACCTTCCGGGAGATAGTACACACCAAGTCCCGTACCATGGTAGACTACTGGCTACACGGTCTAATGCAAGAAAACTTCTTCATGGTTCATCCCCAAGATGCCTTAAACTTAGGCTTAAAAGACGGGGATACCGTCAAGGTAGTGTCCGCCAGCAATCCAGAAGGCATCTGGCCCATCGCCGAAGGAGTTAAGAAGCCGATTGTAGGTAAGGTAAAAATTACGGAAATGACAAGGCCGGGCACAGTGGCTTTCAGCCTCGGCTTCGGTCACTGGGCTTATGGAGCTAGCGATATAGTAGTTGACGGCAAGGTTATAAAGGGAGATCTCCGAAGAGCGCGCGGGGTACACGCCAACGCTGCCATGCGGGTAGACCCCGTGCTTAAAAACATGTGCTTGACCGATTTCCCCGGCGGCAGTGCCGTATTCTACGACACCCTGGTCAAGCT
>NZ_JAKKUR010000019.1 GCF_021890735.1 Thermanaeromonas sp.
TCGGCTACTTCTTCGGGAGAAGCCTTAGCCAAATCTTCCGGCCCAGGATATCGGGTAAAAAGCTTCTCCGTAACTTTGTTAACCTGGCGGTCCGACGTCTGGGCTGAAAGTATTGCTGCTATCAATAACTCGTAAGGATTGCGGAAACGTAGCTGGGGTCCAGCTTGTGGATAAGCCTCGCGCAAAAGTTGTAAGATGGCCCGTACTTTATTTTCTTCCTGCATAAAATCCCTTCTTTCAACTAAACCTAAATAGAAAGAGTCACGAAAAATTGTGTAACAGACAACCTGTCCTTCACCTAGCTTTAAACCATTAAGCCCCAAAAAGGAGGAAAAATATGCTTTGCGCGGAGGTAAGCCTTTACCCCCAGAAGACGACCCGGGCCAGCGAAATCATCAATGAATCCATCCAAGTACTAAACGCTCAGAGGTTAGAATACGAGGTGGGATCCTTGAGCACCCATGTACATGGCCCGGAAGATCGAGTCTGGGCTGGATTACGGGGAATGTTTGAAAAGGCCAGCCAGTCTGGTGAAGTGAGCATGGTGGTTACCCTCTCCAATGCTGCCCATTAATCTTTAAAGCCCCCTCTTTTTTAAAGAGGGGGCTTCGGCCTCTTAGGCCGCCCTTGGTCCCACAGCGACGAGCTCGGATTTCTTTATCTCGCCCGCGTAGCTACTACCTCCTATAAGGATAAGCTTCTCTTCCAGGTTTAGAATTATAAAAGCTTTTGAACGCGTGCCGTCTATTTCGGGTTCGGCCTTAAACCCAGGAGCGCATATCACTGTAAAAATCTTTAAAACCGACTGCAATATACCATAATGGTAGAGAAGCGTCAACAAAAGGAAATAAAGTATACTGTATCCTTAACACAAGGCCTTAGGGTAAATTTGGCGGCTGTAATCTTAGGGCGAGGATAAGAACCCCTCCCTCAGCTGCATGCCACGGCCAGGGTCGACCTGCCTTCAAGATATTCTCTTCCACCCCCTTAAAATACGTTTTCAGGCGTTGGCTATCACCCATGAGGGCCGCTGCCCAGGCCACCAAAGGAGTACTGAAAGAAAGGGGTGAGATATCTTTGTGCCAGTTAGGATAGTTACGTAAAAAGGCGCTATAAATAATACGTGCTTTCTTGTCTTCAGGTTTTAAAACACCACAGATAAGGGGGAAGAGTTGCGCCAGGGCGTCGGGATACCACTTTCTCCAATTAGGTCGCAACCTCAGGCCGAAGGCATAAATAGCCGGGCAGAAACCTTCACCTGCCCACATTTTGCGAAAAACGGCTTCCTTTAATTTACCGGCTAGCTCTTGATAAAAGAAAGCCTTATGTTTATCCCCCCACACCCCGTCCTGGAGAAAGGCATAATTTTGTAGCCCTTCATAGACTTCGCAGTTGTCCATGAGGTATTTCACTCGCCAGTCCGGCCTGGCGAAAGTGAGGCCATCTTTATCCCGGGTAGCTAAAATAGCCCCGGCCACCATTTCTAGCTCATCTTTATGTTCCTTAAACCAGCTCTTATCCCGGGTAGCCAAATAATAGCGCCAGGCAAGGGTAAGAAAGGTAGCTGCGTAAGCATCAGAAGAATCGTAGCTTCCTTCCGGTATTTCCCGGCCATCGGCGGTTACGGTATAATCGTAGACCGTTCCGTAAACGCCAAACCGGTCGGGTAGCTCCAAGTGACGTACATACCAGTTAAGATAGGCTTTTACCTGCTCTTCGTAACCACCGGCCTCAACGACACCGTAAAGGGCTAGATGAGCAAAATAGGGAACTATGCGGGGATTTCCCGGATAAGAAGTGATGATGGCCCCCGAAGGAAGCTGGCAGGAAGTAATAATCCATCTCGCCTCTTCTTTAATGAGAGAGTTGTACACGGTAAAGGGCCCCGCCTTATACTATGACGGAGCCCGGCAAAGGGTACCGTAAAATCAAAGTCAATGGGGGAGGACCTTTAAAGAGAAGAATAAAAGTAAAATCATGATGGCGTTCCAGGTCCCGTGGGCCACCACCGGAGCTATCAAGGATCCGCTTCGCTCGTACAAATAAGCCAGGCCCCACCCTCCCACGGCTAGAGGGAGAAAGCGAAATAAATCAAAATGGAGGAAGGCAAAAAGAAGGCTGCTGCCTAATTGCCCTGCCAGAGTTCCATATCGCGCCTTCAGTACTGGATAAAAGAAGCCGCGAAAGTAGACCTCCTCTGTAATAGGGGCCAAAAAGGAGGCTATGAACAGGGGGAGGAGAAGGTCCCGGAAGCCCCGCGCCCTCCTTACCAACTCGGCGAAGGGCTGGGGAGCGGGCTCGGGTAGAAAGCGCTGTAGTAAGCCTCCCAGCAGGATCACTATTAAAAAAATTATAACTCCACCCCCCAATCCCAGCCCCAACGAACGCCCTAGGTTACGCCACTTTAAGCCTACTTCCTCCAGGCTCCGGCCGTATTTGAATCTTACTAAGTAATAAACCCCGCATAGTACGGCTACAGCCTGCATTCCCCCTGCCAGTAAGAGCTGGTAGGCTAACGGGGGTCGCCAGCCCGCCCACCTTAAGACAAAACCCGTGCCATATCCTGAGGCGGCAAGCAAAAGCAGGACTGCCAGGCTATCTCTAACGGTCCAAGGCGGGATATCCCGAGACTCTTTAACCACAGATTTCACCTCTTATGCTTTCCTCCGGTAAGAGCTCGCCAACGGTCGAGGTACGTTTCTACGGCACTCACCAGGCTAGCATGGGACCATGTTAAAGGAGAAACCGAAAGGGGCTCTCCTGTATAGGGATGAAGCTGTTCGGGAAGCATACCTCCCGGTGTAGCCCTTTCAGAGGCCCACTCAAGGAGGGCCCGGGCTTCAGCTAGTTCCTCCAAATTCTCGGCCGTCTTAGCCAGCCAAGCAGCCAGCCACAGGGTACAAACCAGCCAGGGATTGCCCGGGACAGAGTATATATCGTCACTACGCCTGAAGTAATAATCGCCCGTGTATCTGGCGAGCCCGCCCACCTGGGTCCGTACCCAAAGGCCTTCGCGGACGGCCTTTATAGTTCGGCGTACCCTAAAGTTTTCTTCGGGCCAAAAGTCGAGAAACCCTAGATATAGCAGGCTTGCATCTAAGGTATAGTCCGCCTGCATCCCCCCTCCCTTCTGCCCATAAATTCCCCGTACAAAACGACCTAACTCCGGCGAATAAAGATATTTTACCATACTTTCCTTTATCTCTCGAGCAGCACGCAAGTATCCTTCAGCGTCATCATTCCGCCCGAAGGCTCCCGCCAGCTCACTGGCCATTAAAAGGCCGGCCAGGGCTGCTGCCGAGGTAAAGGTGAACACTCCGTAACGTTCCTCCCAAAGATCATAGCTGGGCAAGGGAAGTCCGGTAGCGGGGTCTCGATAAGAAGCTAAAAACTGTGCCAGCGGGCGTACCAGGCGAGGGTAAAGATCATGAAGAAGCTTCCAGTCCTTATAACGCCGGTAACCTAGCCCCAAGGCCCAAAGGACAAGGCCTGTCTCGTCTTCTTGAATAGGGAGGACAGCCCGCCCCTGCTGCAAGGGGGGTAACCACGTGGAACCCAGGCTCGTATCTGCGTTGTATTTCTGATAAAAATATCCTTTGGGATCCATAATACGTGCACAGTAGTAATAAAAGGGAATAGAAACTTCTCTATAGCCTGCTTGATCTAGGGCCAGGGCAGTAAAGGCCCCATCCCGGGGCCAGCAATACCCGTAATGGTCCCTCGCCTCATACAGGATATCGCTATCTGTAGCAGCCAGTATAGCTCCCTGACTGTCGCTGTGGGCCCGGATTATTAAGAGGCTCTGGGTATAAAGCTCTTCTACTTTTTCCGGTAAATCCGCAAAATCCCGTTCGTCTCTTGATGCCCAAGAACGCCAGTAAGCTTCGTTCTCGGCCAGAAGTGAACTTAAGCCTTTAGTTAAGACAAGCTCATCAAGCTCTCTAACTTCCTCCCAACCCGTACCGGCCACCAACCAGTAATCTATGACGCCTTCTTCATTCGAGGCCAGATTAAGGCTAAAGCTCACGGTGCTATCCACCGAACCGTGATGCACGGGATTACCCTCCAAGCGCCCGTCCTCGGCATCCCTCCATGTTCCCTCTGCCCCCTGGAAACGCTTATTACCCACTGCATACTGGTAAAAACCCCGGTCCCCGGCGCGCCCATTAATAAGGAAGTATAATCCCCGTTTATAATGCAAAAGCACACCCCTATCTGGAAGATAAATACCAGTATCTCCCAGAGAAGACTCCTTAAGGGTAAAATCATGGTAGAAAAAGACACGGATCTCGCGCGAATTAGGGGCTAGGTTGCGTATATATAAACGCTTAAGATAAACGTTTAGGTTAAAATGAACTGCATTTTCTGCTTCCAGTCCGATCTGCAATTCCCTGTTTACGGCCTCCACCCTGCCATTTAGGGTACCGGGTTTATAACCGATATTTATCTTCCAATCTTTTTCCTCTAGCCAGCTAAACTTGTGGTCCACCCAGAACCCTATCTTCCCTTTTTCTCCTCCCAAATGGGCAATATGGTTAGGCCCACCCACGTGAGGGAAATATAGATCACGCATATTAAAACGCCCATCAAAATTAATTAAAAGGCGGCCGTTTCCCAGTACTAGCTCTCGCGGCAAATTAAAGTCTCCTCCTGACTGACCTGCCAAAAATCGACCTCAATAAACTTTTCTCTTCTGGACATAATAAGCATGAGTTATTATTCCACTTATGTTAAAGGATTATATAGCCGGTTGAGTAGAGACTAATCTAGATGTAGGAAAGGAGCTTTCTTATGGAATTAGTCTTGGCGTTAATACTTGTGGGAATAGTAGCCGGCATTCTCTACTGGTATTTCACATATAAAAGGAAGCCCGCAGAAAAAAAACCCCTTCCCGTCCCGCCGGCAACTCCAGAACTTCCGCCTAGGTACGGTAAGGATCAAATCATAGCTTTGGTTAAGGATCCTTACTGGCTGTACGTATATTGGGAGATAACCCCTGAAAAAAAAGCAGAATTTGAAAGGCGCTATGGGCCCGGATCTTGGGAAGCATCTCAGCCGGTTCTGCGGGTTTACGACTTGACAGGTGCCGCTTTCGATTTTCTACACGCACCTTATTTCGAAATCGCCATAACCGATGCTGCCGATAACTGGTACATCCATGTGGGTAGGCCTCAAAGCACCTTTTGTATCGACCTCGGACGGTACCACCCACATTATGGTTTTATCGCTTTAGTCCGCTCTAATATTGTTACTACACCGGCAGACCAGCCCAGCAAAGTTATAGATCCCCTTTGGCCCCCCTTGGAAGCCTGCTGGCAGGGAGCAGGAGTGGGCAAAGGACCGGCACCGGGTATCAGTTCTCCCGTTTTACTACAGCCCCGGAGGTGAAAAAAGAAAACTTTTATGCCTTTAGGGTACGTAGCGTTAGTATTGCACGCCCACCTCCCCTTTGTGCGCCACCCGGAAGAAGAATATTCTTTAGCGGAAAAATGGTACCACGAAGCCGTGACAGAGACCTATATTCCCCTAATTCAAATGGTCCACCGGTTGCTGGAGGATAAGGTACCCGTCCGGCTAACGGTTTCCTTAAGCCCCCCTTTAGCCAGCATGATGGCGGACAACTTCATGCAAAAACGTTATTTAAAGTATCTGGAACGCTTGCGGGAGCTGGCAGCCAAGGAAGTATGGCGTACAAGAAACGATTCCCGGTTTCACCTGGTGGCGCGCATGTACCAGAAGCAGTTTGAAGAAATCTACCGCACCTATAGTTACTACCGCGGAAACCTTATAACAGCCTTCCGAGAATTACAAGAAGAAGGAGCCATAGAACTCATCACCTGTGCGGCCACCCACGGGTATCTTCCCCTTATCGGCCTGCAACGTGAGGTTGTACGGGCTCAGGTAGAAGTGGCCGTCCACAACCACCTCCGTCTTTTCGGCCGGCCACCGACAGGACTGTGGTTACCCGAGTGCGGGTATAATCCAGGTGATGATGTAATCCTGAAGAAATACAATATCAGGTATTTCTTTTTAGATGCTCACGGAATCTTATATGCCACGCCCAGGCCGCGTTATAGTATCTTTGCCCCGGTAGTTACCCCCTCCGGCGTAGCCGCCTTCGGGCGGGACTTAGAATCCTCGGAACAGGTGTGGAGCGCCCAAGAGGGGTACCCCGGCGACTTCGATTATCGTGAATTTTACAGGGATATCGGGTACGACCTCGATTATGAATATATCAAACCCTATATTCACCCTTCGGGCTTAAGGGTGGATACAGGGCTAAAATACTACCGCATCACCGGGAAGACCGAATGGAAAGAGCCCTATGTCCCAGAATGGGCCAGCGAAAAGGCCAAAATTCATGCCGGAAACTTCCTTTTCAACCGGGAGCACCAGATCAAATACTTGGCCACTTACATGGACAGACCTCCCATCGTGGTGTGCCCCTACGATGCCGAGCTCTTCGGTCACTGGTGGTTTGAAGGCCCCCAGTGGTTAGAATCCCTTTTCCGGCAAGTGGCCTCCCTGGCTCACCAGCCTTTTGTTTTCATCACTCCCAGCGACTATCTTAAGCATTTTCCCGTAAACCAGCCGGCCACACCTTGTATGTCCAGCTGGGGAAATAACGGTTATAATGAGGTATGGCTGGACGGGTCCAACGACTGGATTTACCGCCACCTCCACAATGCTGCTGAAGCTATGATAAATTTGGCCAACCGGTTTGTAGCTCTGCAGGATGAGTTAATCCGGCGGGCTCTAAACCAAGCAGCCAGGGAGCTTTTACTGGCCCAAAGCAGCGACTGGGCCTTTATCATGAAAACGGGAACCATGGTAGACTATGCTGTAGCACGGACTAAGAAGCATCTATTAAATTTCTGGAAATTAAAGGAGGAAATAGAGCAAAGAAGTATAGATGAAGAATGGCTCAAGGAGCTGGAAGAGATAGATAATATTTTCCCGGATCTAAACTACCGTGTCTTTGCCAGCGAGGGAATATAACATTTACTATATGGTATAATATGGAGTGGGTGACCTTACGCCATAAGTTTCTGTCAGGGGGGTCAAGGCCATGCGCGAGGCCAGCATTAGTGAAGGACTGGGCAAAATAGTATGCCCTTGTGCTGTAATAGGAACTAAAAAGGGCGAAATCCACGATATCACTACAGTGGCTTGGGTAACACAGGAATCCTTGGACCCGCCCCAAATTACAGTATCCCTACACCCTCAAAGGTACGTACTGGAGCTCCTGAGAGATACAGGGGAGTTCGTTCTTTCCCTTTTAGCCGAAGATCAGGAAAAAATAGCTAGTTTCTGCGGCTCTCACTCGGGAAGGGATACGGACAAGATCAAGGCCTTAGGGTTAGAGCTAGAACCTTCTAAAGCCGTACATACCCCGCGCTTAAAGGATTGTTTGGCCAATCTAGAATGTAAGGTAACAGGAGAGTATAAAAGCGGTGACCACGTCATTATAGTAGGCCAGGTCTTAGCCGCTAGTGTCGACCCTTCACGGAAACCCTTACTCTACTACCAGCACGAGATAACCCGCTGGAGTTAACCGGGGAAGGCCTATGGAACCTGGGGGCACCAATCTCTGTTTCGGGTGCAGCCTTGACAATCCCGTCGGGCTGCACCTCAAATTCTTCATGCGCGAGGACGGGTGTGTATACACCCGGTTTACCCCTCACCCTTACCACCAGGGTTATAACGGTATATTGCACGGGGGATTAGTAGCCACCGTCCTGGATGAGCTCATGGCCAACCACCTCTTGAAGCTCGGGTATCAGGCTGTGACGGCCCGCCTGGAAGTACGCTACCGTAAACCTATACCCATAGGTCAGGAACTCCTCTGTGTGAGCCGGCTCCTTAAACAAAGGCCACCTTACTTTAAATTAGAAGCCTGGGCCGAGCTGCCCACTGGCGAGCGAGCGGCTGAAGCCCAAGCCGAGATGATGCTACCTAAATTAAATGAGCGAAACGGGCCTGGAGGGAAAGGTACTCCCTTAAAGGCTTAGGATGGTCTATTTTTTTGACCGTGAGTTTCCCTTGTTCATACTCAGCCAGGGTCCAAGCTCCGGTCTGGACGGCAAGGCGCGCAAGATGCACAGTTAAATCACTGGGATAGCCCCAGCCTGGTGGACAGGGAGATAACACCTGTATGTAAGCAGGTCCTTTAGTTTCTTTAGCCTTTTGTATTTTACGCAAGTAATCCTGGGGGTAACCTATGCTGGCTGTAGCGGCATAAGGTATGTCATGGGCGGCCACTATTCTAAGCATATCCTTCTTGGGTCTATCCTCACCCTTAAGCATTTCCCCTACCGGCGTAGTAGTGGTGTGAGCACCTAAAGGTGTGGATCCGCTGCGTTGCACGCCAGTGTTCATATAGGCCTCGTTATCGTAGCATAGAAAAATAAAATTATCTCCCCTCTCGATAGCTCCAGAAAGGGCCTGCAACCCTATATCCACCGTGCCGCCATCCCCGGCAATGCCCAAGACTGTTATATGCTCTTTGCCCCGGCGCTTAAGCCCCGCTACCACCCCGGACACTGCCGCTGCAGTACTGGGGAAGGTAACATTGACACAAGGCACTTTAAAGGCAAGCTGGGGGTAGAAAGTGGTAACACCTAACAGGCAACTGGGGGTGGTAACAATTACCGTTTCCGGCCCCAGTATTTTCAGAGCCAGGCGTACAGCCAGTATCCCTCCGCATCCGGCACAGGCAAAGGAACCCACAACCAGTTCATCCTCAGGTAAATCTCGGATCTTCAAGAGTATTTCCCCCTTTCCTTGCGGGCCGCCCTCCATATTTTTTCAAAGGTCACACGTCCGAATTAAAGCAGCTCCTAAAAATACCTTCGATATTCTCCTTTCGAATATCCTGGCCCCCCAGTCCGGCGACAAAGCCAATTACGCTCGGCGGCTGTTTTAATCCAAAAAGGGCTGCCTTAACTTCCGTACATACTACCCCTTCATACCCGAAAGAACAGTTCCTATCGAGCACTGCTACTACCCGAGCGCTCTTTACGCTCTCCCGTAAATCCTCCACGGGGAAAGGCCTTAGGGCCCGCAGGCGTAAGACCCCCACCTTGGCCCCCTCCCGCCGTAAAGAGTCCACTACCTCCCGCGCTGTGCCGGTAATAGCCCCTAAAGTGACAAGGACTACCTCAGCATCATGGCATCTGTACTCCTCCACCAGACCGCCGTACCTGCGCCCGAAAAAGGCATAAAACTCTTCATCCACCCTCTTAATCACTTCTTTAGCTCTTTCCATAGCTTCCTGCTGGGCTTTTTTGAAGGAGGGATAAATGTCCGGGCCCGCTCCTACCCCAAAGACCACCGGTCTCCGGGTATCCACTAAAACCTGTGGCCTGTAGGGCGGTAAAAAGCGGTCCACATCCTCCTGGGAAGGTATATCCAATATTTCTTCGGTATGGGAAAGTACGTACCCATCCAGGCAGAGCATTACAGGGGTTAAAACTCGGGGATCCTCTGCTATTTTGTAAGCCTGAAGGCAGGTATCCAGGGCCTCTTGTGCAGTCTCTACATAAAGCTGGATCCAGCCAGTATCACGGCAGGAAACGCTATCCTGGTGGTCGGCCCAGATGGTCCAGGGCGCGGCCAGCCCCCGGTTAGCTACGGCCATCACCATAGGTATCCGGGCTCCGCTAACATAATGGAGCATCTCGAACATGTATGCTAAGCCCTGGGAAGAGGTGGCTGTAAAGACCCGGCTTCCGCTTACCGCGGCACCGAAACAGGCAGCCAGGGCAGCATGTTCTGATTCTACTCGTATATATTCGGCTTCCATCTCTCCCCGGGCAATCTGGGCTGCTATTTCTTCCACTATGGTGGACTGGGGGGTAATAGGATAGGCGGCTACTACTTCCGCCCTGGCCAGGCGCACGGCGTGGGCTACGGCCTCGTTACCGTTAAGATATTCCCGCAAGCCTTTCACCTTCTCCCTGGGATATCAAAGCCTCGTCTACCATATGTATAGCCTGGCGGGGGCATTCCCGGGCACATATACCGCATCCTTTACAATATGTAAGATCAATACTTGTGCAACTTTCACCCCTCCGGATAGAACCCTCCGGGCAAAACAGCCAGCAAATCAGGCAATCATTACATTTCCACGGGTCTATTACTGGTCGTTGGATACGCCAAGATCCCGTCCTAGCTACAAGATGCGGAGTGGGAAGGTTGGGCTGCAAGTTATCAGCAGGGAGATGGAGGTTGCCTTTTGATTTAGAATTTGGCTCCCCTTCGCCTCCTTGTGAACTGGCAACCTGCCTTAAAGCAAGGGCCCGGTGAAAGGCTTCTTCGGCCAGGCGCAAGTTTTTCTCTACCAAATGGGAAGGCAGGATATCTTGTATGGCCTTTTTTATTGCTTCCCAAGGTACCCAGCTTGTAACGGCAGCCAAAACACTTACCATGGCTGTGTTGACAATGGGAACCCCTAGGATCTCTTGAGCTAAAGAGGTAACCTCTATTTGATAAAAGGCCGTGTTCTCTGGCAATTTAAACTTTAAACCCTGATGGTTTGTCCGAGACCCATTTAAAACCAATATCCCGCCTGGGCGCAAGCCTTGGAGAACGTCCACGCTTTCCAGCAACGTCTCGTCTAATACCACCACGCAATCCGGTTCATACACCTGGCTGCGGTCCCGGATGGGCTGTTCAGACAGCCGGGTAAAGGCTGTGACCGGCGCACCCCTTCTTTCAGTCCCAAAATAGGGAAAGGATTGGGCGTACTTCCCTCCGTAAATGGCTGCCGCCCGTCCGAAAATACGGGCAGCAGTTACCACCCCCTGACCTCCCCGGCCGTGCCACCGTATCTGAAGCATAAAGACACCCCTTTATATGGCTCTCGTTACAGATTATACCCCAGAAGGCACCGGTTCAGCCAGGGTTTTCCTAATAAAAAAGAGGCCTTAATCAGGCCTCGAATCATCCATCTCCGTTTCTTGTAGACTCTTTCTGCTCTCCGTCTAAGTAAATTTTATAAAATGGCGTCAGCTATCAATATAAGCACTAGCGACACTAGCCAACCGATAGTGGTCGGTATAGACCAGGTAAGAGTCTGCTCTTTAACATCCTCTACACCCAGAAGCCGATTTACCACCCAGAAATAGCTATCGTTAAAGTAGGAATATACCATCGCCCCTAAGGCTGCTGCCTGAGCCGCAATCAGAGGATTAACAGGAAGCCCAGCTAAAATAGGAGCTGTAATGGAGGCAGATGTTATCATGGCTACCGTACCGCTACCCTGTACCAACCGTACTATCGTAGCTACGATGAAGGGCAACAATACCGGTGGCATGGGTGTGCTGGCTATAAGCTTGGCAATATAGTTACCAGCCCCGCTATCGCGGAGCACTTGACCCAAGGCGCCTCCGGCCCCAGTAACTAAAATTATGATACCTGCTGAAGCAACCCCTTCTTCCATTCTTTTAATGACCTCTGGGCGTGAAAGCTTAGGAGCAAGCCCGTAAATAGCTATTATAAGCCCGATACCCACTGCTATAACAGGATTACCTAAGAATATTAAATATTGGGCCCAGGTTTGATTCAATTTGAGCGCAGATAGGACAGTATTAAAGATAATTAAAATAACAGGAACTACAATAGGGGCGAAAGACATAAAAGCCGAAGGCAAGTCTGGTCTGTCCGCTAAGGATATACTCGTTATTGTAGAAGGTTCGTACTTTAACCTTACCCATCCTGTCCCATCTTCGCTAGGCAGCTGGTATATTTTCTTTCCCAACCAGCGGGCATAAAGCACACCGGCTATAGTGACCGGCAGAGCAAATACTAATCCCGCGAGGATCATTTTCCCTACATCCACTTTAAAAATACCCGCAACAGCCAGAGGACCAGGGGTAGGCGGTATGGCATGGTGCGTAGCTACCAAACCCATAGCTAAAGCTACACCCAAGGTTAATATGGACTTCTTGGTTTTTGAGGAAAGGGCTTTAGCTAGGGGCGAAAGGATAACAAAACCAGAATCGCAAAAGATGGGGATAGACACCACATAACCTGTAGCGGCTAGAGCCCACTCCTCTTTGCCGCGGCCTAAATACTTTAAAAATGTATATGCCATCCGTTCAGCAGCACCAGATACCTCCAACAACCGACCCATCATTACCCCAAAACCGATAACAATGCCTATGCTGGCCAAAGTATTCCCAAAACCGGTAGTAATGGATTTAGCTACATTTACATCTCCTACTGCCGGTGGCATACCACCTATAAGGCCTGTCAAAGAAGCTGCTATAATAAGGGCTGGAAAAGCATGAATCTTGGTCCTCAAGATCAAAAACACTAACACTATAACTCCTATTACTAGTCCCACAATCATTTGCATCCCAGAAGCGCCGGGCATAAAAATCCCTCCTTGCTAAGTCTAACTTCGCCTCTTATTGCGCTTCACCCTGAAGGCGTAGCTCCCTGCAACCTTGATAGCTTCTTCCATACTCACAGAACTGGCCACCCCCTTTCCGGCAATATCAAAAGCAGTACCGTGATCGACAGAGGTACGGATGAAGGGTAATCCCGTGGTAACACTTACCGTACGTTCAAAGTCCAACATTTTAGCCGCTATATGTCCTTGATCATGGTAAAGGGAAAGTACAGCGTCAAAGTAGCCCTTATTGGCCAGGTAGAAAACAGAATCTGCAGCAATGGGTCCTTCTACCCTTAAACCCCGAGCCCGAGCTTGCTCAACAGCCGGTATTATCTCCTTTATCTCCTCATCGCCAAAAAGCCCCCCTTCCCCTCCATGCGGATTAAGGGCCGCCACAGCCAAACGAGGCTTTTCAAACCCCAAAGTACGGAGAGCCTCCTCGCAAAGGAATAACGTTTTCGCAATACGGTCAGCGGTGACCTGCATACAGGCTTGAAGTAAAGATATGTGGCGGGTTAAGAAAAAGATGCGCAAGTTTTGTACTTGAAACATGGTCAAAGTATTCTTACTCCCTGTAAGTTCGGTAAACATCTCCGTATGGCCGATAAAGTTTATACCTGCTCCGTGAATAGCCTCCTTATTTATCGGAGCGGTAGCCACTCCATCGATCTCATCATTTAGGGCCAGTTCAATGGCTTTCTTAATAAACTCAAAAGCGGCTTTCCCAGCTAAAGGGCTTACCTTACCTATAGGGATCTCTGTTTCTAGGTTTTTTAAGTCAATAAAATCTATACTTCCCCACCGGTACCGTCCCTCACAGGGCTTTTCCACCGGGTTTAGTTCCAAACTTAACCCTGTTAATTCTAGGGCTTTTTCCAGTGCTTTTTTCTCCCCTATAACCACAGGATTAACTACATCGTAAATCTCTTTATTAGCTAGCGCTTTAACTACGATCTCCGGTCCAATTCCTGCCGGATCTCCTAGGGTGATACCAATCAAAGGCTTATTTGCCAAAGCAGTTTCACTCCTTAAACTTATGTTTTTAATAAGTATTCCACACATTTGAAGGCACCTTCAGGACCTCCTACCAACCCGCCCTTAGTTACAATAGGTAAACCAGCAAACTCGCCTCCTATCAAAACCCCATAAGCTGCAAGGGGCAATACCTCTCCTTTGAGCTCTATTCCCTCAGCATGACAAGCTTCACAGAAAGCCACCGTCATATCTCCACCCGTGAGATACACTCCCTTCAAGTTAGGGATTCCCAACCTTAATACCTCACGGGCTATACGGGCTAAAAAAGTAGTGATAAGGCTTGATACCTCCTCCGTGCTGAGCCCCCGGGCCCTAGCTTCGGTTTCAAGGTTAAGAACCATATCTTCCTTCTCTGCAACTCGGAGTCCAAAAACGTTAGACTCCCGACTTAACACTTTAAGCCTATTGATTATAGCCTTCTCCATGTCTAAACTTTGACTGTTGTTTAACAACTGCCTTACATCTATGTTTATGAAACTAGCTCCGTACTTCTCGCCTAGGTATCCCAGCTGCACCCGGGTTAAGGAACTGGCACTACCAGATACCACCAAAACCTTGCCTTGCTCCACATTAAAGCTGCTCCCTGCCCATTTGGTTAACAGGGCAGAACTGAACGGACCTGGATCTACCGCAAAAGCTTTTATCCCTGCCCTGAACACAGCTTCAGCTATGCTTTCGATATCTTGATCTGAAACAGCGTCAACCACTATAATCCGGCGCCCTCGGGCGATCTCTCCCAAAAGTTCGGCCTTAATAGCCTCCGGACCCCGAACTACTATTTTTAAAGGAATAAAACCCTGGGGCAGGGAAGACTGCCGGGCTATTATAGAGGAAACTTCTGAGGTATCTACGGGAGTTTTAGGATCCCGTCCCACTTCCGTCCGCTCTACGGGTACCCCGTTAACTAGGAGATATCCTCCCACTACTATTCTCCCGGAAGCAGGATAAGCTGGTACCACCACCGCTATATATTCAGGGCCAAGGGCACTTAACATCCCCTCTATCTCTGCCCCTAGATTGCCCCTAGCCGTACTATCAATCCTTTTCCCAAAATAGGAGACCCCCGCTTTACGGAGAATAGTAGCTGTTTCTTCAACACGCTTCCGCGCCTCATCGGGAGATATCCCTCGGCTAAAGGTATTGACAATGAGGCCATGATAATTCGGGGTAATACTTACTAATTCAGGTAGCATTTGATAATTAACAACCGTTACTACCTTTAGACCTTTCTTTACGAATAATACCCCCGTGGCATTAGAACCCGTCAGATCATCTGCGACCACTGCCCATTTCGCCATTTTACGCCGACCTTCCCGAAATTATCTTTTTTCAGGTTCAGCTAGAATTAGGTTAACCCCCAGCCGTTCTATCTCAGCTACCACCTGTGGAGCCAGCCCGTTGTCGGTAATAATAAAGTCCATAGCTTTAAGCTCGCAAACTTTCGCAAAAGCCTTGCGCCCAAATTTGGTATGATCCGCCACCAGTACCACCTTACCGGCACTGCCTATCATAGCCCTCTTTAAGTAAACCTTATCTAAGGTCGGGGTGTATAAACCTGTTAAATCAACGGCTCCGGCTCCCAAAAAAGCTATGTTCACAGTTATAGAACGTAAGAAAGAAAGGGCTTCTTCTCCGAGCAGGCAATATACACCAGGTTGGACCTCACCTCCAGTAGTTAATACCTTAAATCCCGGTACGTCAGCGAGTTCCATAGCAATGTTTAAATCGTTCGTAACTATAGTCAAATTCTCTTTGGATCTTTTTAAACACCGAGCCACTTCCAAGGTGGTGGAACCTGCATCCAGAATCACCGTGTCGTTGTTTTCTACCAAATCAGCAGCTACCTTGGCGATTCCCTTCTTAAGTTCCAAATGAGAAGTAGCCTTCGAACGGTAAGGGATCTCTCCTATTAAGCCATTTTTAGGCAATGCCCCTCCTCTAGATCTTGTCAGGAGCCCCTCATCCTCCAAAGCTTTAAGGTCCCTCCGGATAGTCATGGTGGAAACCCCAAACGCCGAGGCGAGCTCCCCCACCTCGGCCCGTCCTTCTCGCAATACCCACTGTAAAATCTTCTGCCTGCGCTCCAAGGTGAGCATGGGGAAACTCCTTCATTGTTTAATAATGTTCGATAGACCCGAGCTATAATGCTTGTAACTGTTTCTTAATGTTTAATTATGTTATTCTCTAACCGTTTTTTCTTTTCCTGCTTTGTGAAAAAAAGAATTTACATACCAAGTATCTCCTTTATCCGGCTCTCGAAAAAGCCAGCTAGCTCTTCTGCGGCTTCTTGAGAAAAGGCCTCACTATATACCCGGTATACCGGTTCCTCTTCATCTGGAAAGATAAGGGCCCATCCCTGGGGATAACTTACCTGCAAGCCATCCAAAAGCTGTAACTGCCCCTCCCTTTCTCTATCTATTAAGGCACGCATGACCCGCCCTTTATCCTCCCAAGGGCAGTCTACCTCTCTAGTGCTACGGTAAACAGCCGGCAACCTGGCCACCGCTTCGCTTAATGGGATATCCCTCCTCACCAACCAATCTATAAGGTAAAGTAGAGCAGCTAAAGCATCGAACTGGAGGCTAAATTGGGAATAACGACCCGGGCCCTCCTCTTTTAAAACCGCTTCTTGGAGTATACCGGGATGGTTTTTTACCCGCCTTATTTGCCCCCCTAGTTTTTGGGCCACCAGTTCGGCCGCCCGAGGAGCGGCCATAGGCAAGGTCAGGCTTTTCCGGTCTGTTTCTTCCAGGTACACTTGAGTTAAAAGGGCCACTCTACTGGTCTCCTCTACTACAAAACCGTTAGCATCGAGGAGTAGCAACCTTTCGCCATTCTTATCTATTATCGCACCCAGATCAGCTCCGTAGCGACGGACTTCATCAGCAAAGGAGCCCAATTGCTCGTTAATTTCGTTCCAACTTTGCCGGGGAGCAAAATCCAAGCGTATAACCTCACATCCCGCGCGAGATAACAACCTGCTGGAAAGCTCTGCACTTCCCCCTTGACATCCCAAGGCCACCCGTAAACCCCGGCGGCTTATAGCCTCTGTATCTAAATTATTTAGCAGGTAATCTTCATAGGCTTCCTCCAGCCCCGGTTGGTAGGCACTCTCTACAATTTGATCCCCCTGTGAAGCCCTGGTTTCCTCCCGCCAGTAAAGGTTTTCTACCTTCCTTACCTCCCCCGGGATAAGATCGGCACCGCTGCTATTCATAAAGTGAAGCCATGCCTTATCTAAAGTCAGGGCATCCTCCTTGATAAGGCATCCTCCTTGAAGCCTTAAAGCCCGGATGCCGAAACGGAACACAGGTGTAAGCAATTTCCCCATTTCCACTACTTTTACGCCAGAGCTTAAAAGGCCGGCAACCACTGCCTTGTAAAGCATCTCTCCGGTACCTCCTCTATAGGTACTCACCCCTAAAGAAGCACCGGGCTTAAAGGTAGACCCGAAAGCCGCGCCCAACCGGGTAGCTTGACCCGGGCTTAAATTATCCCCCAGTCTTAAGGGAGCTGCGCTCCCTATAAAAAGAGGCCTACTGATCCCTTGACCCCAGATAAGGGAATCCCGCAACACGGTACCTTCCCCTACTGACTTTTGGGGCCAAACTTTAACACCTGGACGGACCTCGGCCCTCGCTTCTACACGGCTACCGCTTCCTATAACAGCACCTTCTAGAACCCGGGAGTTGCCCTCTAAAATAGCGCCGTTTAAAAGGATACCGCCTTCTACCCAGGCTCCAGGTCCTACCTTAACATTATCCCACAGGACAGACCGCTCTACCTTAGCCTCCCGGCTTATGTGACAATAGGGGCCTAAAACTGTAAACGGTCCTACCTTGGCTCCTCTTTCAATACAGCAAAAACTACCTATAAGCACCGGACCTTTAATTTCAGCTTCCGGGTGGATCTCCACCCCTTCACCTATCACCAATCCTCTACCGTGATCTTCACCTAATACCTTTACCTTGACTTTACCGGATAGCACATCTTGATGAGCTTGCCAGTATTGGTTAATATTACCAATATCGCACCAGTATCCTTCCAGGGTAATAGCGAATAGCGGTTGCCCCTCCTGCAAAAGTAAGGGGAATAAGTCTTTGCTAAAATCAAAGGCCTTGCCCTCCGGCACCCAATTTAAAACTTCGGGTTCCAGAACATAAATACCAGTATTCACCCTATCGCTAAAGACCTCACCCCAGCTGGGCTTTTCTAGGAAGGCCCGGATACGGCCGGAAAGATCCGTGATGACCACACCGTACTCTAGCG
Organism: Thermanaeromonas sp.; assembly: GCF_021890735.1. Lineage (GTDB taxonomy): Bacteria > Bacillota > DSM-521 > Neomoorellales > Neomoorellaceae > Thermanaeromonas. The sequence goes on from NZ_JAKKUR010000019.1 coordinate 17,705, forward strand.
GGTTCTCCACCCGTGTCAGAACCAGGGTAGCTATAGCCCCCCGCTCCCGGTGAAACTTTACTGCCTGGGATAGATCAAAATCGGTCAAAGCATCGCCACTTACTACTATAAATGTTTCATTTAGGAAGCGGGCTGCATTTTTTACGCTTCCCGCAGTGCCCAGGGGTTCTTCCTCTACAAAATAATGGAAGCGAACACCGAAATCGCTACCGTCCCCAAAGTACTCTTGCACCTGATCTGGAAGATACTGCAGGGTAACCCCTATATCTTTAAAGCCGTGCTGGCGCAGAAGTTCGACACAATACTCCATGACAGGACGGTTGGCCACGGGGACCAAAGGTTTGGGACGGCGACAAGTTAAAGGCCTTAGTCTAGTTCCTTCTCCTCCAGCCATGATAATCGCTTTCATGTCTTATACCTCCGCCTATTCGCTTTAAATCCCGAACCAGTATGCTAAATCAAACCCTCCCGGCCGCGCTTTTGATTTACCAGCGCCGCCCGGTACCCCACCAGGTCATACCGGCCTCCCATAAGGTCCCCCTCCGGCGTCTCTTTAAAAGAAGCCTTCCCTTCGTTATAACCGGCTAAGGCTGAAGCATAACGCCTGAAGCGATGGATAACCGATGAGCGTTCCGACCAAGGTGTACGACGATATTCCTCATATACCCCATAATAAAGTTCCAGAGTACGGCGGGCTATCTGCCTCCAATCATATACTTCCTTCACCAGACGGCCGGCGGCCTTCCTTAAAGCAGAAGCCAAAGCTTTATCTCGTAGAATGGCAATAATGTTATCAGCTAAGGAATTGGGATTGCCTGGAAAAGCCCTTAGGCCGTTGACTTGATGGGTGACGATCTCTTTTAAACCTCCTGTTTCGCTGACCACTACCGGTACTCCAGCAGCCATGGCCTCCAAAGCAACTATCCCAAAAGGTTCGTAAAGGCTGGGGAAAACAGCTACATCGGCTACCCGGTAAAGCTGGTTACGAGTACGGTCATCTATGTAACCGGTGAAGGCCACTTTATGGGCTATACCTAGCTCCCAGGCCCTTCCCTTCAGTTCCCCTTCCATAGGCCCCTGCCCGGCTACCACTAGCTTGGCCTCAGGACATGCCTCCAAAACTTTAGGCATGGCTTCCAAAAGCACCTGGACCCCTTTTTCCACCACCAGCCGCCCTACAAAAAAAATGATCTTTTCATAAGGAAGGGCATATCGCTGCCGTAACCCCGGGTCCACCTGGACACTGCTGAATTTAGATACTACCACTCCGTTGGGTATTACGGTTATTTTATCCGGGGGTACCTGGAAAAGCCCTTGTACTTCTTCCCGCATATGCTGGCTGCAAACTATGACCTTCCAGGCTTCATAGGTAAGCCACCATTCTACGCTATGGATATAACGCTGGAGATCGTTATGTATCCCCCGGTTACGTCCGGCTTCGGTGGCATGGATAGTAGCCACTAAGGGTATACGGTGGGCGTGCTTCAAGGCCCGGCCGGCAAAGGCTACCAACCAGTCGTGGGCATGAATAAGATGAAACGGGCCAGCCGTAGAAAATAACCGCATAGCTTCTTCCAAGAAGCGAATATTTAGCTGTAACACCCAGGTGAGAAAATCGGGGGTATGGATAGGATAAGCCTCCACCCGGTGGACGAAAACCCCTTTTTGCCGCCAAGAATGTAGCTGTTCCTCGCCCGCTTGGCCTATGGTGAGGACATGTACTTCTTGGTTTTCTTGTACCAACGCTTGGGTTAAATCTTCCACATGGCGAGCAAGCCCCCCTACACTGTAGGGGGGATATTCCCAGGAAAGATGAAGCAGGCGCACACTACATCACCATTTTTATATTGTGGCAACACCAGCCCAGGTTAATACATGTTCGAACCCCATTTTGACAACATTTGAGTTAAACGTGTCGCCTCCAATTTAGGTCTGAGGCTCCCTCAGCTCCTCGCTTATCTCGCCCAGATAGACTTTTGGTTACGGGAATATCGGATAACAATCTGCTAAACTAAGAAAAGGAAGAAATACCCGTAATGTCGAATCCTACAAATGTCCAGTTGTAAGTTATATTAAGCTGTGTAAAGTATAGTCAAAGGGGTTTTAAGGAAAGAAGGTGACAGAGCTGAAAGCCCGTATTTTAATCGTAGATGATGATGAAAAAATTACCTCCTTGCTAAAGAGGATACTCCTCTATGAAGGTTATGAAGTGCTGGTGGCCAGCAATGGCTATACAGCCCTGGCCCTGGCCACCAACCAACCTGATTTAATAATTTTGGACCTTATGCTGCCTGATTTAGACGGGATAGAAGTATGTAAGAAAATACGACAGCAAAGCGATGTACCTATTTTAATGCTTACGGCCCGGGATGAAACAGCCGACCGGGTCCTGGGGCTCGATAGCGGAGCCGATGATTACTTAGTTAAACCCTTTGCTTTAGAAGAATTGTTGGCTCGCATCCGCGCCCTCTTACGCCGCCACCGGACGCCTGAAAAGGAAGTATTAAGATACGCTGATCTTCAACTAAATACAGCAACCCGAGAGGCCCAGCGGGGGAATAGGGTATTTCAGCTTACAGCCAAGGAATATGAGCTTTTGGAACTTTTCCTGCGCCATCCGAGGCAGGTATTGACGCGGGAAGAACTTATGACTAAAATCTGGGGTTATGATTACAGTGGAGAATCCAATGTTTTAGATGTCTATATAGGTTATCTGCGTAGCAAGCTAGAAGCAGGCGGGGAACCCCGCCTTATTCATACAGTGCGAGGGGTGGGCTATGTTCTTAAATGAAGGGTGGCAGAACCCGTGACCTTGAGATGCCGCCTTACCCTCTGGTATACTGCAGTTCTGGCCTTTACTTTACTTCTCCTTGGTGGATTAGTTTATGCTTTGCTTTCCCATTATCTAGCCAGGGAAGTAGATTATTCCCTAGCTAATAAAGCTCAAGAAGTAAAACGTTCTATTAAGGTAAGCCGTTTTTTACGCCAGCAAGGAATTATATTACCAGATGTCAATGTTTTTTCTAGCCCGGATACTTTCTTACAAGTAGTAGACTTGGAAGGGGAAATAGTCGCCCGTTCACGCAATCTAGGAAACCAACATCTACCAGTAGACAGAGATACCTTAGCCAAAATTAGTCAGGGGATAGCTTTTTTCGAAACTAGGGAGGTAGGAAATCAAGTTCTTCGTCTATATAATTTTCCCCTCTACTTAGGCGACCAGCCGGTAGGCTTACTCCAGGTTGGTCGGCTTCTATACCCTATTTTAGGTATTTTAAGTGGGCTAAAGAAAATTTTGTTGTTTCTTAGCTTGCTGGTGTTAATTACCGCTGCAAGCCTAGGATATTTTCTAGCCAGGGCAGCCTTGCGTCCCATCGATCGGATGATTCAGATCGCCGAGGAAATCAGTGAAGGGCGTGATCTGGCGAGGCGAGTACCTTATGAAGGGCCTATGGATGAAGTGGGAAGGTTAGCAGCAACCTTTAACGGTATGCTTTCCCGCCTCCAAAATGCCTACTTAAGGCTAGAAGAAGCTTATGCTTCTCAGCGGCGTTTTGTAGCCGATGTCTCTCATGAACTACGCACACCTTTAACCACCATTCGAGGTAATATAGAGCTTTTGCAACATATGGCTTCCACGGGCACCCCCCTTGAGCCAGAGGCTTTGGCCGATATAGCCAGTGAAGCCGAACGTATGAGCCGCATGCTGAACAACCTTTTAACCCTGGCCCGTGCTGATGCTGGTTTTACCCTCGAGCGCCACCCTTTAAATATTGGGAAGCTGTTACAAGAAATTGTCCGTAAGGCGCCTTTCCTGGGGCGAGCTTCCTTTTCTTATTCCGGTTTGACCGAATTAGAGGGCCAACAGATCCTGGGAAATGAAGACTTTCTTAAACAATTGTTCTTTATACTTTTAGACAACGCCTTTAAATATACACCTCCAGAAGGAAAGGTGGCTTTAAAGGCTGCTTTGCAAGGCCAAGAGGTGGCAGTCGCTATTGTTGATACAGGCAGGGGTATTCCACCAGAAGATCTACCCCATATTTTTGAACGCTTTTATCGAGGGGAAGCTAGTCGGCGTTACGGTGGTACTGGCTTGGGCCTGGCCATAGCCCGCTGGATCGTAGAACAGCACGAAGGAAAAATTACGGTAGAAAGCCAGCCTGGCCAAGGGAGCACCTTTACTGTTTACCTGCCTAAGCTACCCGACTAGGCCTTTTTTAGTTTAATTGAGGAGAGGACCTTTCTTAACTTTTTCTTAACTTCTTCTTATTTTATTTTAAGCTTCTTGCTCTATACTAAACTACGAAATAACCTCAAGGAGGTGCTTGAGCCTTGAATAAAAAGAAGGTAATCCTTTTAGGTGCTGTGTTGTTGCTGGTGTTAAGCCTTCTGGGAGCGAGCGTAGCCCTAGCCCAGACCAACACCCCAACACCACGCTATAGTCTACATCAACTTTTCTGGGAAAAACTAGCAGCTAACTTGGGTATCGACGTATCTAAATTGCAAGAGGCCTTGAAAACGGCCGGTACTCAAACCTTAGATGAGGCAGTGCAACAAGGCCTGCTCCCGGCTGACAAGGCCCAAAAACTAAAGGAAGCTATAGAGAAAGGCCAATGGGCACCCATAGGAAAATTCATGGGTTGGGGCGGTCCACATAAGTTCGGCAAGGGTTTAGCTCGCGGTCTAGTAGGAGATATAGCCGGTATCCTGGGGATGACCCCTCAAGAACTTAGAGATGAGCTTAAATCCGGTAAAACACTGGAAGAAATAGCTAAGGCTAAAGGTTTTACTTTAGAGCAGCTTAAAGAAAAATGGCTGGCTGACAAAAAGGCTGAACTGGACAACCAGGTAAGCCAAGGTAAGTTAACTGCTGAGAAGGCCCAGCAGATTCTCTCCCATCTAGAAAAGATAGATTTTGGTAAACTAGGAACCAAACGGTAGAAGATCTAAAAATAACGACAGAAAGTCAAGGCCGTGCCAAAAAGAACAAAAAAGTCCCCTTGACAATGTTAAGTAGTCTGATATAATCAGTTTTAAGAAAAGCTACGACAGGCGCTGCTGCCTAACTTAACAGCGAGGAAGCTGCTAGCACGCTTATAGATGCGTGTGTTAGCAGCTTTTTTATTTATACACGGGCTAGCCCAGAACAATTTGGCTGCAGCCGCCGGCGAAGATGTCGGGATATTTTATGCGGTTCTTCGTCGCGGCTGTATTATGGTGGGTATGGTGGAGTAGTCTCTCTGGTACAGCTTGGGCAGCGGAGACGCAAAACATAAATACGGGCGATACCGCCTTTCTACTTGTTGCTTCTGCGCTGGTTATGCTTATGACTCCCGGTTTAGCGCTGTTCTATGGTGGTATGGTGAGAAGGAAAAACGTTTTAAATACCATCATGCAAAGCTTCATTGTCATGGCTCTTATTTCAGTACAATGGATACTCATAGGCTATTCCTTAGCCTTTGGGCCAGACGTAGGTAACATTATAGGAAACCTCAGTTGGGCAGGTTTCCACCAGGTGGGACTAGCTCCTAATCCCGACTATGCACCTAGCATTCCCCATCAAGTGTTCGCTGCCTTTCAGCTCATGTTTGCTATAATTACACCGGCTTTGATTTCTGGAGCTATTGCTGAAAGAATGCGGTTTCCTGCTTATTTGCTGTTCGTTTTACTTTGGGCAACTTTTGTTTACGATCCTTTAGCCCATTGGGTATGGGGTGTAAATGGGTGGTTGCGCAATCTGGGAGCTCTGGATTTTGCAGGCGGTACGGTGGTGCATATCAGCGCCGGTGTAGCAGGTCTAGTGGCTGCCCTAGTTTTAGGCCAGCGAAAGGGGTATGGCAAGTTACCCATGCCTCCGCATAATTTACCTATGACGGTTATGGAAACTGCCCTTTTATGGTTTGGATGGTTCGGGTTTAATGCGGGCAGTGCCCTGGCAGCCTCTGAGCTAGCCAGCAATGCCTTTATTACCACCAATACAGCAGCAGGAGCAGCTGTCCTGGGTTGGATGTTCACCGAGTGGATACTCCATGGAAAACCGACTGTATTGGGAGCAGCAAGTGGAGCTATTGCAGGATTGGTGGCTATTACACCTGCCGCGGGTTACGTAACACCTTTATCCTCCATAATTATTGGCGTAATAGCCGGGATACTTTGCTGTCTTGCAGTGAGTGTCCTAAAGAAGAGGATGGGTTATGACGATGCCCTTGACGCCTTTGGTTGTCACGGTATAGGAGGCACGTGGGGGTCTCTGGCTACCGGTCTGTTTGCCTCGCAAGCTGTGAACCCGGCAGGTAACAACGGTTTATTTTATGGCAATCCTTCCCTATTAATGACGCAGTTTATAGCTGTTCTGGCAGCTTGGTCCTTTGTCGCAGCTGTTACCTTTGTAATCCTTAAAGTAGTGGGATTGCTTACACCTTTAAGGGCCAGTGCTGAAGAGGAGGAAGTGGGACTGGACCTATCCCAGCATGGCGAGGATGCCTACCCAGATATGCCCGTAGCAGCGTTGCAGGTTGATAACGGAAATGAGGGTCAAGTAGCAGCAGAGATATTGGTGGGCAAGAGCATGCCTTAAAACTAAGGATAATAAAAGAAAGGGAGAGTTTATGCGCAAGGTTGAGGCCATAATCCGCCCGGAAAAGCTAGAAAAAGTTAAAGAGTCCCTAGGACAGTTTGGGATCCGGGGTATGACGGTAACCCATGTTACAGGTTGTGGGTTGCAGAAAGGTAAAACGGAAGTTTATCGGGGCAGTGTTTATACTATAGACCTCCTCCCCAAGGTTAAAATTGAGATCGTAGTACCGGAGGAGTACCTGGAGGAAGCTCTGAAGATTATAATAGAAAATGCCAAGACAGGACATATAGGTGATGGAAAAATATTCATCTATCCTGTTGAGGATGCTATCCGCATTCGTACAGAAGAACGCGGAGAACAGGCAATTTAATCAGTACAAGTAACTTGGCCATCTAAAAATCTAACTTATATAGGGCAAGGGAGTCCTAGGATTTTGGCGAGGCAAAGAAGCCTCAGCGACTAAGCTTTAAATGTCGCTGGGGCTTTTTTTCTTAAAAACAAATAATTACTTTGGGGGGAGGCTTTAAACTTTATGGGAAGAAAACCAGAAGAACTTTTAACTTGGGCTAAAGATACGGGGATTAAGATGGTAGATCTCAAGTTTATTGATCTGCCAGGTCTGTGGCAGCATTTCAGCGTACCCCTTTCCGAAGTAGATGAAAAAAGTTTAGTAGAAGGGTTTGGCTTCGACGGCTCTAGCATACGGGGGTTCAAGGAGATCCACGAGAGCGACATGCTTCTCGTGCCAGACCTGGATACCGCCTTTATAGATCCCTTTTGTGACACGCCCACTTTAAGTTTTATCTGTAATGTTGTTGACCCGGTTACTAGGAAAAATTTCGAACGCGATCCCCGTTATGTAGCCCAAAAGGCCGAAGAATACCTTAAATCTACTGGAATCGCTGATACCAGCTATTGGGGACCGGAAGCTGAGTTTTTTATCTTCGATGATGTACGTTTCGATCAGAATTACCATTATGGCTACTACTTTCTAGACTCCAAGGAAGGATTCTGGAATTCTGGAGCAGAAGAACGACCCAACCTGGGATATAAACCTCGTTATAAAGAAGGTTATTTCCCGGTGCCGCCCACAGACAGTCTACAAAACCTACGCACAGAAATGGTTATGGTTATGGAGCAGTGTGGCATCAAAGTGGAATGCCATCACCATGAAGTAGCCACTGCTGGCCAGTGCGAAATCGATATGAAATATGCAACATTAACCAAAATGGCCGACCAGTTGCTCTTATATAAATACATTGTTAAAAACGTAGCCCGCAAGC
>NZ_JAKKUR010000089.1 GCF_021890735.1 Thermanaeromonas sp.
CGAAAGGCCCGTATACAGTATCTACTAAGGCTATTTTATCGTCCACTATAAGGTAGGCGTTATAAGTAGTACCGCGGGGAATGGAAAAAGCGGGCCCATGGAAATAGCGTATGTTCCAGTCTATAGCTCCTACCCAATATATCCCTTCTCCCAAAGCCACTGGACGGCCCATAAAAGATACCTCCCCTTTTTGTAAGTCAGTAGTTAGTCACCAGAAGTTCAAAGAAGGCGCGGGGATGGGCACAGGCGGGGCATACTTCAGGGGCTTCCTTGCCTTCATGGATATACCCACAATTGCGGCAGCGCCAGGTTACCTTTTCTTCTCGTTTGAACACTTGAGCGTTTTGAAGATTACTTAAAAGGGCTAGGAACCGATCTTCGTGTCCCTTTTCGGCCCTGGCGATGGCCCGAAATACAGCTGCAATTTCTCGGAATCCTTCTTCCTCAGCTACTTGAGCGAAGGAAGGATACATGGAGGTATGCTCATAGTTTTCTCCTTTAGCACTGGCAGCTAGATTTTCAGCGGTAGTTCCAATGATACCAGCCGGGAAAGCGCCTGTTATTTCCACTTCTCCACCTTCTAAAAATTTAAAGAGGCGCTTAGCGTGCTCCTTTTCGTTATCAGCAGTATCTAAGAAAATGGCAGCTATTTGCTCGTAGCCTTCCTTCTTGGCTTGGCTAGCATAGAAAGTGTACCTGTTGCGGGCTTGCGATTCACCGGCAAAGGCTAGTAATAAGTTTTTTTCAGTGCGTGTTCCTTTGATACTGGCCATATCGATGCTTTTCCCCCTTAAAATCAAATATGTCTTTAAGGAAATAGATTTCGACACCTTCTTGCTTTATCCTGCCACCCTTGGCAGGTTTTACACAAAACGAAACAAAAGTTAAAAGAAAAGAAGGAATGACGCTAGTGATGGCGAAATGGAAATAGTAACCTTATGATAAAGGAGGCTTGTTTATGACGGCCTTAGGCCACGTTTACAAATGCAATATTTGTGGTAACATTGTTGAGGTATTGCATACAGGAGCAGGAACCTTAGTATGCTGCGGTAAACCCATGGTATTGCTAGTCGAAAATACAGTAGAGGCAAGCAAGGAAAAGCATATACCGGTTATTACCCGGGTAGAAGGTGGGTTTAAAGTAACTGTTGGTTCGGTTCCCCATCCCATGGAAGAAAGCCATTACATTGAATGGATCGAATTGCTGGCCGGCGGGCAAATCTTACGGCAACATTTAAAGCCAGGGGAGTTCCCTGAAGCTGAATTTTCCACCAAGGCTGAAACAGCCCTGGCTAGAGCTTATTGTAACTTACATGGCCACTGGCGGTCAGAATAGGAGTGAAAGAGATGAGAGACAGCCAAGGAAAACGGTTTAAACCCCTTCTACTACCTTACTTACCTCTTTGAAAGGCGGAAGCATCTATCAAGTGATCCCTGCGGAGGAGTCCCTCAAGATCCGCGTGTGGCCTGAGGGGTAGGGGTCGGCGACATCGGGTCCGTAAAGCGGGTGTGGAAGGAGTTGAGCCTGGATGAGCGTAAAAAGCCGCGGGGAGGCGGTTCTGCCGCAGGCCTTCTGGCCGCGAGACCCGGCGGCCAAGGTCAAGCCGGGCGGAAGGAAGGAAGCGTCCTGGCGGGCGTGCCGGGAGTGGAGAAGACGACGCGGAACGGGCCGGGGGTTGGAAGGGCTTCCAGCCTTCGATTTTTTGGAGGCTCGCGAGTCTTTCGGAAGGCGCGGGCCCTTGGTCTGTGCGCCCGGCATGGGCGAAGGCTTACGGGGGCACGTGCTGGGGAAGCGGGGCGCGGTTTTGCAATAGCGGCAGATGAAGTGCGCAAGCTGGCCGAGCAGTTCCGCACTCAAAGGGTGATTATAGGTGATGTCGTAGACCCCAAGGAGGTATTTGAACCGGGCTACAAGCATGCTTTCCGGGGGGCTGCCCTGGCCGAAGGAGTTTACGGTCTAAAACGATATACTGTATTACTGATTAAATACCATCACCATAAAGAGAGCGAACTACCTGCTGAATTTCCCGAACATCTGTTATCTTTGTACCGGTTATTCCGGCTGCTGGACGGTCTTTCCGCGGGAATCACTAGGCGCGGGGCAAGTGTAAGAATTAGCGTACAGGGTACCAGAATATTTGTGGAGGAGCGAAATCCTGTACCTAAATATGACGGACGGTTTGCCCTTGACCTTTATACGGGGGAACAGAAGCGATAGGCAATGGACGTTATACGGACCGAAGAAAACCCGGGCGACGTAGCTAATTTTGCGGGTGTTAAGCGTTTCGGCGTTATGAGGGTCGACCCAATTTTTCTGCTCTTGCTTGCTGGCCGGTTTTCTAGGGGCACCGGAGGGCCTGGTGTCGAAGTCTTGCCCAGCAGAAAATTTTCATGAAGTTACCTACTTAGTTAAATCATGACGCGGACTCTTGATAGGGACGACCCACACCGGCATAATTGAAAGCCGTGCCGGTGTATGATATATTGGTCGTGAACCTTTTGAGCACGTGGTGGAGAAATAGACTTTTCCAGGTAGAGCAACCTCCAGGTTGGGAGGGAAACAGATTGGATAAGGAGATAATCTTCTTGGTCGAGGAAGCCCCGGAGGGCGGCTACACGGCACGCGCCCTCGGCCACTCCATATTCACGGAGGGCGAGGACCTGGACGAAATAAGGAGCAACGTCCGGGACGCCGTACGCTGCCACTTTGAGGACAAGGACATGCCGCGGGTGATCCGGCTACACATCGTGAAAGACGAGGTTATGGCGGTGTGAGACTGCCCAGGGACGTAAGCGGGGTAGAATTGACCAAACTCTTGGCCAGGTATGGCTACCACATAACGCGGCAAACAGGGAGCCACCTCCGCCTTACCACAACTCTAAGAGGTGAATACCACATTACTGTACCCCTGCACAACCCCTTAAAGGTCGGTACGCTCAGCGGCATCCTGACCGATGTGGCCGAGCACATGCAAATCCCCAAGGAAACTTTGGTCAGGGAACTTTTCCACAAGCGGTAAAAACCCCGTCACGTGTGAAAATAGCCGCGGCCCCCGGGAGAAGCAAACACGTCTCCCGGGGGCTTTGCCTTTATTTGGGTGGAAGACGGACAAGCCGTCAATCAATACGGAAAGGAGCGACCACCTTGACTGAGGTTTCAGCCGCTATCTTTCCTACCTCAGAGAGACCGACTCCTCTTATCATACCGTCTCCGGCTACCGCAAGGACCTCTTGGCCTTCGCACGGTGGTACGCCGAGACGTTTGGGGAGGACCCGGCCCCCGAGAAGATCACCAGCATCGACCTCCGCGAGTACCAGTACTGGATGCGGAACGTCAAGGGCCTCAAGCCCAACACGGTCAACCGCCGCATGAAGGCCGTGAAGTCCTGGCTCTCCTGGTGCGTGGACCAAGGGCTAACCCCAAGGCTCCCGGACTTCCCTAAAACGGGTCATCGATAAGGAACCCGGTGGTAAAGCCGACGTATTAAATGCTGGTCTTAATGCTGCCGTGTACCTTGTGGTGGTAAGCATCGATGCCGATTCCGTACTACAGAGCGATTCCCTTGTGCGGGTAATGATGCCTTTTTTGGAGGATCCTGATATAATTGCCGTCGGAGGAATCCTTGCGTAGCCAATGGCTGCCACATAAGGGGTGGTGTAATTGAAAGCTCATCATATCAGGTGCCTTTGGAGCTTTCAACCGCAAGGATGCGATGGTTCTCGCCGAAGAGTTCAGGCGGAAGTTGAACTAAATGGAGGTTCCCGGGGTGGGCCGGGTTACGGCCAGCTTCGGAGTGGCAGCATATGCGCCCGGCGATACGGTGGACACGATTACACGGAGGGTCGACGCAGCGCTCTACCGGGCGAAGGACAACGGGCGGAAACTGCGTATTTGTAGACTGTAGTAAATGGCAGACCTGCCCGCGACAGAATGGGGACCATGAGAACTATAACGACGGGGTTAGACCTATCGGGTGGGAGAGTAAAAGCCATGGACTTTTTAATGAAGCCGCTGGTGCCCAGGGAAATTTCTCTAACCTCGCCTGTAGTATACCATAGGCCGGGGGAGCCGCGGCCTGTTTTGCAAACCAATGCTGTGCGATACAGACCGGGGCTTGGTCCCGAACGTCCGGAGGTAGCAAGTTATTATGGAGAAACTGCCTCGCTTCACTAATATTTTTAGTCGAATTGAGACCCGTGAAGAGGCAGACGATGAAAGTTTGATAGTGTTAGAAGCCACAGCTCCTTTCCCTTTTGAACTAACGGCTGAAAATCCCTGCCTCTGTCGGCTTAAAGCTATAGGAAAGCTTAGTATGTACCCTGGGCCTTTAGAGGTACGGGACGGGGTCGTAAGGCAAGTATTGATCAGGGAGGAAGGGGCAGGACAGGTCGGTTTTTTAATTTGTCTAGAAGTTCCGTCCGGAAGTTATGTTACTGTTCACGAAGGCTTACCGGTCAGGGTGGCTGTTCACATAAGCCGGAGGCCTGTGAGGGAATTTTATCAGGGCCGGCGAATTGTTATCGATCCCGGCCATGGTGGGCCTGATACCGGCCATCGGGGTCCGGTAAACCTGTGGGAGAAGGACGTGGTACTGATCGCAGCCCGGGAGATCTCGACCGCTCTGAAACGCCTAGGGGCTGGTGTGGCGGTAACAAGGGAGGGGGAAGAAAATCCTTCCTGGGAGGAACGAATAAAGAAGGCAGAGCCGGGCACAGACCTCTTTTTGAGCATACACGCGCATGGTAATATAGATAGAACGGTGCGGGGCACAGCTATAAAGTACAATCCTCGGGCTGAAGACGGGGAGGTTTTAGCCCGTATGGCCTTAGAAGCGATCACCACGAAGACCAAGATGCCCGCAAGGGGAGTGGAGCCTTGCCGCAACCTCGAGGAGTTAGGGAAGGTTCCTGCTCTCCTTTTGGAAATAGCGACCATCACCAACTGGGTGGACGAGGGCATTCTTCGCAATCCCCATTTTTACCGCAAGTTGACCTTAGCTACCTTGAGTGCTTTTTATCATTTTAGCCTTAAGGTACGCCATTAAGGTTCGAATAGGAGGGAAAGGTAGTCCACATGTCTTCCCCTACTTTCGCAGGCAAAATACCCATCCGCACTCATATTATTACAGAAGAAGATGACATAGTGGAAGTAGCTAAACGGTACACGGAAGGAATTGTCGCGCCGGGGGATTTTATCGCTTTAGCTGAAAGTGTGGTTGCCATTACCCAGGGACGGGCCATCCTTCCGGAGGACGTGAAGCCCGGATGGGTGGCTAGGTTCCTGTGCCGTTTCCCTCAGAAATCGGGGAGTCTGGCTACGCCGGCTGCCATGCAGCTGGCCATCCAGGAAGCAGGTATATTCCGTATCTTGGCTGGATGTGCAGCGGCCGCTGTAGGCAGGCTTTTACGCCGTAAGGGGTACTTTTACATAGTGGCAGGGAGGGAACTGGCTCTAATCGATGATGTGGCCGGCACCATGTATCCTTATGAGCGCCACATCGTCTTGGGACCCCGGGAGCCCCAAAGGGTGGTCCAGGCGATTAAGCAGGCAACTGGAGCAGAGGCAGTTATTGCTGATGTAAACGATTTAGGATGTGTAGATATCTTAGGCATAACCGATAAAGGCTATTTGGAAGCTGTTATAGAAGCCTTGCGTGATAATCCCTTTGGGAACGAAGACGAGCAGACACCCATTGTGGTACTGAAGCATGTAAGGAACGTACTGGCGGTTGGTTAGAGCCTTACCTAGGCAGGCCCGGCCCGACACACTTTTGAATTTGGCCAGTGGTTAAACCTTGTTTTATGATCTATACGTTCATAAAACGGAGAAGAAATGGAGCGAAAGTGGAAAAGTTCCGGTAGGCGGAGTTAAATGTGATTTAACAGGACCGGCTTTTCCCTACGAAAACTGCCGTCCCCGAACCGAAGGACATCGTGAAAAATAACCGCCTCGTCCGAGCAACGCCCAACCACCTGGTGGCCAGCATGGTCAAGGCCCTAAAAGGGGTCTCAGCTCGGTTCCTTTTCAATGAGTTTCCCGACCTCAGGAGAGAACTCTGGGGCGGGCATCTCTGGAACCCTTCTTACTACGTGGGCACTGTCGGGCACATCTCCATAGGGGTTTTAACAGGTATACGTTCATGGACAATTCCTAGTTTTTCACAAGTTTTCTGGAACT
>NZ_JAKKUR010000090.1 GCF_021890735.1 Thermanaeromonas sp.
GCCATGCGGGGTTACGGCTCTCCCCAGATAACCTTTGCTGTGGAGTGCCATCTAGAAGATATTGCTAGAAAACTTAATATGGATCCCATTGAATTCCGTAAGAAAAACCTGGTCCAGGTGGGTTACGTAGATCCCTTGAATGGAAATGTGGTAAGAAGCTGCGGGATAAGGGAGTGCATTGAAAAAGGCAAGGAATTGATTAAGTGGGAGGAGAAAAAGGAGCGGTATAAAAATCAGACAGGCTATAGGCGCCGGGGGTTAGGGATGGCCTGTTTCAGTTACGCTTCTGGGACCTACCCGGCGAACCAGGAAATAGCAGGAGCCAGAATCGTCCTGAACCAGGATGGTTCCATACAATTACAGATCGGCGCTGCCGAAATAGGCCAGGGGAGCGATACTGTTTTAGCCCAGATGGCCGCTGAGATATTAGGTATCCCCGTGGATATGGTGCATGTAATTTCTACCCAGGATACAGATATCACACCCTTTGACACCGGTGCCTATGCTTCCAGGCAAACTTATATTACAGGTATGGCGGTGAGGAAAGCAGCTTTAGAAGTTAAACAGAAGATCCTTGAGGTCGCATGTTCTATGACCGGTATACCTGCCCATGCTCTGGATATTAAGGAGCAGAATATCGTTTATAAAGATACAGGAAATGTGATTATGCCCCTTTCCGAAGTAGCTTTAAGGAGTTACTATGACCTTGTTTCTGCCCAACCCATAACGAGCGATGTTTCCAATAATGCTAGGGTGAACGCTTATACCTTCGGCGCAACCTTTGTGGAAGTAGAAGTAGATATGAGGACGGGGAAGATTGAAATCCTGGAGATATACAACGTTCACGATTCCGGTAAAATTATTAACCCCCAACTGGCCGAGGGACAGGTTCACGGAGGCGTAAGCATGGGGATAGGTTACGCCCTTTTAGAGCAGATGTTGTTTGATGAGAAGACCGGGGAGCCCCTTAACAACAACCTACTAGATTATAAAATACCCTCCATAATGGATATTCCGGATATCGGGGTAGCCTTTGTGGAAACCTTTGAGCCTACAGGCCCCTTTGGAAATAAATCCTTAGGGGAGCCCCCTGTATTGCCTGTAGCTCCTGCCATACGGAATGCCGTTTTAGATGCCACAGGTGTCGCCTTTAACCGGTTACCCCTATATCCCCAGCGGGTTTTTGAGAAGTTTAAAGAAGCCGGGTTGATATAAAAGCCTAAGATGGTGGGGAGGGACGTTTGGGGGCCATGGGTGTAGAACAGACGGAAGCGATGATGTAAAAAGATAAGGTGGTGAGGATAGGCTTTATGTATGATATAAAGGCTTATTTCGAGGCGGAAACGATAGATGAGGCCACAAGGCTGTTGGCGGACAATCCTAATTTGATCGTTATTGCTGGCGGCACTGATGTTTTGATTAAAATACATCATGGCAAGATACAAAAAGCAGAGTTACTCAGCATCCGTAAAATAAAATCCTTGGAAGGTATCCGCAAACTTGAGGACGGAAGGATTATTATCGGGCCACTGTCCACTTTCACCCAGATTATCAATGACCCTGTTATCAAAGAAAACATCCCTATCTTAGCAGAAGCCGCTTTATCCATGGGCGGGCCGCAGATCCGTAATGTGGCTACCATAGGTGGAAACATCTGTAACGGCGCCACTTCGGCGGACAGCGCCCCTTCCTTATTTGTTCTGAATGCCGAACTCAAATTAAAGGGCCAACAAGGGGAAAGGATTGTCCCTATTCAAGATTTTTACCTGGGCCCCGGGAGAGTGGATTTAAAACCCGGAGAGATCCTTACGGAAATCATCATCTCTCCAGAAAATTATATAGGCTATGCAGGTCATTATATAAAATTTTCTGCCCGTAAAGCCATGGACATCGCTATTTTGGGCGTGGCTGTGCTTTGCAAGATAAAGGAAGGCACTATTTTTGAAGATGTAAGGATCGGGCTAGGGGTGGCAGGCCCGACTCCTTTAAGATGTCCGGAAGCCGAAGCCTATGCTAAAGGGAAAAGCGTTTCCGCCCAGGTTATAGCCGAGATTGGAAGGCTAGCCGTAAAATCTACTAAAGCAAGAACCTCCTGGAGGGCCTCCAAGGAATACAGGGAGCACTTGGTGGAAGAGCTTACCCAGAGGGCCTTAAAGGCGGCCATTGTAAAAGCAGGGGGCGAGGAAATTGCTTAAGAAGATTTCTTTTGTAGTAAATGGAAAACAGGAAACTTTAGAAGTTGACGTCCGCGAATCGCTCCTTGAAGTTTTGCGCAACCGCTTGGGATATACGGGCGTTAAAAAAGGGTGCGGAGTGGGAGAATGCGGGGCTTGTACCGTCCTTATAGACGGTGTACCCATTGACTCTTGTATTTACTTGGCTGTCTGGGCGGAAGGGAAGAATATAGTAACCATCGAAGGTATAGCTAAGAACGGTGAGCTTTCCAAGGTACAGAAAGCCTTTATTGAAGAAGGCGCCATCCAGTGCGGTTTCTGTACCCCTGGTTATGTTCTTACAGCTACGGCTATGGTAGAAAGCGGTAAAAAGTACACGAGGGAAGAAATTAAAAGGGAGTTGTCCGGTCATCTTTGCCGCTGCACAGGTTACCAGAACATTATAAGGGCTGTAGAAAAAGCGCTAGCAGATTAAGCCTTTAATTTTACCGCCAAGTTTTTGACTACCGAAAGGCTTGTTTAGGCAACCGAACAAAAGCCTCTCTGAACGAGTTCAAGCTTGTTTTGGGGTTTTTTGGGAAGAAGGGAGGGGAGTCTTCTGCGGCAGTTCAGGCTTAAAGTGAACGGGAAGGAAGTCCAAGTAGAGGCACCGGCCGGAATCACCCTCCTTAAGCTTCTCCGGGATTATTTAGGATTAACAGGTACTAAGGAAGGGTGTGGGGAAGGGGAATGTGGAGCCTGTACTGTGCTTTTAGACGGAGTGGCGGTGGTTTCCTGCCTTCTCCCTGCGGCTAAAGCTGAAGGCCGGGAGGTTACTACCATTGAAGGTTTGGCTCAAGGGGAAAAGCTCCATCCCCTGCAAGAGGCCTTTATTTCTGAAGGTGCCGTGCAGTGCGGTTTCTGTACACCGGGGATGATCCTGAGCGCTAAGGCCCTTTTGGATAACAACCCCCGTCCCACTAAAGATGAGATTAGAGAGGCCCTTTCAGGCAACCTGTGCCGCTGTACTGGCTACAGCCAAATAGTACGCGCCGTAGAGAAAGCGGCAGAAGTTATGGCGAGGGGAGAGTAAAGGATGCTTATTGTAGGCAATGGCCGGCTTTTGACCTTGGACCCTGATGCTCCCTATTATGAAGAAGGGGGCGTGGCTATAGAAGGGGACGAGATTACAGCTGTTGGTCCTACTCAGAAGCTACAGGAGGCTTATCCGGAAGCAGAATTTTTAGATGCTGGTGGCAAGATCATAATGCCGGGTATGACCAATACCCACATGCATCTTTACAGTACCTTTGCCCGGGGGATGGCCTTAAAGGATCCTCCTCCCACCAATTTTTTAGAGATTTTGGAGCGGTTGTGGTGGCGACTGGATAAGGCCCTAACCCTGGAAGATGTATATTATAGCGCCCTTTTACCCCTTATTGATTGTATTAAGTGCGGTACTACTACTATACTTGATCACCATGCGAGCCCCCGGGCTGTACGAGGGAGCCTGGACGCTATAGCTAGAGCAGTGGAGGAGGCCGGGGTACGTACTTGCTTGGCTTATGAAGTCTCTGACCGGGATGGCCCAGAGGTTGC
Organism: Thermanaeromonas sp.; assembly: GCF_021890735.1. GTDB lineage: Bacteria > Bacillota > DSM-521 > Neomoorellales > Neomoorellaceae > Thermanaeromonas. The sequence goes on from NZ_JAKKUR010000090.1 coordinate 3,753, forward strand.
ACGGCAGGGGATAGAAGAGAACGTGGAGGCTATTAAGAAGTATCGCAACCGGGAGGGTTTGCTTTCTGCCACCTTCGGACTTCATGCATCTTTTACTCTGTCCGATGAGACATTGGCTGCCTGCCGGGAGGCAGCAGAGGAGCTGGGCTGCGGTTTCCATATTCACGTGGCGGAAGGCATCCAGGATGTAGAAGATGCTCTGGAACGCTCGGGTAAGCGGGTGGTGGAAAGGCTGGCGGATAAGGGGGTTTTGGGACCCCGTACCATCGCCGCCCACTGCGTCCATGTTACCGAAAGGGAAATAGGTATCCTGCGAGATACGGGAACCATGGTGGTGCATAATCCGGAGTCCAATATGGGTAACGCTGTGGGCTGCGCTCCTGTAGGAGAGATGTTGGCTGCCGGTGTGATAGTAGGTTTAGGTACTGATGGGTATACCTGCGATATGTTTGAATCTTTAAAGGTAGCTAATGTTCTGCGCAAATTTATAAGCGGTGATCCGAGCGCTGGATGGCAGGAGATCCCTACCATGGCCTTCACCAATAATGCCCGTATCCTGCAAGCCTTTTACCCCCGCCCGTTGGGGCGCCTAGTCCCTGGCGCATACGCAGATATAATTCTGGTGGATTACGAGCCTCCCACACCCTTGACCGCGGAAAACTGGTATGGTCATTTGCTTTTTGGCTTCCATGGAGGCCGGGTGGACACCACTATCATAGGAGGAAAGATCCTTATGCGCAACCGGCAGCTTCTGCACTTGGATGAAGCTGCTATTGCCGCCCGGGCCCGCAAGCTAGCCCAAAAACTCTGGGAGAGGTTTTAGAGATTAGGAAAATATAACTTGGGGTTGTTAACAGGTTTGTGGCGGGTTCTTGGTGTTTAGCCTGCAACCCAGCTACTTAAGGAGGAATATAACATTCTATGGTTTATAGTTATCTTTTTCCTAATTCTGTATCCGAATGCCTGGAGATGTTGAGCGCATATGAAGGGGCCAGAGTCATAGCGGGCGGTACAGATCTGATGATAGATATAAAAAAGAAGCGCTTGCGCCCCCGGGTTCTCGTGGATGTAACCCGTATCCCGGAGTTAAACCTTATCCAAGAGGAAGAGGATACCATAAGCATAGGTGCTGGAGTAACCCATACTCAAGCTGCTACATCTCCGCTTATCCGGAGAAAGCTTCCTGCCTTAGCCCAGGCGGCTTCTTCGGTGGGCTCACCCCAGATCCGCAATGTGGGTACTTTGGCCGGGAATGTAGTTAACGCGCAGCCGGCGGCAGATACCGCGGTGGCCCTAGTGGCCCTGGGAGCCGAAGCGGAAATATGGGGACCTCAAGGGAAAAGCAGGGTAGCGGTAGAAGATTTATATGAAGGAGTAGGGCGCTCTAAAGTGGACAGCACCCGGGAGCTGTTAAAAAGATTTTTGGTGCCCCGATGGGGAGAGGGAGAGGCTTCGGCCTTTGTCCGGCTTTCGCCCCGCCGGGCTTTATCCTTGCCCATTCTTAATGTTGCTGTACGAGTACAGATTAAAGATGGCCGCTGGGAAAAGGCGCGTATATGTGTGGCGCCCGTAGCCCCTAAGCCCTTCCTCTGCCGGGAGGCAGGGGAAGCTCTGATAGGAGCCAAAGTTAGCCAGGAAAAAATAGAAGAGGCGGCCAAGATAGCGGCCGAACTTGCCCAGCCCCGGGACAGCTTACTTCGCGGTTCCCGTGAGTACAGGAAAGAAATGGTACGGGTACTGGTTCGGCGGGCCCTAGAGGCAGCCACTCAAGCTTTATACTCCCTTTTTAATTAAAACGCCCTCTTAAAATTGACCTTTAAAAAGGCCCTCTCCTTTTTAAATAAAGGGAGGGCCTTTTTAAGTAATTTTGTAAGCGTCCTCAAGCTAGGACTAACTTTACCGACGCAATTTTTTTAACACATCTTCTATGCGGTTTAGAGCTTTTTGGATATTTTCGACTGAGTTAGCATAGGATAAACGTAAGTAACCTTCACCATATTCACCAAAAGCTGTTCCTCCTAAGACCGCTACTCCAGCTTCTTCTAGAAGAAAATCAGCGATCTCTTTGCTGGGACGACCAAAAGATTTTACATTAGGAAAAACGTAGAAGGAGCCTACCGGCTTTTTACAGGTTATACCGGGGATAGAATTTAATCCTTCTACAATGATATCCCGCCGGCGTTTGAATTCAGCAACCATGGCGTAAACTGCATCTTGAGGACCGGTTAGGGCTTCGATTCCAGCTATTTGGACGAAGGCGGCAGTGCAGGAATTGGAGTTTACCATGAGCTGGGCAACGCGGGCGGCCAGATCCTTATGCATAAGGCCATACCCTAACCGCCACCCGGTCATGGCATAGGTCTTAGAGAAACCGTCCAG
>NZ_JAKKUR010000091.1 GCF_021890735.1 Thermanaeromonas sp.
TCCGCCCGGTATCTTGAAAATGGCGAACCAACGTGTCCACGGCAGCAGGAGCCATGGCCGAACCCATATCCTGCGGATCCTTTATACCCATGTCCAAAACCCGCCCTATGGTGGCGTGGGTGATCCGGGGACCGTTACCGGCAGGTGCGAGCAATACTGCACCGGCTCCCGTTACCGTCCACTGGGCAGTAAGAGGTTTCTGGACACCTTGTTCCGTAGGATACCGGTACTGACGCTCGGCAGTGTCATAATGGCTGCTGCACGCTGCCACTACATGGGTGGCGAAACCCCCGTCTATGAGGATACTGGCCAAGGCCATGCCTTCATACATGGTGGAGCAAGCCCCGTACAGGCCGAGGAAGGGGATACCTAAGTTGCGGGCCGTATAGTTAGCCGAAATGGTCTGGTTTAAGAGGTCACCGGCCAAGAGGTAGTCTATGTCCTGCCACTGCAATTTGGCCTTGGCGATGACCATTTTAACGGCCTCCTCCAGCATCTTGCGTTCGGCCTTCTCCCAGCTTTCTTCTCCGAAGTAGGTGTCGGTTATAACCATGTCGAAGGTGTTACCTAAAGGCCCTTCTCCTTCTTTGGGACCTACTACCGAGGCCGTAGCCACCACCACAGGGGGATTGGCAAACTGAATGGTATGTTTCCCTACCCTTTTGGTAGCCGGACTCACCTGGCTTCACCTCTAAGAGCCTGCAAGATAAGCGATTAATCCGACTATCACCGAGGTCACCAGCCCGTAAATGATGACCGGACCGGCCACCATAAAAAGGCGAGCCCCTACACCGAATACAAATCCTTCTCTCTTAAATTCCAGGGCCGGAGAAACGATGGAGTTGGCAAAACCGGTGATGGGAATGATAGAACCTGCCCCGGCAAATTTGCCGATCTGATCGTAGATCCCTAGGCCCGTCAATAAAGCCCCTAAAAAAACCATAACCATAGTTGTGGCGTTGGCAGCATCCTGGGGAGAAAAACCCCCACTTCTAAAGGCCAAGGTTATAAGCTGGCCGAGTGCGCAGATAGATCCTCCAACCCAGAAGGCGTTTAAAGCGTTGACCAGAACCTTAGGTTTGGGCTTTACTTGTTCTACGAGCTTTTGATAAACCTGCTGCTCATATTCCTGGCGCTGCTTACTTATCTGCTCCGCCAAGGTCAGGGGTTTCTTAGGTGGCCCAGGTTGCTTCGTCTGGTCGGCCATTCTTTTCACCTCAGGCTATATTATGGGCTGGAACCCCTTGGGTTTATGCATCTAAAACAGCCTGCACTTCCTCCAAGTCCTGAAGGAGGAAACCGCGGGTGAAGCTGGCCAGCCCCCGGAAGAAAGCTGTTTCAGCGTTATTCTCCATATCTTTAGTAAAGGCGGGTACCCACTCAAGGAGGTGTTCACGCAAAAATCGTTTTTGTCCTTCAAGGTAGAGCTTCCACTCTCCTCGGGGCAACTCTTCCAAAGCTCTGGCACATAACCAGGACATGAACTCAAGTTCCAAGCTTAAATGGTCGTCGGGCTCGCGATATAGATTTTTAATACTTACCCCAAATGATTGGTAAAACTTCCGTACGGCTAAGGTCTCCTCACCAAAGAGCAAGCGCTCCCGGGAGCGGTACACAGATTCCCAAGGCGGTGCTTTAATACCTCCGGGGCCCACGAAAAGACGCGTGAAGTCCTGTCGTAATTTCGCTTCAAATGCTTTAAGGTTTTCTTTCTGGGATTTTAATTCCTCATCCATCATTTGGCATCCTCTGCGGCTTTCCTCATTGGCTTCTCCCTGGGCCAGTTGGGCTAGGGTATCCTCTGCCAATAAGGCTTTAATGACATCCTGGCCGGGGCTTTCACGGTAAAGGCGGGCCAGGAGGCGGTAAATTATTTCCCTGCCTTTAAGCCATTCCTGTAAAATTTCTTGCTCGGTGCCTTGGTGCTCCATATTGGGGTCCCTCCTTTACTGTATCAAGCCCTTTTGTAACAGGCAGCGGAGGCATAATCGGGCGTAAGTATTGCCTGAAAATTTCTCCCCGCAGTTTACACACTCCCTGATGCCGGCTATGGTGAGCTCTTGTCTTTCTTTTGTAACCAAGGAATTTAAACTTATTTTATCCCCCCATGAAAGGCTACCGTGGAGGCATACGTCTATACATAGACCGCATGATAAGCAAAGGGCAGGACTAAAAAGAAGTTTTTCCTCCTGCAAGGTAAGTGCACCAGTTGGGCACAGGCGGCTACAAACATTACAGAAATAGCACGGTCCCGCTACCTTAAGGCCGGCCTGGGGCCAGTCTTTATCTTTTCGTAAGGAGCCTTTGGCTTTTTCTACATCTTCTAATACTTGGTCTAAAATCTGCCTGCGCGAAGCGGGTATATTACCCTGCCCTGAGTTTTCTTGTATTACCCCTCTGTTAATGCCCCGAAACAAGGCCGCAAAAAATTCCCTCCTACCCATGGCTGCCTCTCCGGAGGCTTTACTAAGGCTTTTAACCCGCAAGGGCGGGACTTCTGAAGTAACTCTTATCCTTTCAGGCGAAAATTGTAGGGCTTCTAGCATCTTATTTACGAGGAATAATGTGTTTTCATAAATACTCCGGCCTTTCTCTAAAGCACACCCAGCACATCCTTCCCGGGGAAGCACAAGTAATACCTTGCCTTCTGTGGCCAGCGCCAGCAAAACCTCCGGGATAAGGGCACCTAAACAAGGGACGAAAACCGCATTAGGTGTCTTATCCTGACGGATGCGAGGCGGCAAGCGGAGGCAAAAAAATATAACTTCCTCATAATGTTTTAATATTTCCCTTCCCCTGGCCAAGAAAAAAGCCGGGGTTCTTTCGGGATCCTTAAGAGCTCCCGTAGGACACGCGGCGGCACACAGGCCGCAACGATTGCAATCGGCAATCTGTGGACCCTTTTCAGTTATCTCTATACTATCCAAAGGACAGCTCTCTACACAGCGCCGGCAAGAAGCGCGAGGAGACAGGCTCCTCACACAAAGTTCCTTCCGCAAAGTCACTTTCCCCACTAGAAAGCTGGCAAATTCCCTTACATCCATGAAACCACCCGAGCCCTGCACTTACTCTGCTCCAACCTCTATTATCCCTTTACATGTATACATGTCAATGGAAAACAAGATATGTTAAAATACCAACTGGTAAAAGAAACTCTCATGGCCCAAAGGCCTATCCACAACGTAGGAGGGATATCCATTGAAATTAGCTACCCGGGCAACTTCTATCAGCCCTTCCCCCACCCTCTCCATCGATGCCCAGGCCAAAAAGATGAAAGCTCAAGGGGTCAAGGTGATAAACTTTAGTGCCGGCGAGCCCGATTTCGACACCCCTGAACACATAAAAAAAGCAGCCGTAGAGGCCCTAGAAGCAGGATTTACCAAATACACCCCGGTGCCGGGTATAGACGAGCTGCGTCAAGCCGTGGCCGAAAAGCTCAGCCGGGAGCGCGGGGTAGAATATAGCCCAAAAGAAATCGTGGTCTCCTGCGGTGCGAAGCACTCACTGTATAATGCCCTCCAGGTTTGTTGTGAGGAGGGAGATGAAGTTGTTTTAGTGGCTCCTTACTGGGTGAGCTATTACGAACAAGTGAAACTCGCCGGTGCCCGGCCTGTAGTGGTAGAAACCGACGAGGCTACGGAATTTAAGCTTACGAAAGCTGCTCTCAAAGAGGTTTTGACCCCCCGCACCAAGTTACTTATCCTTAACTCGCCTTGTAACCCTACCGGAACGGTGTACGATAAAAAAGAGCTGGAAGAACTGGCAGAAGTCATTTTAGAGCACAACCTCTGGGTCATCTCTGACGAAATCTATGCCGCCCTTATTTATGACGGTTTAAAGCACGTAAGTATTGCCTCCTTGGGTCGCGAAATGAAAGAGCGCACTATCCTTATAGACGGCGTGTCCAAAGCCTATGCCATGACAGGCTGGAGGATAGGTTTTGCTGCCGCCCCATTACCGGTAGCCCAGGCCATGGCCGACCTCCAAAGTCACTCCACTTCTAATCCTACTTCCATCGCCCAGAAAGCAGCACTTGCCGCCCTTACCGGCAGTCAGGAACCCGTAGAAAGAATGAGGCAAGAGTTCGAGGTACGCCGTAATCTTATGCTTGAGGAGTTGCAAGCCCTGCCCGGAATAACGTGTACCAGACCCGGCGGAGCTTTTTATTTATTCCCCAATGTCTCAGGTCTCTTGGGTAAAAAATTCAAAGGCCAATCCCTAAACTCTTCCACAGACATCGCTGCCGCCCTTCTCCAACACTTCCATGTAGCAGTAGTGCCCGGTATCGCCTTCGGAAACGATAACTACTTGCGCCTGTCTTATGCTACTTCAAGGGAACAAATTGAGGCTGGCCTGAAGCGCCTAGCCGAATTTTGCCACGAAGTTTCGTAATTGCATGCAATGTAAAATAAGCCCCGGGAAAACGGCCCGGGGCTAATTTACTTGGATGGAACTAACTTATAGGTCCGCAGGGTTATCAGCATAAGCGATTTTTACGTTAGCCTTAAATTCGGTGAGTTTTCCGTTCTTTACATTGGCCGTCAGGTTCAAGACCTCTACTCCGGAAATGTTGGGGATCTCCTTAGAGGCTTCAGCCACCGCCGCTTGTACGGCATCTTTCCAGTTGGATGGAGATTCGCCTACCAATTCTATTACCTTTACGTGCAAGAAATCTCCCCCTTTCTAATTTACTCTAAAGTCTATTGTATCCCCTCCTTCTTTAAATATGTCTTCCTATTTTCCTTCTTATTTGTAAACTCCATCCTGTATTAGGATATTCTTACACGAGAGGCTCACTTTTCCTGGGCGGTTACATAATATAAAGTAGCCAGGAAAATTACAGGCAAAGGAGGTAATCTATATGAATGAGGCTCAGGCTCAAGGATTCAATTGGGAACTAGCCCGGGCCTATATCCCGTGGCAAAGATACACCGAAAAATGGGACCCTCTAGAAGGTCTGAGAAAGGGCACTATTTTCCCAGAGCTTTACATGCCCTATCATCCTACAGCACGCTAACTCAGGAAGGAGGCTTTCCCATGGATTACGACCGTCGAAAACTTCTTGAGCAAATCATGGCCCTGGAATTCACGGCCTTAGAATTCAATCTATATTTAGATACCCACCCCCAGGATATGAAGGCTCTAGAAGAATTTAACCAAGCTGCCCGGAAACTGGCCCAGCTAAAACAGGAGTATGAAAGCCGCTACGGGCCGCTCACCAACTACGGTACCACCCCGAGCCCCGGATCCTGGAGATGGGTAGAAGATCCCTGGCCTTGGGAGATCACTTTTTAGGTAGCCGCTAATAATCGTCATCTTTGGAGTCCGAATATTGATTCTCATCTAAGGAGGAATCAGGAACGATGTGGATATACGAAAAGAAACTCCAATATCCGGTTAGGGTGAGCAGGCCTAACCCCCGGCTGGCTAAAAATATCATAACCCAGTATGGCGGGCCGGATGGGGAATTAGGTGCCTCACTACGTTACCTTACCCAGCGTTATACCATGCCCATACCCCAGGCCAAGGCCGTTCTAACGGACATCGGCACCGAAGAACTGGCTCACATGGAAATTATCGCCGCACTGGTATATAACTTAATCAAAGATGCTCCTTTAGAAGAAATTAAACGCGCTGGGTTGGACGGCTATTACGCCGACCATGACCGGGCCCTGTACTTCGTCAATCCTGAGGGCGCACCGTGGACGGCCAGCTATATTCAGTCCAAAGGCGACCCCATTGCTGACCTTTATGAAAACCTTGCTGCCGAACAAAAAGCCCGTGCAACATACGAGCTGCTTATCAACCTTTCCGACGATCCTGACGTCACCGATGTGCTAAGGTTCCTGAGGGAAAGGGAAGTTGTACACTTCCAGCGCTTCGGGGAAACGTTAAATCTGGTGTACGAATACATGGAAAGAAAGAAATATTATTAAAGCCCGAAGCTAATGCTAGGTGAATAAGATTACCCTTAGGTGCTAAAGCCCCGCTCCGGGGCTTTTTTTGACCCCATCCGTCGTTTATGGAGGAATCCGCCTTCCTTACCTGAGCTACATCATAACCCCTTTCCTCGAGCCTAACCGCCAATTTACCGCCCGTACACATGTCGACCAGAAATCTCATTGGGCC
>NZ_JAKKUR010000092.1 GCF_021890735.1 Thermanaeromonas sp.
CCTAATTCCTCCAAAATTATTCATTAATTTTTTAGCCATGAAAAAACCTGGCCCTTCTAGGCCAGGCAAATCCAAATTGTATGTACCAGTGTATGTTGTTAAAGGGACTAGGGCTCTTCAACTTCGCCCACCAAAGCCCGCCGTAAGGCTATGGTATCAGCTCACCCTCAACCCCGCCTCGGCAATCATGTCCAGGTCTTCCCGGATCTCGTTGCCCCGGGTGGTAAGATAGTTGCCCACCATCAAACCGTTTATAGCCATCGCTAAGGCTTCCTTTTGCTTCTCTCCCAGCCCTGGCTCCCGCCCACCGCAGAGGCGGAAAACGGCCTTGGGAATGATGAGGCGGAAAAGAGCCAGGGTTTTGAGGATCTCCTCCACCGGGAGGCGCTCTTGATTGGCCAAGGGTGTGCCGGGAATGGGGTTCAGGATATTGACCGGCACCGACCGTACTCCCAGTTCCCGTAGCTCAAAGATCATTTCCAGCCTATGGGCCATAGTTTCCCCCAGCCCGATGATCCCGCCGGAGCATACATTTAACCCCGCGGCCCGGGCCGCCTGGATAGTAGCCACCCTTTCTTCAAAGGTATGGGTGGTACAGATCTGGGGGAAGTAGCTCCGGCCGGTTTCCAGGTTATGGTGGTAGGTGGTGACCCCTACCTCTTTCAAACGCTGGGCCTTCCCTTCGTCAATGATACCCAGGGAAGCGCACAGCTCAAGGCGCGTCTCGGCCCGCAGGACCCGGTAGATCTCCAGCACCTTCTTAAAGTCCCTTTCCCCAATGCCCTTACCGCTGGTAACCAGGGCAAAGCGTTTCACTCCAACGGCTTCCATGCGCCGGGCCTTTTCCAGGGCTTTGGGCGCATCAATGAGGGGGTACACCTCCACGCCAGTTTTATAACGGGAAGACTGGGCGCAAAAACAGCAATCCTCGCTGCACAATCCCGAACGGGCGTTGATGATGGCGCACATCTCCACCTCCCTGCCCCCGAAACGTTCCCGGACTTGGCGAGAAAGATAAAGAAGGTCCCCCCATTTTTCCTGTGGCCATCCAGCCAGGTAATACGCTTCTTCCCGGGATAAGCCTTCTCCCTCAAGGACCTTTTCTCTGATCTTCTCCCACATTAGATTCTTCCCCATATACCTACCCCTCCGCTCATTTACCGGTTACTACGGCTATAGATTCATAGGTAATCTCTAGAACCCTGTTCAGCTCTTCGTTAGACATGGACAGCACGGGCATGAGGACAATGACATTACCCAAGGGACGAAGGATGAGCCCCCTCCGACGGGCCTCCAGGATAACCCGGTGACCTATCTGCTCCTTCATAGCATAAGGCTCCTTGGTATCTTTATCCACCACCAACTCAATGCCCACCATCATACCTCGCTGGCGGATATCTCCTACGTGGGGTAAATCCCGAAAGTTCTCCAGACCCCGGCGTAAAAGCTCGATCTTAGGTTGTAAGGAAGCCAGCAGGTCTGTTTTTTCAAAGAGCTCAATGCTGGCCAGGGCCGCAGCGCAGGCTAAGGGATTGCCCGTGTAGGTGTGTCCGTGGTAAAAGGTCTTACATTCCTCCGGCTCGCCCAAAAAGGCCTCGTAGATCTCGTCGGTGGTCAGGGTGGCAGCCAGGGGAAGGTAGCCTCCCGTGATCCCCTTGGCCAGACACATTAAGTCGGGAGTTACGTCTTCGTGCTCGCAGGCGAAGAGACGGCCCGTGCGGCCAAAACCCACCGCCACCTCGTCGGCAATGAGCAGGACGTTGTACTTTGAGCACAACTCCCGCACCCGGCGAAGGAAACCGTCTGGAGCGGTGATCATGCCCGCCGCCCCCTGGACTAAAGGCTCGATGATGAGGGCAGCGACCTCCTCCCGGTGCTTTTCCAGCAACCCCTCAAGCTGGTTAAGGCAAGCCATCTCACAGCTTTCTCTCTCCAGGCCCAAGGGGCACCGGTAACAATATGGTGCCGGGGCGTACAAGCACTCAAAAAGTAGGGGCTTGAAAATGCCGTGGAAAAGGGGTATGCCCCCGACGCTTACTGAGCCAATAGTGTCTCCGTGGTAGGCGTTAACAAAAGAGATGAACTTGGTTTTTCTACGATAGCGACCGCCCTCCTTTTGTTGCCAGTACTGAAAGGCTATTTTGAGGGCAATTTCCACCGCTGTGGCCCCGTTATCGGAGTAAAAGACTTTATTTAACCCTGGTGGGGTAATTTCCACCAATTTTTTGGCCAGCAAGATAGAGGGTACATTGGCCAGGCCCAAAAGGGTGGAGTGGGCAATACGATCCAACTGCTCCTTGATGGCCCGGTTTAACTCCGGATGGCAGTGGCCGTGGACGGTAACCCAGAGGGAGGATACACCGTCCAAATAGCGGTTTCCCTCCACATCAATGAGGTAGCTACCTTCTCCCTGCTTGATGATCACGGGTTTTTCCTGAAGATATTGCTGCATTTGGGTAAAGGGATGCCAGACGTACTGCTTGTCCCATTGTTCAAGAAGCGAGGGATCGTAGCTGCTCAACTGAAGCACCTCCCCATCGTCTATGCTTAAGGTTTAAGCCAGGGAATCAACTGACGCCAGGAAACGGATTCCTCCACCGCTTCCAAAAGTCCTTCCGCGACCCCGCCTTCCACACTTATCCCCGTAAGGTGGGGCAGGATACCCAGCACCGGCACTCCGGTCATTTGGGCAATAATTTCGGGGTTGTCCCGTTCAGCGGGACCTAATTCCTGCTGCTTTAAGCCATTAAAAACTATCCCTGCCACTTCTAACCCAAGGCTTTGGGCGTAAGCCACCGTGAGCACCGTATGGTTAATGGTTCCTAAGCCGATTCTAGCCACCACAATTAAGGGCAAGGAAAGTTCCCGGGCCAGATGGGCCACGGTAAAGTCAGGGCCAGAGAGGGGCACACACAGGCCCCCGGCCCCTTCGATGAGGGTCAACTGGTGGCGCAGAAGGGCCCGCCGGCAAAAATCTATTATTTTTTGGGGCTCAACCTTTTCCCCACAAAGTTTGGCCGCCAGGTGAGGAGATAACGCCGGGGCAAAGCGGTAAAGGTTTAACTGGTCAAGGGGCTGGGGAAGGCCGGCTGCCAGGCGGTAAAAGAGAGCATCTTCGGGGACTAGTTCCCCGTTTCTAACAGCCGCCCCGGTCTGCACCGGTTTGAGGGCCACGGCGTCAATGCCCTGGTGGCGGAAAACGCCCGCCAGACCGGCGGTAACTACTGTTTTTCCTACTCCGGTATCTGTTCCGGTTACGAAGTAGCCCTTTCTGGCATAGTCCATTGGCATTTCTCCTCCAGTAATGACGTAAGATCTTTTACGCCTTGAACGGCGCTGATTTGAGCTATCAAAACCGGTTCCTCCTGGAGCCTGGCTATGTATTCCGTAAGATTTACTTCCTGGAGATGTACAAAGAACACCCGCCCTCCTTTAAAGGAATGGTGCTTCAAATAGGGAATGCGCACATAGCCCAAGCGCCGGGAGGAAACATAACCGATGGTATAATGGGGGTCGTCCGAACAGCATATTTCGGCCAGCGTCCCGGCCCAAATAACCTTGGAGGCCAGGGCCAGGGCTTCCTTGACCCGGAAATGATCTAACCCCAGCGGCTCTAACAGGCGCGATAACTCCTTAGCCGCCTGGGGAGTATAATCCATGCGGGAGACACGCACTCCCCGCCAAGGGTCGGGCTCCAGACGCCGGCCACTCTGGGCATCCATGATTACCGCCCCTCTCATGTTTCGCCCGCCGGGCGAAGGCCCCCGGGCAAGTAGCCTTATAGCCTCTTCTATAACCTGCCCCTGCACCCCGCTGGCCAAAAGAAGCTGGCGGGCACAGTAGAGCGCCTGCCCGTGATCACTAGCTTTTACCGTTACCAGCGGCAGAGCGGCAATCTGCTTTATTTTGGAGAACTCCAGGCGCTCGATGCTGATATTTATAAAATCAGGTTCTCCCAGGGCATGGTTCTTGGCCCGAGAAAGCATTTGCTGGACAGTAGAGGCCACCTGCTGCGAGGAGACAATCCTTTCCGCCCCCGATATGTGTTGCCCTCCCTTTTCGTGGGGAGTTCCCCGGGCAGCCCTCATTCGGACACTATATACCGCTTCCTCCAAAAGAAGTCCCTCCCTCAATTTGCTTCTTAGCCCTGGCCATAAGTCTGGTTAAAGGCCAGGCCGTTAAAGCCGTGTAGAGCATCCCGGGCAAGGCGGCAACCAGTAGAACAATTACCCCCTTGTGCAAAAGGCCAGCCAGAATCAGACGGGCAGCCACAGAACCCAGGGGACCGGCAACGGTAATCACAAGGAAACTGGGGCCTAAAATCGCAATAATGCCGCCAGCCACCAAGCGAAAAACTATGGACACTATCACATTAAAGAAGTTGTGCGCCCCAGTGCTGTATAAAACCAGGCTGGCTACTAGCCCAGCTAAAAAATAGCGCTTAAAGCCAAAGTTGGCGGCAATGGCCACCCCAATAGGAGCCGAGAGTTGAAATTCGGTGCCTGGTATGATGCCGGGTAATTTGAAAGAGCCAGTAACAATAATGAATGCTGCCAAGAGGGCAATTTCCACTACCTCCTTGAGGGACCCTCTTGTTTTATCCATTTGGTTTTACATCCTCCTTTTGGCTTTTTTAAATGAGCCCTAAATTTTTTCCGGCCCACAGAAAGGCTTCCAGGGCCCTTTGAATATCTTCCGGTTTGTGGGTGGCCATGACGGTAATCCTTAAACGGCTGGTGCCTTCCGGCACTGTAGGCGGGCGAATGGCCGGCACAAACACGCCCTTTTCCTCCAGGGCTGCCGAAAGGGCCAGGGCCCGGCGGGCTTCCCCTACCATCAGGGGAATAATGGCTGTTTCCGTAGGCAACACCTCAAAGCCCATTTCTCTTAAGCCCCTGTAAAGCTGGCCGACGTTGGCGTGAAGCTGTTCGATAAGGTGCGGTTCTTCTTTCAGGACGTCCAGGGCCGCCAGGGCCGCAGCAACTACAGGCGGGGAAGGAGCGGTGGAAAAGATAAAGCTGCGGGCGCGGTTGCGCAGGTAATCAATTAAAAGGGCATCGCCGGCTACGTACCCGCCCTCACTGCCGAGGGCCTTGCTTAAAGTGCCCATTTGGATGATGCTCCGGCCTTCCAGACCAAAATGTTCCACCGTTCCTGCCCCCCTCTTGCCCAAAACCCCGGTAGCGTGGGCATCGTCCACCATAAGAAGGGCCTGGAACTCCTCGGCCAACTGCAACAGTTGGGGCAGGGGAGCTATATCCCCGTCCATACTAAAAACTCCGTCGGTAACGATAAGGCACCTGCGGTATGAGTTGCGTTCCGCCAACAGAATATCCCTTGCATGGGCTACGTCCCTATGGCGGAAAATCTTAACCGTGGCCCGGCTTAAGCGGCAACCATCGATTATGCTCGCATGGTTTAGCTCGTCGCTGAGCACCAGGTCTCCCCGACCCACCAGGGCCGAAATCGCTCCCAGGTTGGCCAGGTAACCAGAACTAAACACAACGGCATCTTCTGTACCCTTAAACCGGGCAATGCGCTCCTCTAATTGGCGGTGCAAAACAAAATTTCCGGTAGTCAGACGAGAACCTCCGCTTCCCGTCCCCCACCTTTCCACGGCCTCTACGGCCGCAGCTTTAACGCGGGGATGATGAGCCAGGCCCAGGTAATTGTTGGAGGAAAAAAGTACCACTTCCTGCCCCTTTATCCTTGTTCTGGGGCCAGAGGGCCCCTCCAGGGGTCCGGGTAACTGGCGATAAAGATGGCTTTCCTTTAGTAGCTCTAGTTCTTTTTCTAGAAAACAAACCAAATCTGTTCCTCTCCTGGGGTATTATTCTATGGGATATATTATTCTCTATTGTAAACCTATATTCCTTCTTAGGTTAACATTTTTCGCGTATAAAAATCGCAGGCCACTACTTATTTAACCTATACCCGCAGCACTATTTAGGTCCCCCAATTTGAAAAAATTTCCCTCGAAGACTTTAGGCTAAAATGTCCTGCCATGGGCTGCTTAAAAAATAATGTCAAATCTTTTTAACGTGTAAACCTAAATTGATATATAGACTCCTTAGGCCGCCTAGCTCTGGCGGCCTT
>NZ_JAKKUR010000093.1 GCF_021890735.1 Thermanaeromonas sp.
AAAATCTAAGAGAGCGAGAGATAGAGGGAGATTTAAGCAAAAAATTGAGATAGGAGGTAAGTAGAGGGATAAAAGATACGGCCAGTTCTCTGCAGGAAGCTGCGGGGACCGTAGCTAGGACGGCGGATGAAGTTGCTCAGGCTGCTAGTCAAGTAGCCTCAGGAGCTGATGCTCAAAGTGCACAAGTAAAAAGCTTAAAGGATACTTCTTGGGAATTGCACCTTTCGGCAAGGGAGCTTTTAGAAGTAGCCACCGAGATGGAGAAAGCTAGCACCCAGAATCTATCGGTGGTTAAGCGTGGCCAGGAGGGAACGAACGTTTTATCCTCGGGGATGAAATCGGTGGAAGAGGTTAGCCAGACCACCGTCAACATGGTGCACCTTATGGCTCAGTCTGCCCAGCGCATTGAAGAAATTTTACGTGTCATTGTGGAAGTGGCGGACCAGACCAATCTTCTAGCCCTTAATGCAGCCATAGAGGCCGCCCGGGCGGGTGAACAAGGCCGCGGATTTGCCGTTGTAGCTGAAGAAGTCCGGAAGTTGGCGAGCAACTCTACGCAGGCGGCCGCTGAGATTGAAGCTTTGAGCCTGGAGATGCAGGAAAGGTTACAAGCTGTGGAGCAAGCGGTGGGGGAGGAGGTTCGCTCTGTCCAGCGCTTGCGGGAGGAGCTAGATTCTCTTATAAAAGTGCTTAAGGAGATAATGGTATATGCTGAGCAGGTAGGAGGATTGGCCGGGAAAGTAAAGGAGGTGGCCGGGAAGGCTGGAACAGCGGCAGAGACGGTAGCTAAAGAAGCAGAACATCTTGCCACTGGTGCCCAAAATACAGCGGCTTCTACCCAGGAGGTGGCTGCTGCAGCTCAGGAACAAGCAGCCACTGCAGCAGAGCTAGGGGGTGTGATAGAAAGGCTGCAGCGTATTGCAGATTCTTTACTTAATCTCGTAAGCCGCTTCCATTTACAGGAATAAAAAGCCTCCGAATAAAGGCGGCGAATTTTAGAGCCCCTATGGCCAGCCGCACTAGCTTAATAAGCGTAGAGGTTACCATAAGGGCGTTTGTTATAGGGTATAAGTTTAATAAAAGGAACAGCCAGAATTTTGTCAGCGTCTAGGTCGAAATACTCCGCAAACTCTTTTATAAGGGCCTCTAGGCGGTGGTAATCCTTCTCTTCGGGCTCTAAGACCTTGGCTTCTTTGCCTATAAGAATATCGTCATCTAATTTTCCCCGGATAAAGATTTCTCCCCCATGCATTCCAGTGGCTATATAATTCCCGACTATTTGCTCACCTGGTTTAATATCTAGCCCGAGAAGAACCAAGGTTCCCCCTGCCATATATTCCCCGAAAAAGTCACCGGCTTTACCACCTACAACGATCACTGGATTTTTTTCCCGGAAAGCTTTCATATGGATGCCTACGCGGTACCCTACATGACCCCGGATGAAGATTTTTCCGCCCCGCATGGAATAACCCGTGATGTCCGTGGCATGACCATGTACCACTATAGTACCCTCGTTCATGGTATTTCCCACACCGTCTTGGGCGTTACCGTATACTTCTATATGCAGCCCGTCCATAAGGGCACCTAAGTTGTTACCGGGAACGCCGTGGACTACCAGCCGAGCCTGGGCTTTAACACCTGTTCCTATATATCTCTGCCCATTAACATTTTCTATAACTATTTCCTTTTCTCCGCTATCCAGGAGGGCTCTGATCTTTTCATTGAGCTCCCGATAACTTAGACCTTGGGCATTTAACCTTTTCATCTATTTTTTGGCCTCCTTCCCTCTAAAAACCTTAAAGCTTTTATTCTTTAAGCCTGGCTTCCCACAACGCAGGCGGCAGATCAAGGAAACCGAAATCGTCTTGGAGCAGCTTATCTTTAAAGGGTAGAACGTCTATTTTTTCCTCTATCAGCCAACGGTAAAGGCCGGCCCGCTCCAGGCGGTTTATAAATAGAGCCCCTATTAGACGGTTGTTCTGAAGCACCAGCTTACGGTAGACCCGTTCGTTTTCTTCCTTTTGGACCAGTATTTCGTATCCCTGGCCGGGTTCGCAATTGGTTATACCCATGCTAATTATATGGAGGCCTAAAAACCCCAGGGCATTATAGGGCAAACTCCCCTTATATTTTTCCCTGGCGCCAGCCATATTGCGGCCGGCAAGGCGGCCCTGCGCGGCAGCATGGGGCAAAAGGGGCGGGTTGCCATCCACTACATCACCGGCAGCGAAAACCCCCGGCAGGCCCACGTTCAAATATTCATCTACTACTACCCCTCGTTTCAGGGTAACTCCCGGTGCCTGTTCCAGGAGCTCCACATTGGGCCTTACACCTATAGCCACTACCAAGAGACCGGCTTCGAGTTCTTTACCGGACTTAAGATTAAGCTTAAGCTTTCCTCCTTCCTTACGGCTCCCCCCCAGAATAGTATCTTCCAGGATTACCCGGACGCCTTTCTCACGGAGGAAGCTGGTCACCAGGGTGGCCGCTTCAGTATCCAAAACAGGCGACCATATGCGGGGTGCAAGCTCTACCATAGTGACTTTTAAGCCCCGGGAAACTAAACTTTCCATAGCTTTAAGACCGCTGGGGCCAGCGCCCAGGATCACCGCTTCCTTACCGGGATGGGCTAATTCTGCCAGCCGGCGAGCGTCGTCGTAGTTAAGAAAGGTTACATAATCTTCTTCCTGTAGTCCCTCTAAGGGTGGGACTATGGCTTTGCCTCCCGTAGCGATAAGCAAACGGTCGTAGGGTAAGCGGGAGCCATCATCAAGTTCTACCTCTTGCCTTTCCCAGTGTATACGTAGGGCTTTACGGCCTAAAAGGACGTTGATATTATGCCGGGTATAGAAATCTGGTGGAAGATAGGGCATCTTGTCCTCTCCAGTCTTGCCTTCTAGCCAATAAGAGATTAAGGGACGTCCGTAGGCATAGTATTTTTCGGCGGAAACAATAGTTATAGGCCCTTCTTTATCTAGCTCCCGGATACCCTGGCAGGCATTAATAGCCGCAACCGAGTTACCGATGATGACATATCTCATATTTTAAGTTGTCCCCCCTTCATATACCAGGGCGCGGTTAGGGCAGTGGGCCACGCAGGCCGGTTCTAGAAGGTCCCTACATAGATCGCATTTTAAGGCCACCGGCCGACCATTCCGGTAACCTGGACGTACAGCGCCATAGGGGCAACTGGCCACACACGTCCAGCAGCCTACACACTTATCTTCATGGCAATAGACGATTCCTGTTTCAGGGTCCTTAACCATAGCTCCGGATATGCAGCCCTGGACACACTGGGGTTCGTCGCAGTGACGGCAATGGACGGGTAGGGATTCGGGCCGCCTTTCTTCTACCCGTAGCCGGTGGGTACCCCGTAGACCTTCCCTTTTAAAGGCCTTCCAGACATCACGGCTTTTAGAGTGGGCCGCCACACAATATACCTCGCATAGGTGGCAGTTAATACAATATTCCCGGCGGGCATACACTTTTCTCATCCGCCTGCTTCACCTCTTCCTTAAATTTCAGCACCTGCACCATATTCCTTAAAATTTACATACCCTCGCCAGCATGTTTTACTCCCAGGAGCTTAAGTTCCGCCTCTGTAAGACCTACACCTCGTAGGTGTAGCCGGTTCCCCCGTAGGCTCTCTATGGAGTTTATTCCCATGCCTCCCAGCATCTCCTTGATCTCGTGGGACCACCCGTGGAGGAGATTATAGAGCCTTTCAGCCCCTATCTCTGGATTGAGACGCCTTGTCTTATAAGGATCTTGAGTGGCTATGCCCCAGCTACATTTGCCTGTGTAACACTTCTGGCAGAGGTGACAGCCTAGGGCCACTAGCGCTGCGGTACCGATATATACGGCATCTGCCCCCAGGGCGATGGCCTTAACCACATCCGCACTAGAGCGGAAACCGCCGGCTGCTACTAGAGATACCCGGTTGCGGATACCTTCCTCGCGCAGGCGCTGATCTACAGCAGCGATGGCCAGCTCAATAGGTATCCCCACGTGATCCCTTATCATGAGGGGTGCAGCGCCCGTGCCTCCCCGAAAGCCGTCAATGGCGATTATATCTGCTCCAGCTCGGGCTATACCGCTAGCTATAGCCGCCACGTTATGCACGGCCGCGATCTTAACCGACACCGGCTTAGTGTATCTGGTAGCTTCCTTCAGGGTAAGGATAAGCTGCCTCAGGTCCTCGATGGAATAAATATCATGGTGTGGTGCGGGAGATAGAGCATCGGTACCCTCAGGGATCATGCGCGTGGCAGCGATAGAGGCAGTGATCTTTTCTCCGGGGAGATGACCACCTATTCCTGGCTTGGCCCCCTGACCGATCTTAATTTCAATAACCCGGGCGGCATTAAGATACTCGCTGTGAACGCCAAAACGACCAGAGGCCACCTGGACTATGGCATGGTCAGCGTATTCGTACAGGTCTTCCGGTAACCCGCCCTCGCCAGTGTTAAAGAGGGTGCCGTAAGCCTTAGCCGCCCTGGCCAGAGCCTCGAAGGCCTGGTGGCTTATGGCCCCATAGGAGATGGCCGTAAACATAATAGGGGTCTCTATGGGAACTAAGGGAGTGGGACCGAAATAGCGATCCTTTTCCCCACCGAGGTAGTCGGGCCGACTGCCGAGATAAGTGCGGAGCTCCATAGGTTCTCGTAAGGGATCAATAGAAGGGTTGGTCACCTGGCTAGCATTTAGGAGCAACCGATCAAAATAAGCTGGGTACGGCTTATCATTTCCCATCCCCGTCAGAAGGACACCGCCTGTAGCTGCCTGCTTGTTAATATTATGGATGTGTTCCGGTGTCCAATGGGCGTTGAGTTTATAGGGCACAGGATTTCTCTCTATACGTAAGGCCCGGGTAGGGCACAAGCATACGCACCGCTGGCAGGCCACACAATTTTCGTCTAAGCTATAAACCCTGTCTTCTTCAGGATCGTATTGTTGAGCCTCGAAACCGCACTGGCGTACACAGACCAAGCACTTTATGCATTTTTCCTCATCCCGGACCACGCGAAATTCAGGTGGGTTCATGCGGATAGCCGACATGCGCACTCCTCCTTAAGCTCGCCCAGAACAGGTTCGCCGCCAGAGGGGTACCATACGCGCTCTACATCAGGGCATATAGCCCGAATAGCAGCCTCTTCGCTGGCTACATACAGGGTGGCTCCTTGTTCACCGGCCACTAACGGGCGGAGCTTGATCCTGTCGTTTAAGGCCATAAGCCCCCCGGGATAACCTACAATAATGGCGAAGGGGCCGTTAAGCATTAGACCCCCATAAAGGGCCCGAAGGTTGGTATAAAGCTCCCGCTCTTTAAGTTCTAGGCTGTCGATTTCTTCCCAGAAGGGAGGGGCCAGAACTTTGGCTACCAGGGGTAGGGGGAGCCTGTGGCGACGAACCAACAGGTCGATAGCATAGGCTATAACCTCAGTGTCTGTCTGCAGAGTGATTTTGTATCCGAACATCTCTAGGAAGCGACGGTTGGCACCATAGGAGGAGATCTCCCCGTTATGGACGACTGACCAATTAAGCAGGGTGAAGGGGTGAGCTCCACCCCACCAACCCGGGGTATTGGTGGGGAAACGACCGTGGGCGATCCACATATAGGCTTTGTATTCGTCCAGGCGGAAAAACTCTCCTATATCTTCTGGATACCCTACACCCTTAAAGGCACCCATGTTTTTGCCGCTAGAGACTACATACGCTCCAGGGATGGTATCGTTGATATGCATTACCAGTTGAGTCATAAAATCTTCTTCAGTCTTCTCTGCCTCTCCTATTTTGGAAAGACGAGGAACTACAAAGTAGCGCCAGAGCATGGGAGCCTGGCTTATGGAACGCACTTGGCGGGTGGGAAGGCGGTCTTCGGCGGCAATATAAAAGTTCTCTCTAATTAGATCCTCCACCATCTGGCGGCTGTGTTTATCTTCAAAGAGCAGGTGCAGGGCATAATAATCCTTGTATTCCGGATAAATCCCGTAGGCGGCGAAACCCCCACCTAGTCCATTGGACCGCTCATTTAGGCAGGAGATGGATA
>NZ_JAKKUR010000094.1 GCF_021890735.1 Thermanaeromonas sp.
AAGACGCGGGAGAAAGTCCTGCGGGCCATGCAGGAGTTAAATTATTCTCCGAATTTACTGGCGGCAGCCTTGATGAAAAAGAATACCTATACTGTAGGTTTGCTTATTCCTGATATTTCTAATCCCTTTTTTGCCGAGATCACCCGGGGGGTAGAGGATGCCGCCAATAAATTCGGGTTTAACATTATAATTTGCAATACAGATAATGATCCGGAAAAAGAAACAAAATATGTAAACCTTCTCTTGCAAAAAAGCGTCGATGGCCTGATTTTTGCCACCTCGGAAATTGCTAACCAAAACATTTTAATGCTCAAAGAAAGACAATTTCCGCTAGTATTGATTGCCAGGGAAGTAGAGGGGATAGAAGTAGACGTGGTCTTAGCAGATAACTTTCAGGGCGCCTATGAAGGGGTGAAATATTTAATCAGCCTGGGGCATCGCCGCATCGCGTTCTTGGGCGAATCGTTAAATATTAAATCTACACGCGAGCGACAGGCAGGATACGAAAAAGCCTTGCAGGAAGCGGGGATCCCAGTAGAAGCGGAGCTACTCGTTACAGGGCTAAAGGGTTTGGAAGAGGCCTATCACAGGATGCGCTTATTTTACCCCAAGGTGCAACCCACGGCGGTCTTTGCTGCCAATGATGTTTTGGCTATAGGTGCTATAAGGGCTTTAAAGGAGCTGGGTTTGAGCATACCCGGAGATGTTTCGGTCTTAGGTTTCGATGATACTATCTTTGCTTCCATAGCTGAACCCCCTTTAAGTAGTGTGGCCCAGCCCATGCGCCAGATGGGGAAAATGGCGATGACAAGATTGATAAGTAGGATTCGTAATAAAGAAGAGAAATATAGAAGGGTGGTATTGCCGACTAAACTTGTGATCAGGGCTTCTACCAGGGCTTGCAGTTAAGTAAGATGACAGATAAGTAAGATGGAAATGTGGGGGAGCGGGTAAAAATGCGGGAGCCGTTCCTAAAACTTAGAGGAATTTGTAAGCGCTTTCCGGGTGTTGTAGCTTTGGATAATGTGGATCTCGATGTATATTCTGGAGAGATCCATGTTTTGCTAGGAGAAAATGGAGCTGGAAAGTCTACTCTCATTAAAATATTAACCGGCGCCTATCAAAAGGACGCTGGGGAGATCATTATTGATGGAAAAGAAGTTCAGATTAGAACACCGCGAGAAGCGTTACAACTAGGTATTTCTTGCATTTACCAAGAATTAAATTTAATCCCTCATTTAAGTGTAGCTGAAAATATTTTCTTAGGTAGAGAGCCCAAGCTACTTCCTGCCTTAGGAATTATAGATTTAAAAGACCGCTATAAACGGAGTGCAGCTTTGTTAAAGGAACTGGGGTGTGCGGTTTCTCCTGGAGTTAAGGTTAAGGATTTGGGTCTAGGGAAGCAGCAGATGGTGGAGATAGCTAAAGCCCTTTCGCTCAATGCCCGTCTTGTAATTATGGACGAGCCTACTTCCAGCTTAAGCGAAAAAGAAGTAGAAGAGCTTTTCCGGGTAGTCAGGCAGTTAAAAGAAAAAGGTATAGCCATAATCTTTGTATCCCACAAGCTTGAGGAGATACGTCAAATTGCTGACCGGGTCACAGTCTTAAGAGATGGCCGGAAAGTAGCCACTTTAGCTCGAGGAGAGTTTGATATTGAAGAGTTAATAAAGTTGATGGTGGGCAGGACCCTAAAGGAGAAGTTCCCCAAGATTAACGTCCGGCGCGGCCGGGAGGCCTTGCGGGTAGAAGATATATGGACAGATACAGGACTAAAGGGGGTTAGCTTTTCAGCCTATGAAGGTGAAGTATTAGGGATTGCCGGGCTCGTGGGGGCAGGGAGGACGGAGTTAGCGCGGGCTATTTTCGGGGCTGACCCTTTACGTAAAGGTAATATCTTCATTTACGGGCAAAGGGTGGATATAAAATGCCCGGAGGATGCTATTCGAGCTGGACTGGCCTTTTTAACAGAGGACAGAAAGACCCAAGGGCTTATCCTAGGCGAAAGTGTGGCCTTCAATATCACCTTGGCCGGAATTAAACAATTTAGGCGGTGGGGCTTCCTAGATATAAGGCGGCAATTCGAGACTGCTGAACAACTAGCCCGGGACCTTAAAGTAAAACCTCTAGACATAAGAAGAAAAGCGCGGGAGCTAAGCGGAGGTAACCAACAAAAAGTGGTCCTTGCTAAGTGGTTGTGCACCCGGGCTAAAATTTTCATTTTCGATGAGCCTACACGGGGTATTGATGTGGGGGCTAAAGTAGAGGTGTACAACCTCATAAACCAGCTACTTCAAAATGGTGCGGCCGTTATAATGATCTCCTCTGAGCTGCCTGAAATACTGGGCATGAGCGACCGCATCCTGGTGATGAGCGAGGGGCGGATTACTGGGGAGTTTTTAAGGGAAGAAGCCACACAAGAAAAGATAATGAAGGCAGCAACGGGAGGTTATTAAAGATGCTTAAAACAGTCAGCGAAAAAGCGGTTAAGGAGCCGGATATCCAGGCAGAAGGCAAGATTAACTGGAAGGACTTGCTATATAGCCTAGGTGCCTTATTGGGGCTGATCCTCTTAAGTGCCGTATTAACCGTATTATCACCTGATTTTTTGACCCTCAATAACCTGATGAACATTGCCCGTCAGTCGGCTATAAACAGTCTTATCTCTGTAGGCATGCTTCTTACAATTTTGACAGCAGGGATAGACCTTTCTGTAGGTTCGGTTCTGGCCTTGTCCACGGTGGTAATGGCTATCCTTATTATAAAGTTACATGTAAGCCCTTTCATAGGGGTACTGGCGGGCTTGTGCTTAGGTGCTTTTTTGGGCTTTATGAATGGCATTTTGCTCACTAAATTACATCTTCCCCATCCCTTTATCTCCACATTGGGCACCATGAATATTGCCCGGGGATTAGCGTTAATTGTCACCGGTGCTACTCCTATCTCGGGCTTCCCCTTTTCTGTGCAGTTCTTAGGAGCTGCCTTTTGGGGGCCTATTCCGGTTAGCTTTATGTTGGTTCTTGTAGTGTTTATCATCTTTCATCTTTTTCTTACCCGTACTACTACTGGTCGCTACATTTATGCTGTGGGCGGTAACCCTGAGGCAGCCAGGTTATCAGGTGTCCCGGTAGAAAGGGTTTTGGTGATAGTCTATACCTTAAGCGGTTTTATGGCAGCCGTGGCCGGGTTGGTGCTGATAGGTCGAGTGAATGCGGCCTATCCCCTGGCCGGTTTGGGGTATGAGCTAGATGCTATTGCAGCAGTGATTATTGGCGGAGCCAGTTTCTTCGGAGGGGTAGGTACTGTATGGGGTACCCTAGTGGGAGCCCTTATCATGGCGGTTTTGCGCAACGGGTTAAACCTATTAGGTGTTTCTGCTGATCTTCAAACTGTGGCTATAGGTGCTGTTATTATCGGGGCTGTATACATCGATGTATTGCGCCAGCGGGCGATAAATAAGGGAAGGAGGTGACACAGAATAAGCAGAGCTTAAGGCCCTTAAAATAAATTTTTCTCCTATTTACATTAAAATTTAAAAGGAGGTCTGCTTCATGCGCAAAAAGTTATTGGCCATTATCCTTTTGGCAGCAGCCATGGCTTTCGCATTGGCTGGCTGTGGCGGCAGCAAAGGGCAGAGTTCCCAGGGCGGCGGGAAGGAGACGGCTAAACAGGAGACGCAGGCTAGCGACAAGATTCGAGTAGCTGTTATAGTAAAAGCTTTAAATAGCGATTACTGGCATTTAGTAGAGGCTGGAGCTAAAGATGCAGGGGCTAAATTAGGGGTGGATGTAACCGTATTAGGGCCTGCTGCAGAGACCCAAGTAACCGAACAGATATCTATGATTGAGGACCAGATTACCAAGAAGGTATCTGCGTTAGCTGTAGCTCCCAGCCAGCCCAGCTCGGCTATACCTGCCTTTGAGCGGGCTAAAGCCCAGAAGATACCGGTAGTTTTAATAGATACCGATGCCCCCTGGCAGGACAAGGTTTCCTTTGTAGGTACTGGTAACTACGTAGGTGGTAAACAAGCGGGTGAGTTTTTGGCCAAAAAGTTGGGTAAAGGCGCTAAAATAGCTATCCTGCGCGGGGCCTTGGGCGACCCGACCCACGATGAACGGGCCAACGGTGCAGTAGAAGTTCTTAAAGCGCAAGGATTAGATGTGGTCACCATCCAGCCGGCCAATAGCGAACGCCAGATGGGCATGTCCGTAATGGAGAATATCCTCCAGGCCCATCCTGATATCCAGGGCGTATTTGCTACCAATGACGAGATGGCTTTAGGCGCTTTAAGAGCTATAGAGGCGGCTCATAAAAACATCATAGTGGTAGGCTTTGACGGTTCGCCTGATGCGTTGAAATCCATTAAAGAAGGGAAACTTACTGCTTCTATAGCACAAAACCCATATAATATTGGCTATATGGGCGTAGAAGCTGCAGTAAAGGCTGCTAAGGGAGAGAGTGTAGAGAAGAGGATCGACACGGGTACTAAGGTTATAACTAAAGAAAACGTCCAGGAAGAGATGGACAATTTAGCCAAGATTTTGGGTAGGTAAATTAAGAAGTCTCGAACGATCTACTGCCACAATTCTGGAGCCTACCAGGGTTGTGGCGGTTTTCAAAAATTTTTTTGAAAGCGCTTACCAAAATACCACATGGTACCACGAACAATTAAAAGGGAGGGCGCAATACTATGTCCACCATGCGCTGCGTAGTTCTCCACGCCGACTGGGATCCCCGGCCAGGTTTTAAATTGGGGGCTAAAGACATCGAGGGGAAGCAGACCTACTTAGGTAGCCGAGTGTGGCGGAATCCCAGGGTAGTTATTGAAGAGAAGGAAATACCCAAGCCGGGCCCGGGTGAGGTGGTGATCGAGGTAAAGGCTTGCGGTATCTGTGGTAGCGATGTGCATATGGCCCAGCCGGATGATGAGGGGTATATCCTTTATCCCGGCTTGACCGGTTTCCCGGTAGTCTTAGGGCACGAAATTGCAGGTGTAGTGGTGGAGGCAGGGCCGGGCGCTTTAGATAAACGGACCAACAAGCCTTTTAAAGGTGGGGAAGAAGTATGCACCGAGGAAATGGTATGGTGCGGTTCCTGCCAGCCCTGTGCGGACGGTTATCCTAACCATTGTGAGCGGCTGAATGAGCTCGGATTCAATGTAGACGGTGGTTTTGCTAAATATGTAAAGGTGCCTGCCCGCCTGGTCTGGAGCTTAGAGCCTCTTAAATCCCGGTATAAAGGTTTAGATCTTTTCCTTGCGGGAAGCCTGGTAGAGCCTACCTCTGTTGCTTACAACGCGGTCATCGAGAGGAGCGGCGGAGGCATAAGGCCAGGAGATAATGTGGTCATCTGCGGAGGAGGCCCGGTGGGACTAGCGGCCTGCGCCATCCTTAAACGCCAGGGTGCAGCTAGGGTTATCTTGTCGGAGCCTGAGCCTGCCCGGGCCGAGCTAGGCTTAAAATTGGGCGCCGATTATGTAATCAACCCCCTTAAGGAGGACTTCGTCCACCGGGTCCTGGAACTAACCGACGGTTATGGTGCGGCCCTTTATCTAGAAGCCACCGGCCTACCTACCGTAGTATATCCCCAGATCGAACAAGTGATCTGGGAAGGACGTACTCTAAATGCTAAGGTCATTGTTGTAGCCCGGGCGGATGCCAAGATGCCGGTAACTGGCGAAGTGCTCCAGGTGAGGCGCGCCCAGATCATAGGTGCCCAGGGCCACTCCGGCCACGGTACCTTCCCGCGGGTTATAGAGAGCATGGCTGCTGGCATGGATATGACACCCATGATTACTAAGAAAATAAAGCTAGAGGAAGTGCCAGAGAACCTTGTGTTGCTGAGAACTGATAGGAAAGAAGGCAAGATCACTTGTGTCATGGATTAGATTGCGTTATGGACTAGGCTTAAGGTCAAGCTTTGGACTGGGCTAAAGACC
>NZ_JAKKUR010000020.1 GCF_021890735.1 Thermanaeromonas sp.
GAAGGGAGAATAAATATCCCCTCTTATAAACCCTGGCGAGAGATGGGTTTGACAGATGAAGAATACGAGCGTATTGTAAATCTTTTGGGCCGTGAGCCTAACTACGTTGAGCTGGGTATGTTTGCCGTGATGTGGTCGGAACATTGCGGCTACAAGCACTCCCGTGCGTTTTTGAAAATGTTCCCTACCAGCGCTCCCTGGGTTCTGCAAGGACCGGGAGAGAACGCAGGCATAGTCGACATAGGAGATAATTTAGCGGTAGTCTTTAAAATTGAAAGCCATAATCACCCCTCGGCTATTGAACCTTTTCAGGGAGCCGCTACCGGGGTAGGGGGTATCGTCCGGGATATTTTCGCCATGGGGGCACGGCCGGTGGCCCTTCTGGATTCATTGCGCTTCGGCCCCCCGGATAACCCTCGCAATCGCTATCTTTTAACCGGTGTGGTGGAAGGGATATCTTTTTACGGGAACTGCATAGGAGTGCCTACCGTAGGCGGGGAGGTGGGTTTTGCTCCCTGCTATACCCATAATCCTTTAGTTAATGTGATGTGCGTCGGCCTTATAGAACATAGCAAGATCCAGCGCGGCCGGGCCAGCGGTATCGGTAATTCTGTGATGTTGGTTGGAGCTCGGACCGGCCGGGACGGGATTCATGGGGCTACCTTTGCTTCTGAGGAACTGAGCGAGGCTTCAGAGGAGCGCCGTCCTGCGGTCCAGGTGGGGGATCCCTTCCGGGAAAAACTCCTTATTGAGGCCTGCCTGGAGGCGGTTAAGGAAGATTTGCTCGTAGGCATGCAGGATATGGGTGCGGCAGGCATTACCAGCTCCACGGCCGAAACTGCTTCGCGTGCAGGAACGGGCATGGAGATAGATGTAGATTTGGTACCCCGCAGGGAGGAGGGTATGACACCCTACGAAGTCATGCTCTCCGAATCTCAGGAGCGAATGCTTGTAATAC
Source organism: Thermanaeromonas sp. (assembly GCF_021890735.1). Lineage (GTDB taxonomy): Bacteria > Bacillota > DSM-521 > Neomoorellales > Neomoorellaceae > Thermanaeromonas. The sequence continues at coordinate 959 of NZ_JAKKUR010000020.1, forward strand.
CTAAGAAGGGCTGTGAAGAGCGGGTCAAAGAGATTTTTAGGCGCTGGGGCTTGGAAGCTGTGGAGATAGGTAAGGTCACTTCGGACGGTGTTTTAAGAGTAAAAGAAAGGGGCCGGGTGGTGGCCGAGATTCCGGTACGCTACCTTACGGAAGAATGCCCTGTTTATATACGGGAACGCCGGGAACCTGAATATTTAAGAGAGCTTTGGGCCTACTCCTTAGACGAGCTACCCGAACCTGCCGACTACGAAGAGGTTCTCCTAAAGCTTCTTTCCTCGCCCAACATTGCCAGCAAGGAATGGATATACCGGCAGTACGATTATATGGTGCGTATCGATACCGTGGTGAGGCCGGGGGCTGCCGATGCGGCTGTCTTGAGGGTTAAAGGGACTAAAAAAGGCTTGGCTTTGACCACTGACGGCAACAGCAGGTACTGCTACTTAGATCCGGAAACGGGCGGCGCTATAGCAGTGGCGGAGGCCGCACGCAACCTTTCTTGCACCGGTGCCCGGCCTTTAGGGTTGACCGACTGCCTGAATTTCGGTAACCCGGAAAAACCGGAAGTAGCCTGGCAGTTTTACCACTGTATTTTAGGGATGAGCAGGGCCTGCAGTCATTTAAACATACCCGTAGTGGGCGGGAACGTAAGTTTCTACAACGAAACCAGCGGGGAGCCCATTTACCCCACTCCGGTGGTCGGGATGGTGGGTCTCCTGGAAGATATTGAACAGCGGTGCACGGCCGGATTTAAACGAGAAGGAGACCTGATAGTGCTGTTGGGCGAAACACAGGACGAACTGGGTGGAAGCGAGTACCTGGCCGTAGTTCACGGCGTTGTAGCCGGTCGACCGCCCCATCTCGACCTCGATATGGAGGCAGCGGTACAGCAGACGGTGCGGGAAGCTATAAGGCGAGGTCTCGTACAAGCTGCTCACGATTGTTCAGAGGGCGGCTTGGCCGTTGCCCTAGCCGAGATGGCCATCCTTGGCGGTATGGGCGCGGAAATAACTTTGGAGAGCTCTTTACGGCCAAAAAGCCTTCTTTTTTCGGAAACCCAGTCCCGTGTACTAGTTAGTGCGCGGCCAGATAGGGCGGGAGAACTAAAAGAGCTAGCCGAGACATTCCGTGTGCCCCTTAGGATTATAGGCATCTGCGGGGGGAAGGCTTTAAGCATAAGCGTGGGATCTCAGCGCCTGTTAAATCTTAGTTTAGGGGAGATGGAGGCCGGATGGCAGAAGATGGCTATGGACTTGGAAAGGTAGCACAGTGGCAGCGAGATAAATTTCACGAGGAGTGCGGCGTTTTCGGCCTGTACGGGCCTGGATTAGATGTGGCCCGGCTTACCTACTATGGCCTCTTTGCCCTGCAGCACCGCGGGCAAGAGAGCGCCGGGATAGCCGTAAGCACCGGTGACGGGATCGAGGTTTATAAAGGTATGGGCTTGGTAGCTGAGGTTTTCAACCAGGCCATTCTTAAAAAACTTCGAGGTAACTTGGCCATCGGCCATGTGCGTTATTCTACCTCCGGCTCTAGTTCCCTGGCGAACGCCCAACCTTTAGTGGCCAGGATGCGCCGGGGCATGGTCGCTGTGGCCCATAACGGAAATCTGACCAATGCCTGTTCCTTGAGACAAAAATTAAGCGCCGAGGGGGCCGTATTTCAAACTACCACCGATAGTGAAGTCATACTTAATCTTCTGGCCCGCAGCCAAAACTATTCTCTGCCTGAAACTTTGCTTAATTGTATGCAGGAAATACAAGGAGCTTACAGCTTGGTAGTTATGACCGAAGACCAGTTGATAGGTATCCGGGATCCTTTCGGAGTACGGCCCCTGTGTCTGGGGAAACTGGGCGATGCCTGGGCTTTAGCTTCCGAGTCTTGCGCCCTGGATGCCGTGGGTGCCACTTTTGTCCGTGACCTTGAGCCGGGGGAAATAGTAATTATCGATGGTCAGGGTATATCGTCCCTCCATGCCGCCTCTGCTCACCGCCCCGCTCACTGTATCTTCGAGTTCATTTATTTTGCCCGCCCGGACAGCATTATTGATGGGGAGAATGTGTATCTGGTCCGGCGCAAATTAGGTAGAAATTTGGCCCGGGAATGCCCCCTGGAGGCTGACCTGGTGATTCCGGTGCCGGATTCCGGGGTGGCCGCTGCAGGAGGGTATGCTGAGGTTTCCCGCATACCGCTGGTGGAAGGTTTGATCAAAAACCGCTATGCGGGGCGCACCTTCATCCAGCCTACCCAGGAAATGCGGGACCTAGGAGTACGTCTTAAATTAAACCCCATCCGCCCCCTTCTTAGGGGAAAACGGGTTATAGTCATCGATGACTCCCTGGTAAGGGGTACTACCAGCCGGAGGATAGTACACATGTTAAGGGAGGCCGGAGTAAAGGAAGTACACCTTCTTATAGCCTCGCCACCCGTTTTTCACCCTTGTTACTACGGTATAGATACTAGTGCCTACGGCGAACTCATCGCATCCCGTTTTCCGGTAGATAAGATTAGGGAGCTCGTAGGTGCCGACACCCTTTATTATTTAAGCCTGGAAGGGATGCTTTCCACCCTGAAAGACGGGACGACCAACTACTGTACGGCCTGCTTTACAGGCGTATACCCCATTCCCATTGCCCGGCCAGAAGCGGCTGGTAAATATAGTCTGGCCCGGAAAGAGCGGGTTTAGGGAGCCCGTCCTAAGCGGAGCGTTTTCCAGAGCCTTTAAAGACCCCAACAGGAGGTCAGCTTATTATGAAGGGGAAAAAATGGACTTACAAGCTGGCGGGGGTGGATATAGAAGCCGGAAACCGGGCGGTAGAACTTATGCGGGAACACGTGAGAAGTACCTTTAGACCAGGTGTTTTAGGCGATATAGGTCGTTTCGGGGGATTCTTTGCTCTGCCTCCGGGATATAAAGAACCTGTTTTAGTGGCCGGAGCAGATGGAGTGGGTACCAAGCTTAAGATAGCTTTTCTTTTAGACCGCCACGATACCGTCGGTCAGGACCTGGTGGCCATGTGCGTTAACGATATCTTAACCCATGGAGCGGAGCCCCTCTTTTTCCTAGACTATTTAGCGGTGGGTAAGCTCCACCCCCCTAAAGTAGCCCAGATCGTAGCCGGAGTGGCTGCCGGTTGTCGCCTGGCGGGTTGTGCCCTTTTGGGTGGGGAAACGGCGGAGATGCCGGGATTTTACGGCCCCGATGAATATGACCTGGCCGGTTTTGCTGTTGGCATAGTGGAGAGGGAAAACCTATTAGATGGGAGCCTGGTGCGGCCGGGCCAAGCGGTAATCGGCCTGGCCTCGAGCGGGTTACACTCTAACGGATATTCCTTGGCCAGGCGGGTGTTATTGGAAGAGGCGAGGTTGGGGTTGCGGGACCAAATACCACTTCTTGGTTGCACCTTAGGAGAGGAACTCCTTAAGCCTACCTTTATCTATGTACGGTCCCTTCTTCCTCTTATACGTGAAGGTTTCGTCAAGGGTTTAGCCCACATCACCGGTGGTGGGCTGGTGGAAAATCCTCCGCGCATGTTACCTGAAGGTACGGCCATTAGGTTGTACCGGGACCGCTGGCCAGTGCCCCCCATCTTCCGGCTCATTGAAGAAGTAGGCCAGGTTACGGCCCCGGAGATGTACCGCACCTTCAACATGGGTCTAGGGATGGTAGCCGCTGTAGAAAAAGAGAAGGTACCGGAGGTATTAAGGCGCCTGGAGGCTGCCGGGGTTACCGCTTATCTTGTAGGTGAGGTGGTGGAGGGGGAAAGGAAAGTGGAGTTCATCCCTCCCTTAAAATAAAAAGACGCCTAACCCAATTTGGGGGGCTTCTTTAAGGAGGGGATTTTGTGGCGCGCGTTCTCCCGTTAGGTGTTCTCGTCTCCGGGCGGGGGAGCAACCTGGAGGCCGTTATAAGGGCCATTGAGGAAGGGCGGCTTCCGGCCCGGATAAAGCTGGTCCTTAGCAACAGAAAGGAAGCACGGGCCTTAAGCATAGCTGCCCAGCACGGTATCCCTGCCGAATTTATAGATCCCAAAAACTACCCGGACCGGGAGAGCTACGATCTCGCCCTGGCTGCCCGCCTTAAAGAAGCCGGGGTGGAATTGGTAGTTTTAGCCGGCTTTATGCGCATCTTGAGCCCGGCTTTTTTAGAGCAATTCCCGTTAAAGGTAATAAATATTCATCCCGCACTCTTGCCGTCCTTTCCGGGGGTGGAGGCCCAGCGCCAGGCTGTAGAATACGGGGTGAAAATCTCCGGGTGTACCGTCCATTTTGTGGATGCCGGGGTGGACACCGGGCCCATCATAGCCCAGGTTGCTGTACCTGTAGAAGATAACGATACTCCGGAAACCCTGGCTCAAAGGATACTGGAGCAGGAGCACAGGCTTTTGCCCGAAGTCATCCGCTGGATCGCCGAAGACCGGGTCGTGGTAAAGGGTCGCCGGGTGTACGTGCGCAAAGAAGATAAGGGGGAATAAATCCATGGTTTCACGTTGCGCTCTGCTTAGTGTTTGGGATAAGACGGGATTGGTAGAGTTTGCTAAGGGTTTAGCGGAGTTGGGATGGAAAATTTTATCTACAGGGGGCACGGCACGGGTTTTAGAAGAGGCAGGGCTTTCCGTTACTCACGTACAGGAAGTAACCGGATTCCCGGAAATTTTGGACGGACGTGTTAAAACCCTACATCCCAACATTCATGCCGGTATACTCGCTCGGAGGGAGCCCGAGCACCTTAAACAACTTGAAGAACTGGGCATAGGTACTATCGATCTCGTAGCCGTGAACCTTTACCCCTTCCGGGAGACGGTAGCCCGGCCAGGGGTTACTACCGAGGAGGCAATAGAAAATATCGATATCGGAGGCCCGGCCATGGTGCGGGCCGCAGCCAAAAACCACGAATACGTTATAGTAATAGTTAACCCGGCCCGGTATCCTCAAATACTGGCCCAGCTAAGGGAACAGGGAGATGTGGATTTGTCCACTCGGCGCATGTTAGCTGCAGAAGCCTTTGCCCATACAGCAGCTTATGATGCAACCATAGCCTCGTACTGGCAGCAAGAAGCCTATGGGAAGAAAAACCTTCCGCCCTTCTTTTTCCTGATAGGGGAGAAAATACACGACCTCCGCTACGGAGAAAACCCCCACCAGAGGGCTGCCTTTTACCGCCTGCCCGGGCGGGGTTCCGGAACCCTGGCCAGCAGCCTAAAACTCCAGGGAAAAGAGCTGTCTTATAACAATCTTATGGATTTAGATGCGGCCTTTAGCTTAGTGAGCGAATTTAAAGAGCCTGCGGTGGCCATAATTAAGCATACTAATCCTTGCGGGGTGGCTGTAGCTGAAACACTGGCTGAAGCATATAGCAAAGCCCTGGAGGCCGACCCTGTCTCGGCCTTCGGAGGTATCGTAGGTTGCAATCGCCCGGTGGACAAAGAATTAGCCCAGGAGATGGTAAAGATATTCTTAGAAGCAGTCGTAGCCCCCCTCTTTACCCCTGACGCTTTAGAGGTGTTTAAGGCTAGACCCCAGGTGCGCTTGGTGGCCGTCGGCGAGGGACAAGAAAAGGGATTAAACTGGCATGTACGCCCGGTAAGCGGTGGCTTTCTGGTACAAGAACCCGACGTTTATGATTTCACAGAACAGGAATTAAAGGTGGTTACGCGGCGCAGGCCCACAGAAGAAGAGCTTAAAGACCTGCTCTTTGCCTGGAAAGTAGTGAAACACGTTAAATCCAATGCCATTGTGGTGGCCAAAGGTGGTGTTACTCTAGGTGTGGGGGCGGGCCAGATGAACCGGGTAGGAGCGGCCCGTATAGCGCTGGAGCAGGCCAAAGAAAAGGCACGTGGAGCTGTTCTGGCTTCCGACGCGTTTTTCCCCTTCCCTGATACGGTAGAAGAAGCGGCTAAAGCAGGAGTTACAGCTATCATACAGCCCGGGGGTTCTGTAAGGGATCAGGAATCCATAGACTGCGCCGATAAATACGGGCTGGCTATGGTGTTTACCGGTGTCCGGCATTTCCGGCATTAAAATAGGCGTTAGGTTGAAGGAGGTTAGACCTGTGAAAGTTCTGGTGGTGGGCAGCGGTGGTAGGGAGCATGCTTTGGTGTGGAAAATTGCCCAGAGCCCTCTAGTAACCGAGATCTTCTGCGCGCCCGGTAATGCCGGTATCGCCAATTTGGCTTCTTGCGTCCCCCTTGAAGCTCACGACATAGAAGGGCTGGTAGATTTCGCCCGGCAGAACGATTGTGATCTTACCGTAGTGGGGCCGGAAGCGCCCTTGGTTGCAGGTATAGTGGATGCCTTTAAAGCTAAAGGTTTAAGGATCTTCGGCCCGAGCAGGGCTGCAGCGGCCATAGAAGGCAGCAAGGCCTGGGCCAAGGAAATTATGCTCAAGGCAAAGATACCCACCGCTAAATTTGCTGTAGTAGATAATCTTCCTGACGCTAAGAAGTATATAAGAGAGCACGGGGTGCCGGTGGTGGTTAAGGCAGACGGTCTGGCTGCAGGCAAAGGAGTGGTGGTAGCCGAGGACGAGGCTGAAGCCTTGTCTGCGGTAGAGGAGATGCTGGGCGGCCGCTTTGGGGAAGCAGGTCTTAGGGTGGTTTTAGAAGATAAATTAGAAGGGGAAGAAGTAAGCGTACTGGCTTTTTGTGATGGAAAAAACGTGCTTCCCTTGCTTTCTTCTCAAGATCACAAGAGGGTTTTTGACGGTGACCGTGGCCCGAATACCGGAGGCATGGGCGCTTATGCACCGGTTCCTTTTTATGATGCCGGGCTCGCTGAAGAGGTTAAGAATACCATTCTTTCTCCGGCAATCCGGGCCCTGGCTGAAGCCGGTCGCCCCTATGTCGGTGTGCTTTATGCGGGATTAATGATCACTCCTGAAGGGCCTAAGGTATTAGAATTTAATTGCCGCTTCGGCGATCCTGAAGCACAGCCCTTGCTCATGCTCCTTAAAAACGACCTAGTAGAGGTTATGCTGGCGGTGCTCGAGGGGAGGCTAGAGGAGATTAACTTGGAATGGTACCCCGGGTTTGCCGCTTGTGTTGTTTTGTGCGCCCCCGGCTACCCCGGGGCATATCCCAAAGGAGAGTTGATCAGCGGATTGGAGCGGGTACCGGAAGGAGTGGAGGTATTCCACGCAGGAACCGCCAGGAAAGGCGAGAAGATAGTTACCAACGGTGGCCGTGTACTAGGGGTAACCGCCAGAGGAGCGACATTGGAAGAGGCGCTGGCTTTGGCCTATAGGGCCGCGGAGGTTATTGACTTTCCTGGTAAGCACTACCGGCGGGACATCGGCTGGCGGGCGTATAATCTTTCTCCCAGGAGCTAACCTAAGATTCGGACGGGAAGTTCAAAAGTTTTTCCGATAAAATCGGGTTAGCTCTGGAGGGGGAAGTTTTTTGCCTCGCCCTTACCGTAAACCGCTACGCCTTTTTCAGCGTCAAAAGAAGAAGGCTTCTCATTCCGGGGGCTCTTCCGGGGGGCAGGGGAAAAAATTCCCCTACCCCCCTCTTGATCATTATACCTTTGTCCCGGACTTAAAAGCTAATCTCGAACAATTAAAGGAGATATTCCTTAACAGCAGCGATGTGGTAAAGCGGGATTTCCTCATAGGAGGCCAGGCTAAGGCGGCTATCATTTACATCGACGGTTTGGCGGACAAAAAATTAATAGAAGATACCCTGCTTAGGACTCTGCAACACGTTCCGCCAGAGCTAGGCCGGGCTTTGGTGGAGAAGACGGCGCCACTGGACAGGATATTAGAGATAATAGTTCCTTTGGCAGATGTCTCTCCTATAGAGAGTATCTCCGATATTGTAAACCACGTTCTCTGCGGGGATGCAGTTCTTCTTTTTGACGGCTACACTAAAGCGCTGGCCACCAGCACCCGTTCCTGGGAGCATAGATCTATCGATGAGCCTTTGACGGAGAGCGCAGTGCGGGGTTCGCGGGAAGGATTTGTGGAGAATTTACGTACCAACACTGCACTTATACGCCGTCGCTTGAAGACACCGGCCCTTAGAGTAGAGAATCTATGCCTGGGGCGGTACAGCCAGACCAATGTGGCCCTGGTATACCTTCATACCTTGGCTGACCCAACCTTACTTCAAGAAATACGCCGGCGCCTGGAACGCATAAATATCGACGGCATTTTAGAAAGCGCCTACATTGAGGAGCTGATTGAGGATAATCCCGCTTCACCCTTTCCCCAGATCGACCATACCGAACGGCCCGACAAGGTAGTAGCCGCTTTGCTAGAAGGCCGCGTGGCCCTACTAATCGATAATACGCCTTATGCGCTCATCATTCCCACCGTATTTATCCAATTCATGCAGGCCTCCGAAGACTACTATGAAAGGTACTGGCTAGCTAGTTTCTTGCGCCTAATCCGCTTCGTAGTTTTAAACATTGCTTTACTTCTGCCCAGTATTTACGTAGCGGTAAGTACTTATCACCAGGAGATGCTGCCCACCCGCTTGCTTATCCGGCTCGCCGCCCAACGGGAGGGTGTACCTTTTCCGGCTTTGGTGGAGGCTCTGCTCTTAGAACTGGTCTTCGAGGTTTTACGAGAAGCAGGTGTAAGGCTTCCCCGTATGGTCGGGCAGGCGGTCAGCATTGTAGGAGCTTTGGTGATCGGGGAGGCTGCGGTTAGTGCAGGCTTGTTTTCGCCGGCTATGGTTATCGTGGTGGCCCTTACGGGTATCAGCTCCTTTGCCCTGCCCATATTTGCTATGGCCATCACCATAAGGCTGCTAAGATTCATCATGCTGATTTTGGCCGGGGTACTGGGCTTTTATGGCATCATGATAGGTCTTCTGGCCATACTTATTCACCTTACCACCTTGCGCTCCTTTGGGGTGGATTACTTATCGCCCGTTACTCCCTACCATGTACGGGATTTTAAAGATGTTTTCATACGAACTCCCCTTTGGGCAAGACATACCAGGCCGACCCGCATCGGGTATCGCGACCCGTGGCGCCAGGATACGCGGTTGCGCCCTACACCTCCTAAAAGCAGCAACCAGGATCCTGCAGAGGGAGGTGATTAAATGCGGGGGATACGGGAGGAAGGCTTTATCCATGCCCGGCAGGCAGCCATTCTTATGTGGTTTAACGTTTTGCCCACGGCTATTATTTTCTTGCCCAGCTTTCTTGCTAAGACAGCCCAGCAGGACGCTTGGCTTGCTGTCGTCGTAGCTACAGTGCTCACCTTGCCTTTAGGATTTGTGCTGACCTGGCTGGGGACGCGCTTTCCCCATCTTACTTTATTCCAATACAGCGAGATCATTTTAGGCAGGATTCTCGGGAAAATTATTAGTACACTCTACGTTTTAGCCCTAATCCTGCTTAATGCCCTGGTTTTGCGCGAGTTTAGCGAATTTCTGGTTTCTGCGGTTATGCCCGAAACCCCCTTGCTCGTCTTTACGGTTACCCTCGCGGCCGTGGCTGTTTACGGTGCTCGTAACGGAATAGAAGTTATCTCTAGATCGGCGGAGTTCGTGATGCCTTTAATGGTACTTTTCATCCTAACCATTCTTTCTCTGGTCACACCGGAAATGTCCTGGCGCAACTTATTCCCCGTACTGGAGAGAGGGGTAGGGCCGGTTCTGGCAGGAGCCATTATAGTGCTGGGATTTACCGGGGAAATAAGCCTTCTTGCCGGTATTAGCGGATTTATCAACCCGCCCCAAGGCATAAGGATGAGCGTGACAATAGGGCTTTTAGGGGTATTCTTTTTCCTTGTAATGGTGGTCTTAGGTGGTGTCCTGGTCTTCGGTTCGGCCGAAACTGCACGGCTTACCTTCGTGGTTTTCTCTTTAGCCCGTATGGTGAGCATAGCCAATTTTTTAGAACGTATTGAAGTGCTCTTTATGGCCATCTGGGTAGCAGGCGTTTTCATCAAAGTAATGTTCAATCTCTACATTGCTTCTATAGGAGTAGCTACGGTGATGGAGCTTACAGATTTTCGGCCCTTATGCGCCCCCTTGGCCGCTTTTATGGTAGCTTTATCTGTCTTGCTCTTTAAAAACATAAGCCACCTGCTCTTTTATTTGGAAGAAATAATGCCCGTATGGACACTTTTATGGGCCTTTGGTATGCCCATCTTTTTAGCCGTAGTAGCAGCTCTTAGGAAGCCTAAAGGGGAGAGAGTAAATGTTCGGTAAGCATATCCGGTTATATCTTATAGGCGCGGTTCTTGGTATGTTGCTTTTGACGGGGTGCTGGAGCCGCCGGGAGATCGAGGAGCTGGCCTTGGTTATGGCCGCGGCCGCCGACGCCGAAGGAGACAATAACGTAAGGCTTAGTGTATTCATAGTTAACCCGCGTGAGATCGGGGGAGGGCAACCTTCCGGATCCGGTGGAGGAGGGGGTACTAACAAGGTTCCGGGTGAGATTGTTAGTACTACGGGAAGTGATTTTACAGAAGCGGCCAGGCGTATCGAGGAACAGATACCCCGCCGGCTTTTCTGGTCCCATAACCGGGTAATAATAGTAGGAGACAAACTGGCCCGCCGCGGTTTATCCTGGTTAGATTGGTTTAGCCGTGACCGGCAGATGCGCCTTACCACACCGGTTGTTTTAGCCCCTGGAGAGGCTAGGGAGGTTTTAGACCTACCTCCCGGGGTGGAGCTGGTACCCGGTGAGATCATTTCGGGAATTTTGAATAACCACGTCACCCTAAAAGTAGAGCTGAAAGAGCTTCTTTCCATGTGGCAGGCCAAGGGAGATAACCCAGTAATACCGAGGATCACCCTAGTTTCTGCCCAGGAACACAGCGGCAGTAAAACCCAGGGTGCTGGAGGGACGGGGCAGCAAAGCCAGGAACAAGGAGGGGGTGAGGGGCGTACTCAGCGGAAGGCCGGTCCTGCTGCTATACGTTTTGAAGGTGCCGGCGTTTTTAAGGAAGGTAAGCTCATAGGATATCTGGACCATTTGGAAACCTTAGGCACTATGTGGCTTAGGGGAGAGGTAAAGGAAGGGGTGCTCACCTTTAACTGTCCCGAACATCCTTCAGAGCGGGTCTCCGTACGCTTTCACCGTGCCCAAACCCAAGTAACGCCTCAAGTGGAGGGTGATAAGATAACTTTCTTAGTGAAAATTAACTCGGAAGGAGATCTTATGGAACAGACCTGCCAGGAATCTTTAGCCACTCCGGAAAAAATTGAGGAGCTTGAAAAGGCGCTGTACCACGAGCTTAACAAAAGGGTTCAGGCAGCTTTAGATAAAGCCCAAAGGGAATTGAAGACCGATATTTTCGGTTTCGGCGAGGTTCTCCACCGGGAAAACCCTAAATTATGGAGACAGGTTGAAGACAACTGGAATGAAATTTTTGCAGGCGCAGAGGTTAAGTTGGAAGCCCAGGTCTCCATCCGCCGCATCGGTATGAGCTATAATCCCGCCGGCGGTCAAGGCAGGAATACAGGGGGTAAAAGGGTGTCCCCAGGGGGAAGGTAGGCGAGATGTTTATATTCCTTGTCCTGGTAGCCTTCAGCCTTATAGCTTACTTAGAGGGTGCGCCTTTATACCGGGAACGCCGCTTTAAGGAACTGGTGGTTACGGGAGCCCTTTGGTCCTTGAGTTTGGCCCTAAGCCTGGCCATGCTTTTAAACCTGGTCCTTCCCAGCCCCACCCTTTGGATGGAGCGGTTGTTTTTACCTGTTTCTAGCTTCTTAAAGCAACTTTTAATTGGAGGCATGTAATGGAATTAGATCTTGCTCCTTTTTTGGAAGAGATGATATGATTACGGTGAAACAGGTACCCTTGAGGTGAGAACGTTTTGAACAATTACAACCGGCATCTACAATTGCCCGAGGGAGTGGATGATTTCCTTCCCGGCCCTGCCGCAGCCAAAAGAAGCCTGGAAAATAAGCTGCTGGGCCTTTTTAGAAGTTGGGGTTACCAGGAAGTGGTAACCCCAACCTTTGAGTTTACCGAGACCTTTCAAGCCGGCCAGGTAGCAGCCAAGGAGGAACTTCTTTTCCGGTTTATCGACCGGAAGGGCCGGGTTTTAACGCTGAGGCCGGAGATGACGGCACCCATCGCCCGCCTGGTCGCTACTCGCTTGAGAAAAGAGAAGTTACCTTTACGGCTTTGTTATGTTGCTTCTGTGTTCCGATACGAGGACCCGGCGCGCGGGCGGCGCCGGGAATTTCATCAGGCGGGTGTCGAACTAATAGGCGGAACCGGGGTGGGCGCCGATGTTGAGGTAGTGGCCCTTGCAGTAGAGGCCTTGCTGGAAAGCGGGCTCAAAGACTTCCAGGTAGGCTTGGGTCAGGTGGCCATCACTAAGGGTGTGCTAGCGGACCTGGGGCTAGAAGGAGAAGCTTTAGCAGCCGTAAAGGAAGCCCTGGTAGGCAAGGATTGGGTAGGTCTTAACCGGCTTTGCGAGCAGTACGGCCTGCGGGGGACCGCCCGACAGCGCCTGGAATTGCTTTTCACTTTGCACGGGGGGCGCCGGGAGCTAAAGGAGGCCATACCCATCTTGGGTGTGGAAGCTGCCAGGGAGCCTTTAGCTCACCTGGAGGAAGTGTTAGCAATTCTTGAACGCTACGGTTTAGGCCGTTATCTTTTTATAGACCTGGGTATCCTGCGGGATTTCGATTATTACACTGGATTGGTTTTTGAGGGGTACGTGCCGGGGTTGGGCTTCCCCGTCCTGGGGGGCGGCCGGTACGACGGCCTTTTGGCGGAATTCGGCTATCCCTGCCCGGCTACGGGGTTTGCCCTGGGGATTGAGCGAGTGCTGGCGGCAAGGAACGGGGAAATGTTTATAGAGGAAGAGTCCCGGGCCTATTTGGTGGCGGGAAAAGATCTCGCCGCCGCCCTTACCAAGGCTAAGGAACTACGCAGGTCAGGAGCCAGGGTAGAGCTGGGTTGTGGTATAAGTAGTTTGGAGGAGGCTCGGAGAGAGGCCGCGGAACGGGGGCTTAACCTGGTATGGGTAGAAACGGTCTGAAATAGAACCGGTATAAAAGGGAGAGGGAAGCAAGTGGCAGAAATTTTAATTACTATAGCTTTACCCAAGGGTAAACTGGGGGGAGAGGCTGTAGAGCTTTTGGCCAGGGCCGGGTTACCGGTGGAAGGTGTCGATACGGAAAGCCGGCAGCTAGTCTTCTGCTTCCCTGAAGATTTTCTACGTTATATTATCTGCCGTCCTACAGATGTGCCTACCTACGTGGAGTACGGAGCTGCGGATTTGGGTATTGTTGGTAAGGATACACTCGTGGAAAGCGGAGCCGATGTTTTTGAACTGGCGGACCTGGGGTTCGGTTATTGCCGCTTTGTGCTGGCTGTACCCCGTATTAAGTGGGAGGAAGCAGGCCGGTCTCTGGAGACACTGCTGAGTCTTTCGCGGCGGGTGGCTACCAAGTTTCCGCGGGTGGCGGCTAATTTTTTCGCCGGGTTAGGGCAGCAGGTCGAAATAATTAAACTCCACGGGAACATAGAATTGGCTCCCCAGGTGGGTTTGGCCGACCTTATAGTGGATATTGTCTCCACCGGACGTACGTTAAAGGAGAACGACTTAGTAGAAGTGGCTTCCATCTTTCCGGCTACCGCCCGGCTTATCGCCAACAGGGTGAGCTACCGGATACGCCATAAAGAGCTTCATTCCCTGGTAGAAAGGTTGCGAAAGGCGAGTGAAGGCTTAGGTTAAGAATTATTGTTGTACCTATAACTGTTTCTGCTATAATGTTCCCGAAGGATTTATTTTTTTGGGAGAGAGGGTAGTATCCTTGTGATAAGGCTTATAGAAGGCTGGGATGCGGACTGGTTTAAAAACTGGACGGGGCGTTTAAAAGCCCAGGAAGAGGCGGCTGCCCGGGTGCGGGCTATTGTGGAAGATGTTCGCCGGGAGGGCCATGCAGCGGTAGCCCGTTATACCTGGGAGCTGGACGGTGTGGCTTTGTCCCCGGAAGACTTCCGGGTGGCCGAAGAGGAGTTATTGGCAGCCCAGCAATTCGTGAGTTCCGGGGTACTTTCGGCCTTAAGGCGGGCTAAAGAAAATATTATAGAGTATCACCGGCGCCAGTTACCGAACTCGTGGTTTATGAGCGATAGTTCAGGAAACATCTTGGGCCAGGTCTGCAGGCCCCTACACAGGGTGGGTATTTACATACCCGGTGGCACGGCCGCCTACCCCTCTTCGGTTCTTATGACAGTGCTTCCGGCCAAGGTGGCAGGGGTAGAAGAGATTGTTTTAGTTACGCCACCACGCCCCGACGGTAGTGTGCACCCCCTAGTGCTAGTAGCAGCTTGGGAAGCTGGGGTGCAAGAGATTTACAAGATGGGCGGGGCGCAGGCCATCGCGGCTTTAGCTTTTGGAACCGAGTATGTTCGCCCGGTGGATAAAATCGTTGGCCCGGGGAATATTTATGTAACCCTGGCCAAAAAGGAAGTGTACGGCCAGGTGGATATAGACATGCTGGCCGGGCCTAGCGAGATTGTGGTGGTAGCTGACGGGAGCGCCCGGCCGGATTGGGTGGCAGCCGACCTCCTTTCCCAGGCCGAGCATGACACCTTGGCCGGGTCGGTTTTGATCACCCCTGAAAGAAGTCTTGCTGAGCAGGTAATAAAGGAACTGGATATCCAGCTCAAAGTTTTACCCCGGGCGTCTATAGCCAGCCGGGCTTTGGAAAATTACGGGGCCGCCATAGTGGTGGATACGCTATATGAGGCCTTGGATAAGGCTAATACCTTGGCTCCTGAGCATCTGGAACTTTACGTATCCGAACCCTGGCGCTGGTTAGGAATGGTACGTAATGCTGGAGCTATATTTTTAGGCCCCTTCTCACCCGAGCCCGTAGGGGACTACCTGGCCGGTCCCAGTCACGTTTTGCCTACAGGGGGCACAGGGCGGTTTTATTCGGGCCTGAGCGTAGATACCTTCCTTAAAAAAAGCAGCGTAATTGCCTACCACCGGCAAGGATTGCTGGATATAGCACAAGATGTAGAGGAACTGGCCCGGTCTGAGGGGCTCGAAGCCCATGCGAGGGCTATCTCCTTGCGCACTAAAGATTAGAAGAAGCTTACGGTGTACGGGAAGAAATAGAGGGAAGGGATTCTTATGGACCAGCTTGCGAAAGATAGCCGCCGGGCCACGGTTACCCGAAAAACGGCAGAAACAGAAATTAAAATTGAACTCACCCTGGAAGGCCGGGGGAAGTTTAAGGGTACAAGCGGTATTCCTTTTTTGGATCACCTCTTGGCCCAGTTCGCTAAACACGGAAGGTTTGACTTAGACCTCGAAGCCGTAGGCGACCTTTATGTGGACAACCACCATACCGTGGAAGATATAGGTATTTGCTTGGGCAAAGCTTTGGCCCAGGCTCTGGGTACCAAAGAAGGTATAACCCGCTACGGGAGCGCCATCTTACCCATGGATGACGCTTTAATCCTGGTGGCTGTGGACTTAAGCGGCCGCCCTTATCTGGCCTATGAAGTGGATATAAGGGTGGAGCGTGTAGGCGGCCTAGAAGCGGATTTGTTGGAGGAATTTTTACGGGCATTAGTAAACCATGGCGGGATAACCCTCCATGTAAGAAAGCTAGCTGGGCGTAACGGGCATCACGTGGCGGAGGCTTTATTTAAGGCTTTAGGCCGCGCCCTCCGTCAGGCGACTAGCCGCGAGCCCGGGGTAATGGGGATACCTTCTACCAAAGGTGTGTTGTAATTTCTGGGTTTTAAGCCTTTTATTCTTTTGAAGGGTGTGGGTGGCAAATGAAACCTATAGCAATCATCGATTACGGTATGGGGAACCTCTTAAGCGTGCAAAAAGCCTTAGATACTTTAGGATTTCCCGCTCGCGTCACTAATCGTCCGGAAGAAGTGGTAAAGGCCCCCGGGGCCGTCCTGCCCGGCGTGGGAGCCTTCAGGGATGCTATGGCTGCTTTAAAGGAAACCGGGCTCAACGAGGCCATAAAGGAAGTTTGCCGGTCCGGCAAGCCTTTTTTGGGTATTTGCTTAGGCTTGCAGCTATTGTTTGAGAGCAGTGAAGAGGGAGGGCGGGTTGGCGGTCTCGGCCTTTTGCCCGGGCAAGTAAGGCGTCTTCCTCCTGGGCTTAAGGTACCACATATGGGCTGGAACCAAGTGATGTATACGCGGCCCGGGCTTTTGTTTCAAGGCATCCCGGAAGGGTCTTTTTTTTATTTTGTGCACTCTTATCACGTAGAGCCTCAGTATTCAGGGATCATAGTGGCAGAAACAGAGTACGGCGGACGAATAGTAGCAGCCATTGAGCAGGGCAACCTTTTCGGAGTTCAATTTCATCCTGAAAAGAGCAGCACTTTGGGTCTTAAGCTTCTGGCCAACTTCGGGAGGCTGGTATACGGTGATAGTTTTTCCGGCCATTGATCTGCGCGGTGGCCGTTGTGTCAGGTTATACCAGGGACGGCCCACGGCGGAGACGGTTTACTCCGAGGACCCCGTGGAAGTAGCGAAGATGTGGGTACGGGAAGGTGCGAGCTGGTTACATATAGTAGACCTGGATGGAGCCTTTGAAGGGCGGCGCAAAAATTTATCCTTGATCCGGGAGATCATAATAGCCGCGGGAATCCCCGTACAGGTTGGCGGTGGGGTAAGGAGCCTGGATGATATCGAGGCCTTGCTTACGGCGGGCGCAGCACGGGTAATCCTGGGTACGGTGGCGGTGACGGATCCTACACTGGTAGCTGAAGCGTGCGCAAAGTATGGTGAAGCTATAGTAGTTGGCGTGGATTGCCGGGACGGGTGGGTAGCTACTAAGGGTTGGACCGAGACCTCCAACCGTAGAGGCGTAGAGATGGCACGGGAGCTGGCTCGACTGGGAGTAAAAAGGTTAATATATACAGATATAAGCCGGGACGGGACGCTTAAGGGTCCCAACCTAGAAGCCATTCGCGAAGTGGCTTTAGCTTGTGGGCTTCCCGTTATCGCTTCGGGAGGGGTGGCTAGCTTAGAGGACATTGTTGCCTTGCGGGAGCTTAAGCCTTACGGGATTGAGGGGGTTATTATTGGACAGGCCCTGTACCAGGGCAAGTTTAGCCTGGCGGAGGCGATAAAAGCTGCGGGTGGGGGGAGGCAAGAGCTGTGCTGACCAAACGTATCATCCCTTGCCTGGACGTGCATAATGGACGTGTGGTAAAAGGAGTTAACTTCCTAAATTTAAGGGACGCCGGCGATCCCGTAGAGCTTGCAGCAGCATACGACCGTGAGGGGGCCGACGAGCTGGTATTTTTGGATATCAGCGCTTCAGCAGAAGGGCGCAAGACCATGGTGGAAGTAGCCCGGCGCGTGGCAGAACAGGTTTTTATACCCTTTACTGTGGGGGGAGGTATAAGGACGTTAGAAGATATCCGGCAGATACTTTCGGCGGGGGCTGATAAAGTTTCTCTAAATACGGCGGCTGTGGAGAATCCCCGTCTGGTGGAAGAGGCTGTCAAGAGGTTTGGCAGCCAGTGCATTGTAGTAGCTATCGATGCCCGCCGCTGTGGCCCGGGAAGGTGGGAAGTAGTCACCCATGGCGGCCGCCGGCCTACCGGTAAGGATGCGATAGCCTGGGCTCGTGAAGTGGCTTCGTTGGGTGCGGGCGAGATTTTGTTGACCAGTATGGATTGCGATGGGACCCAGAACGGTTATGATCTAGAGCTAACTGCTGCGGTCAGCACCAGCGTTTCCATACCGGTGATCGCTTCCGGAGGGGTGGGCAATCTTCAACACTTATTAGAAGGCTTAACTATAGGTAAAGCCGATGCCGTGCTGGCAGCCTCTATTTTTCACTTCGGGACTTACAGTATTAGGGAAGCCAAAAAATATTTGGCAGACCATGGCGTCCCTGTAAGGCTGGTTTGACCGTTAGTCTGCTCTCTCCTTAAACAAAGGGCTTGTATCTTAAACAAGCTGGCGAGTATTACGGGGCTTTATGCGGCTTAAAAAAGAGGTGGTTTTTATGCAGCGATTACCTGAGGAGTTAAAATTCAACAAAGACGGGCTTATTCCGGCCATAGTCCAGGATGTAGCTACAGGCCAAGTGTTGATGCTAGCCTATATGAATGAAGAAGCCTTAAGGTTATCTTTAGCTACGGGTCAAACCTGGTTTTTTAGCCGCAGCCGCGGAGAGCTGTGGCACAAGGGGGCTACCTCGGGGCATTACCAGCATATAGTTAATATATTCTACGACTGCGATGGCGATGCACTACTGGTACAGGTCCGGCAGGAAGGGGTGGCCTGTCACGAAGGAGAGTTTTCTTGTTTTCACCATCCTTTGCGCCTTCAAGTGAACAGCCAACAGGATAAAAGGGCGGTGCCTGGAGGTGACGACGCAAGTGGGCTTGCGGAGGGAAAGGCCACCGATCATAAAGCAGGCCACTGTACGGGACAGGAAGAAGGCAGAATATGCGGGAGTGTGGTGGAAGCAATGGAAACAAGAAAAGAGCTAGAACAAGCGGTACAACAGGGTGCTTTAGGGGGCGTTTCTGATTTAGGCCAGATACTAACTGAGGTTTTCGATGTCATCAAAAAACGCAAGAAGGAGCTTCCGGAAGGTTCCTACACCGCACGCCTGTTTAAGGAAGGACAGGACAGGATCTTAAAAAAGGTAGGGGAAGAGGCTACTGAGGTGGTTTTGGCTTCTAAAGGCGGGCGGACAGAAGAGATACTCTATGAATTGGCTGATCTTTATTATCACACCTTGGTGGTCCTGGCCTACCACGGATTAGAGCTTGAAGACCTGGCCCGGGAGCTGGCCAGCCGCAGGCGCTAAAGATTAAAGGGGACCGCCTTAGAAGCCGAAATATTCATAGAGAAACAAACATATGGGGTTGGAGGGGAAGCAGGTGAAAATTTTATTGGCCGGCTTTTTTTACCTACTCGTTTTAACCCTGGTCCCTGCGGCCAGTGGGGCTTGGTACACGGTACACCTCGGTGTCTCTTGGCATAATTTTCTCCCCGCGGCGGTGCTGGCTATTTCTTTAGGTGTGGTGTTAAGCCTTGGTACTTTGTACATTCTGTGGCGCGTGTGGATGCGGCCCTTGGGGAGCCTGGGGCAGTTTTTAGAAATTTTAGGACAAGGAGATCCGGTGCGGGCTGAGCGTTTTGTAGGCGGGTTGCGCTTCCATTTGGCCTTCCGGGATCATGTGAAGGCAGTTTTAGATAACATTTTCCGTACCATAGGACATATGCAACGCAGCTCAGATGAGATAAACTATTTTGTTAATAATCTTTCAAAAGGTATATCCTCTGTCCAAAGCAGCTTCCGGGAGATAAATTCAGCTATGCAGGAGATAGCCACTGGTGCTGATGAGCAGGCCGGGGCAGCCCAGAGGGTGGCGGAAAACATGGGGGTCCTGACCAGCCTAGCAGAAGAGATCGCCGAGCGTTCCCGGTTAGGTGTAAAAATGGCGTCCGAGGTTCAAGAAAAGGAAAGGGAAGGGAGGGCTCTCTTAGACCAGCTCCTCGAAGAGATCGAGGAGGCCGCCTTTTCCAACGAGCAGGCTGCCCGGCATATGTACCAGTTAGAAGAAAAGATGTCCCGGATAAATGAATTCGTGCACCTCGTAACTGTTATAGCTGAGCAGACCAACCTTCTATCCCTCAATGCCGCTATTGAGGCTGCCCGGGCCGGCGAACAAGGCCGGGGTTTCGCGGTAGTAGCCGATGAAGTGAGGAAATTAGCGGAGCAGTCGGCAGCGGCAGCTCAAAATATCACCCGCTTGGCCAGTGAAATACAGGCCGAGGCTCAAGATACGGCTTCGCAGGTAGAAAGGAACGTCCATCTAGTAAAGGGGAACATTGAAAGGGGAAAGAATGCCCGGACAGCTTTCGAAGCCATAGGTCAAGCTATAAGTAAGGCTGTGCAGGCCATGGAAGAGATCAATTCTCGCGCAGAACAGCAAGCAGAACGTGTCCGGGCGGTAAATGAAGATGCTGGCCGGGTGGCTGCCGTAGCCCAGCAGACAGCAGCCAGTATCGAGGAGGTATCAGCCGCAGCCAGCGAACAGCAGGCTACCATAGGTAAAGTCGAGGAAAGTGTTCAGAAGTTGGCTATTATGGCCCAAAATTTTCTTAATATAGCGGCTGAATATACAAGGGGCGGCTGGGATGAGGCCACCTGTCAAGAACTTACTAGCCAGGGCTTTAAGATTCTAGAAAAGCTAGCGAGCAAACCGGAAGTTCAGAGCATGGAGCTTGCCAGGTTACAGCCCCTCCTTGATCGAACCTTTGAAGAGCATTCTATAATACAGAGCCTCTTTGCCGTGCTACCTGACGGTACGGCCCTGTATACCCGGCCTTCCACTACTATTAGTAATTGGGCTTTCCGGCCATGGTTTCAGGTGGCCAGCCAGGGGCAAAAATTCACCAGTGAACCGTACATAACTCAGGCTACCAACCGCTTGGCCATTACTATATCAGTTCCTATAATGGACAGGGAGGAAAAGGTAGTAGGGGTTCTAGCCGCCAATTTGGCTCCCAGTTGAGCAGGTTTTGACATTGGTATTTCATTTATTCAGCCTTTCCTAAAAAGAGGCTTAAGAGCAACATGAATAAAACATAGCCGGCTATAAAAGTGTACTGGTAATCCTTTTGAAGGAAGAAGGTCACTAAGGACGCGGCTACCCGGAAGATGGGAGTAGCGAGCAACACCAGTAGCCCCGCTGCGATGATGGCCAGGGGATTAAGGCTCAGCAAGCCGGTCCATACTTGGTGAAGGCTTTTAGGAAAGTCGCCCCCCGGAAAACCGGTATAAGCGGAAAGGAGAAATAATATTAAACCTAGAGCTACGATTACGCTACTGATGATGACGCCTACCCTTAAAGACAAGCTGATGAAATCTTCTATCTCGAGGGGGGAAATTCTTTTTTTACTTTTGGACTGAGAAAAAGACAGGTTCACCCTATATCATCCCCTTAAACCTTTTAATAACATCTCCAAGGAAATGTATAAAAGTACAGGTAGGAATATCTTCCGCAGGGTAGCGTTACGGAGGCGTACCATAAGGCGAGTCCCTATTATAGTACCTAGGACTACACCCAGGGCTACGGGGCCGGCAATGGCTGGGTTGATATACCCATGGGAAAAGTAGATACCCGCGCTGGCCGCTGCGGTAACACCGATCATAAAATTGCTGGTAGCTGTCGATACCTTCATAGGCAGCTTCATGAACATATCCATGGCTAAAACCTTAAATGCCCCGCTTCCTATACCCAACAATCCGGACAAGACACCGGCACCTAGCATTACGAGGAAACCAGGTGGTACTCCAGAAGAAATATATTTTATTTCTTGCTGGAGGGCAGAATCATAATAAGATCCCCATAATTTAAATTTCCAGGCCAGGGGGTGAGGTGTGGCATCGGAAACTAATTCGACATTGCGCCGCCGGAAGAGGGCTAAAGTGGAATACCCGAGCACTAGGGCAAAAATAAAATAGAGATAACGGGTATGGATCAGTCCAGATAAATACGCCCCCAGGATGGCTCCGGTGGTGGTAGCCATCTCTAAGAACATCCCTATGCGCACATTAGTAATGCGATCCCGGATATAGGTAGCAGCAGCGCCGCTCGAGGTAGCTATTACAGAGACAACGCTAGCCCCTATAGCATACCGGATATCCACACCTAGAAGAAGAGTAAGTGCAGGGATAATAATAATTCCACCGCCTAGACCTAACAGAGCGCCCAAAGTGCCTGCTACGATGGAAACACCGAAGATAATCCCTATAGAGGAGAGGCTAATCAATTCTATCACTACCCCCATATTTTTAAGCCAAGCTTTTGCTTAGAAGCAGGTACCAACAAGGACTGGTTCCTTTAGCTGGTAACTTGTTCTGCGTCCTTTGCTTTTAAAGGGTGCCTGTACAGATCCACACGGTACTCGTAACGGTCTGCCCGGTAAACGGTACGGGAGACGCTGATAGGTAACTCACCTTCGGCATAGGTTATACGCCTGGCCACCAGTACGGGGCTACCTTTTTTACACTGGAGATGGCGTGCTTCCTCTTGAGAGGCGCGGCTCGCACTTATCCATTGAACACCGCGGAGGATCCTGTATCCATATAGCTCAAGGTGGGTATAGATAAGATCCTTGGATAGATCTATATCTTTAAGAATTTGGCCTACGGAGGCTGGGAAAAAGCTAAAATCTAGAAGGAGGGGATCCGGACCCGTTTTAATTAACCGTAGCACATGGAAAACCTGTTCACCCTCTTTTAGCCTAAGCTGATTACGGACCTCAGGGAGAGGTTCCTGCCGGACGGCTTCCAAAACTTGAATACCAACTTCCAAACCTTCTAACATCAATTCTTCGGCTATCCCCAACAGGCGTGCTAAGGGACGTTCAATACGGCGCGGCGCCACAAAGGTTCCCTTGCCATGCTGGCGGTAGAGCAAACCTTCACTTACCAGTTCACCGATAGCTTGCCTTACGGTGACCCGGCTCACACCGTACGTATGCATAAGTTGCCTTTCGCCTGGTATAGCTTGTCCGGGTTTAAATTCTCCCTCGGCTATTTTTTGCTTGAGGATGTCTTTAAGCTGTTCATGCAAGGGTTTGCTGCTGCCGGGATAAAGCACACCAAGGCCTCCTGGAATATAAGTATGCCAGAGGTATGCTGGTTAATACCAATTCCCAAGTATAAAATTACTTCTAACATTTATCAAGGGGTATAAGAGAAATTTTTTGAAGTTGTTATAGAAACCCAGATCTAAGGTAATATCATTTTATGGTATTTGGACGCGCAATATCCGGTTGTCGAAATCGGGTGTTCAGTAGTAGCCCACGGTGTCGTATTATTTTGCAGCCCGCTAAGCCTGTAAAAACGCTCTCAAGCAAGGCTAGGCAGGATCAGGATTAAATTTTGGAGGCTATGATTGGGTGGCGATAAAAATGGCCGAACACGGGAGACCTTTGGAGGAAATTGGCAGTTTGTGTCGAAT
>NZ_JAKKUR010000004.1 GCF_021890735.1 Thermanaeromonas sp.
TCTTTCCACGCTTAAAATTTTAAAAATCGTGTCTTGACAAAGGGGTCCACCTTAAAGGTCCGGGTTATTGAGAGGGCCCTCGAGCTACATAAACCCGATCCCCGGGACCCCATAGATGTTTTGGCCAAAGTAGGTGGATTTGAAATCGGCGGGATAGCAGGACTCATCTTAGGGGCGGCGTACCACCGGGTACCGGTGGTTATAGATGGGTTTATATCTTCTGCAGGGGCTCTCCTTGCTCAAGGGTTAGCCCCTTCTTGCGTGGATTACATGTTCGCCGGGCATCTCTCTAAAGAGCCGGGGCATAAGTTTATGCTGCAGAGATTAGGCCTTAAGCCCCTCCTCGACCTTAACTTAAGGTTGGGAGAAGGTACCGGTGCTGCCCTGGCTATGAATATTATAGAAGCCGCTGCCCAGGTGATAGGTAAGATGCTCACCTTCGAGGAAGCAGGGGTGTCGAGAAGCAAATAAAGGGAAGGAGGAGTCTTTACAAATAT
Source organism: Thermanaeromonas sp. (assembly GCF_021890735.1). Taxonomy (GTDB): domain Bacteria; phylum Bacillota; class DSM-521; order Neomoorellales; family Neomoorellaceae; genus Thermanaeromonas. Next base: position 498 of record NZ_JAKKUR010000004.1, read on the forward strand.
GTCATATACTTCTTGGAGTGCTCGGAGAATAGCCTATATAGCCATGTTTGTAGCCCTCTCGGCGGTAGGTGCCTACCTAAAGGTGCCCAGCTTTATCGGGACTCCGGCTCTAGATTCCTTCCCCGGTTTCCTCGGTGCCCTATTGCTCGGTCCTCGTGATGGAGCCCTCATAGCCTTTTTAGGGCATCTATTTACCGCACTGACGGCCGGATTTCCCCTGACCCCGCCCCTCCACCTATTTATTGCGGCTGGCATGGCTGTCATCACAGCCCTTTTTGCTTTCCTTGCTTCCTATTCCGTTCCTGTCGGTGCGGTAACGGCCATATTTTTAAACAGCGTTCTCTTGCCAGCTTTATTTATTCCTTTGCCAGGGTTCGGGAAGGGCTTTCTTATCGCCGTTTTAGTTCCCCTTTTAGTGGCTTCTACCCTTAATATTGTTGTGGCTCTATTTATTTTTACCAGCCTGCGGTCTGTATTCCCCAACAGTTGGGTGTTGTTGCGACGGCGGAAGGAGAGTAGGCATGAGCATAAGGAAATACCGGGATCTCACTTTGATAGATCTTAGCGATGATAAAGTCTTAGTAATAGCTTGCGATTCTTGCGGAGCAGTAGGGCCTAAGGAGGGGGATGTGGTAAAGGTTCCCGGGTATGTAGTAGGCCGTTTTACCAGTCGTGTAGCCCTGATGGAAGTCCTGGCTGCTGGGGCATGGCCGATCTGCGTTGTGGATACCTTGTGTGTAGAACCCTTCCCTACCGGAGCTGACGTACAGCGCGGAATTATAGATGAATTGCGGTTTTTAAGGGTGGATCCAGAGGCTTTGCTTACTGGAAGCACAGAGAAGAATATACCCACTTCCCAATCAGGAGTAGGAGTAACCGTTATCGGCATAGCTTCTAAAGAACAGTTGCGGATCGGCCGCTTGAGGGCCGGAGATTCCCTTGCGCTTTTCGGATTACCCAAGGTAGGAACTGAGGTTTCTCTGGGCGATCCGGAGATAGCGGACTTATCGACAATAATGCTCTTACTTTCCAGTAACCAAGTAAGAGAGATAGTCCCGGTCGGCTCGCGGGGCATAAAAGCCGAAGCTGAAACATTAGCTCTACTCAACGACCTGGAGCTTGTATGGTACGGAATCTCGGATGAAGTAGACCTTTACAAATCGGCCGGTCCTGCCACCTGTCTATTGGCGGCCGGGGAGGAGGCTACTTTAAAAGTTCTGGGAGAGAAAGCTAAAAAGCCCTTTCTTTTGTTAGGTAATTTGATTCCCAATTCTAAAGTCTAGCCTCTCACCAATACTACATGAAGACCTTCTATGTCAATAGGGGGACTGGCCGGGTATGAGCGAAGATGCTGTAGTTCAAATCAAGCGTCAGGTAATAGAGCCTTTAGAGAAGGAGGATCCAGGCGCCTGGCTTAAGGCGGGGATACCGCTACCACTTCCCACTTGGAGTTGACACTAACCCTGTCAAAGCTTTAACCTTGACGGCCCTGAAAAGAGAGGATATAATAAACCCATGGGCGATGTCCTAGACCGCATGACACGGATAGGCAGGCTGTACGATTTTTATGGACCTTTGCTTACTCCCAAGCAGCGGCAGTGGCTTGAGCTGCATTACCATCATGATCTCTCTTTAGGAGAGATCGCTGCGGAGTGCCGGGTAAGCCGTCAGGCCGTCCATGATGGCCTACAACGTGCGGAAAAAGCCTTAGAAGATTACGAAGCCCGCCTGGGCTATTTAGAAAGATATTTAAGGGAAAGGAAGAAGTTAGAAGAAATAAGACGTGAGCTACATAACTTCCGTGAGAAAGGATCCTGGGAAAACTTCAATAAGGCCTTGGAATTGCTGGAACAGCTTCTTGGATGGCCAGCAGGCGGGGGTACCCCGGAGCAAAAGGAGGGATCATGATGGCAATATTTACTTCACTGGCCGAAAAGCTGCAAAATACTCTACGGAAACTTAAAAGTAAGGGAAAGCTAAGTGAAACGGACGTAAACGAAGCTTTAAGGGAAATAAGGCTAGCCCTCCTCGAGGCAGATGTTAACTTCAAGGTGGTAAAGGAATTCTTAGCTAAGGTCAAGGAACGTGCTGTGGGGCAAGAGGTTCTCGGGAGCCTCACACCGGGCCAGCAAGTTGTAAAGATAGTGTACGAAGAACTGACGAATTTAATGGGAAGCGAAGGGAATAAGCTTAATTGGGCAAGCCGTCCGCCCACAGTTATTGTACTGGCTGGTCTTCAAGGTTCTGGAAAAACTACTACAGCGGCTAAACTTGCCTACTTTTGTCAGAAGCAAGGCCGGCATCCGTTGCTGGTGGCTGCCGATGTTTATCGTCCGGCCGCAATAGAGCAGCTAAAAGTGCTGGGACAGCAGTACCGGCTTTCTGTGTTTAGTATGGAGGGAAGACATGATCCGGTGGATATTAGCCGCCTGAGCGTGGAGCAGGCGGTAAGTTCGGGGTATGACACGGTAATAGTGGATACGGCGGGACGCCTTCACATTGATGAAGAGATGATGGGTGAACTTAAGGCTATAAAGGAGGCTGTCCAGCCCCATGAGGTATTGTTGGTTTTGGATGCCATGACCGGGCAGGATGCAGTGAAAGTGGCGGAGGCCTTCCACCAGCAGGTTGGACTAACGGGGATAATTTTAACCAAGCTAGATGGCGATGCCCGGGGCGGTGCGGCCCTTTCTGTACGCGCCGTTACCGGTTGCCCTATAAAATTTATCGGCGTGGGAGAAAAGGTGGAAGCTTTAGAGCCCTTCCACCCGGACCGTATAGCGGGCAGGATCTTGGGAATGGGAGATGTTTTAACTATAATTGAAAAGGCTCAAGCTGCCTTTGACCAGTCTCAGGCCCGCGAGTTTCAGCGCAAGATCCGGCAAAAGGAGTTTACGCTGGAGGATTTTCTGGCGCAGTTAAAGCAAATAAAGAAGATGGGCTCTTTAGACGAGCTTGTAAGTTTATTTCCGGGGAGCGGCCCCTTCAAACAGTTAAAGGACCTTCAATTTGATGAGCGCGAGCTCCTCCATATGGAAGCTATAATCCAGTCTATGACGCCTGAAGAAAGACGTAATCCCTCTATCATTAACGCAAGCCGGAAAAGGCGTATCGCTGCAGGAAGCGGAACTAGCGTGCAAGATGTAAATCGGCTGCTCCGCCAGTTTGGTGAAGCCCAGAAGTTAATTGAGCGCTTGGGCGAGGTTAGCTCGAGTAAAAGGTTTAAGGGGAAGGGATTGTTTCCCTTTTTAAGTTAAACTTACAAAGCTAAAAATCGGGGCAGTACCGGTTTACAGCTTAAAATAGCTTAAACTTTGTAAGGAGGTGAAAAGGAGGAGTGGCCACCCGGATAAGGCTTAAGAGGATGGGTGCTAAGAAATCTCCCTTTTACCGGCTAGTAGTAGCTGATGCGCGTGCTCCGCGGGATGGCCGGGTCATAGAAGAGCTTGGATACTACAATCCTGTGTGCGAACCAGAGGAAATAAAGGTGGATGAAGAGAAAGCTCTCCGGTGGCTTAGAGTGGGAGCCCAGCCCTCAGAGACAGCCCGAGCACTTTTGGAGAAGGCAGGGGTATGGCAGAAATTCCTGGCTTCTAAACAGGCTAAGTAGTTAACTCATAGGAGGTGCCAACAGGTGAAGGAACTAGTGGAAACTTTGGCTAAGGCTTTGGTTGACAATCCAGACCAAGTAAGTGTAACTCAGATTGAAGGGGAAAAATCGGTGATTTTAGAATTGAGGGTGGCGCCCTCAGATATGGGAAAGGTTATAGGTAAGCAGGGTCGGATCGCCAGGGCTATCCGTACCGTGGTTAAGGCAGCGGCTGCCCGGGAGGGCAAACGGGTAGTGGTGGAGATTATTTAACGTTATGGATACAAAACGTGTAGCAGTGGGAAAAATATTGACAACCCACGGCCACCGTGGTGAAGTTAAAATCTGGCCGTGGACGGACTTCCCGCAGCGGTTCCGGCCGGGTACCAAGTTGTGGTTACGTTCCCGCCAAGGGAGCGAGCGGGTAACGATAACCAGCAGCCGTCCCCACGGCAGGCACCTTATTCTTAAGTTTGCAGAGATACCTGATATGGCGGCAGCAGAAAGATTGCGTAATGCTATTCTGGAGGTAGATCCGTGGGAGGTAGAACCTCTACCACCCGGCCGGTATTATGTTTTTCAGCTTATCGACTGCGAGGTATTTACGGTAGAGGGAGAGTTCTTGGGTAAGCTTAAAGATGTCCAGAAAACAGGTGCAAATGATGTATTTGTGGTAGTTACTCGAGAGGGTAGGGAGATTTTGCTTCCTGCCTTAAAAAAAGTGGTAAAAGAGATAGATATACACAAAAAAATTATCAAGGTTAAGCTGCTACCCGGGCTTCTGGATTGAGGGGGAAAGCTAGAGTGCGGGTGGATGTTCTAACCATTTTCCCCCGTATGTTTACAGGCCCCCTGGATGAAAGTATTATCAAGCGCGCACGGGAAAGGGGTATACTGGAAGTAAATCTAATAGACATACGGGATTTTTCCTTGGATAAGCACCGTACAGTAGATGATTATCCCTATGGCGGGGGGCCGGGGATGATCCTCCGGCCGGAGCCAGTCTTCCGCGCAGTGGAATCACTCCTTGAGAAGGAGCCCGGGAAAAAACCGCCCATAATCCTTTTATCCCCGCAAGGGGAAGTGTTTAACCAAGCCATGGCCCAGGAGCTGGCCAAGGAAGAATGGCTTATCCTCATATGTGGGCATTACGAGGGAGTAGACGAAAGGATAAGGGCTTATCTTGCCACCCGAGAAATATCGATAGGGGATTACGTCCTAACGGGCGGAGAGCTACCGGCCATGGTTTTGATAGACGCCATAACGCGGCTGTTACCCGGAGCAGTAGGAGCTGAGGATGGGCTTAACGAGGATTCTTTTTCCTGGGGTATTTTGGAATATCCACAGTATACCCGTCCCCGTTCATTCCGGGGATTAGAGGTACCTGAGGTTCTCCTTTCAGGCGATCACGAAAAAATAAGGGTCTGGCGCCGTAAGAAGGCTTTAGAGAGGACCTTGCTCAAAAGGCCGGATCTTTTAGAAAAGGTTTCATTAACGGAGGAAGATCGCCGTTTGTTGGAGGAGATTGTAAAAGAGAATCGAGGAATGATATAATACGGAAGGAGGGTAAGGTATGAACTTATTAGAAAGTGTCGAAAGAGAACAAATGCGGCAGGATATCCCCCCTTTCAAACCTGGGGATACGGTCCGAGTACATGTAAAAGTAATTGAAGGAAACCGCGAGCGTACTCAGGTATTTGAAGGAGTAGTCATCAGTCGCAGGGGGAAAGGGTCGCAGGAAACTTTTACTGTACGGCGGATATCTTACGGTGTGGCAGTGGAGAGGATTTTCCTTTTACATTCTCCACGTATCGAGCGGATTGAAGTAGTACGGCGAGGAGATGTGCGCAGGGCCAAGCTTTATTACCTGCGTGAACGCAAAGGCAAAGCAGCGCGGATAAGAGAGGAAAAATAGCGTAAAGGAACAAGGGGTGGAGAAAGTTACCCCTTGTTTGGTTTTAAAGAGGTGGCGAGGATGAGCGTGGTGGAAGAAAAGAAGGGGGGTTTTTTAACTGAAGTTCTACAGGCCCTCATAACGGCTGCTATATTAGCCTTTATAATCAGGATGTTTTTAATAACTCCCTTTTATATTCCTTCCCGGTCCATGGAGCCGACCCTTTATCCAGGAGACCGGATTCTGGTCAACCGCCTCGCCTATCGCTTTGGCGAACCTCAGAGGGGAGATGTACTGGTTTTCCGCTATCCGTTGGATCCTAGCCGGGATTATGTGAAGAGGGTTATTGCCGTGGGCGGTGACACTATCGAAGCTAAACAAAATAAGATTTATGTTAACGGGCAAGCACTGGAGGAAAGTTATGTCCCTCCAGGGGTGGTATACAACGATTTTGGCCCCATCAAGCTGCCCCCCAACACTTATTTTATGATGGGCGACAACCGTAACATAAGTGCGGACAGCCGGGTTTGGGGGCCTTTGGAAAGAAGGCTTATTATCGGTAAGGCTGTATTGATTTACTGGCCTTTAAATCGTTTGGGGTTTATTAAGTAAAGATGCTTACGTCCTTCGATATTAAGCGTTACTTGAAAATAGTAGACGTAGTCTTGGAAGTAGTGGAGGCCCGTTTACCTGCCTCCAGCCGGCCCTCTGAGCTGGCAAGCGTGCTTAAAGCGAAGGAAGCCATACTGGTCTTGAACAAAGCAGATCTTGCCAATCCCCTGGCTACCAGGCGCTGGCTGGATTATTATAGGGCGCAGGGACAGTTAGCGGTAGATATGAATTCTCAAACAGGAGAGGGTTTGCCCGGACTGAGGCAACTTTTACAGAAGTTAGCGAACGATAAAAAGGAGAAACTCAGCCGGCGGGGCATTTTACACTCACCTCTAAGGGTAATGGTAGTAGGTATTCCTAACGTAGGTAAATCTTCTCTGCTGAACCGTCTCGTAGGTCGAGCAGTGGCGAGGACAGGGGACCGGCCCGGTATCACCCGGGGTCCCCAGTGGGTACGAAAGTTTCAAGAGTGGGAGGTTTTGGATACCCCCGGGATCCTGGGTATTTCCCAAAAACACGAAAGAATAACTCTCCTCCTTTATGCATTAGGCTGCATCCCCGGCCGGGAAGCTCCTCCGGAGAAGGTAGCAGAAGAGTTAATTTATGTTTTACAAGAGCAGGGCTGGCGGAGGCAAGAGGGTTTTGAAGAGATTCTAGATAGCCTGGGAAGAGAACGCGGTTTTTTAAAGCCCGGAGGAGAGGTGGACCGTGTAAAAGCAGCACAGCTTCTCCTCCGGGAATTCCGGCAGGGGAAACTAGGAAGGTTTACCTTGGAGTGGCCGCCTTAGGTATAGTTTGTTTTGTGAAGAGAGGCGGTGAGGGCTCCGGTGAAGGAAAAAATAACGGTTTTGATTGCAGATGATCACCCTTTGATGCGGGAAGGGATAAGGAAGATTCTTTCTTTGGAGCCTCGCATAGTAATTGTTGGTGAGGCTACAGATGGCCGTGCGGTTATAGAACTGGCCAGGGAGCTTAGGCCCCGCATCATCCTGATGGATATAAATCTACCTGTGCTGAACGGACTGGAGGCTGCTAAAGTTATACGCCGCGAGGTGCCCCAGGCGGAAATTATAGTCCTTACCATTCACGAAGAAGAAGAGTACATAATGGAACTTTTTAGAGCCGGTGTGGCGGGGTACCTACTCAAAGACATAAGTGCAGAGGGATTGATCGAGGCCGTATTGCAGGTGGCTCAAGGAGTACCCGTCATTCATCCAGGAGTGACCAGGAAGATGGTACGTCTCCTTACGGAAGTTTCCCAGGCAGGCCGGACAACCCCGGAAACAACCCTTACCCGGAGGGAACGGGAAATTTTAGCCTGCGTGGTGAGGGGGGAATCCAATAAAGATATAGCTAAACGCTTGTTCATTAGTGAAAAAACTGTTAAGAACCATCTGACCCGCATCTTTCGTAAAATTGGAGTACAGGACCGTACGCAGGCAGCGATTTACGCCTTGAAACACGGGCTGACTGATGGTACTCTAGAGTAAGGTGGGTACCGTTGGGAGAGGAGCTCTATCTGTGGGAACAAAGATTGGTAGCCCGGGGTATAAGGTACATAGCCGGCGTGGATGAAGCAGGCCGCGGGCCCTTAGCGGGTCCGGTGGCCGCAGGCGCCGTGATATTACCCCCGGGTTTATTTTTGCCTGGGCTTAAGGACTCCAAGAAGCTTTCACCGCGGGAGCGAGAAGTCTTAGCAGCGGAGATTAAAGCGAAAAGCCTTGCCTGGGCTATAGGCTGGGCTTCGGTGATAGAAATAGATTGCTTGAACATTGCGGTGGCGTCTCGTTTGGCTATGCAGCGAGCAGTGGCTGCTTTAAAGCTGGAGCCCGAACATATTTTAGTAGATGCTTTTACCCTCCCGGGCATACGGATAGCCCAGACGCCTCTTATCAAAGGAGACGCTTTAAGCGCCTCCATAGCTGCGGCTGCCATTTTGGCTAAAGTGGCCAGGGATAAACTGATGGAGAGTTATGACAGGGTTTTTCCGGGCTACGGGTTTGGGAGGCATAAGGGTTATCCTACTATGGAACATCGGGCTGCCTTAGCTGCTTACGGCCCCACACCTATTCATCGGAAAAGTTTCAAATTGGACTGGTAGTTAAGAAGAAGGAATTTACCCGGAAATAGCGAATACATAATACGGTCTTATTTCTATCCGGCTTGGGGAGGTGTTCAAAAATACTATACCAGTACTTGACCGTTGTTGTTTTCCTTGTGGGAGCAGCGGTTGTGGCCTGGGCAGCGTTGGCCGTAAACTGGCTGTTGCGCCCCAAACGGCCGCAGGTTGGTGACCAGAGAGAAACCTATGAATGCGGGCTTAAAACCCAAGGACCGACCTGGGTTCAGTTTAGAATCGGGTATTTTCTCTACGCCCTGATCTTCTTACTTTTTGACGTAGAAACCATTTTTCTTTATCCTTGGGCTGTTAAATTTCAGGTCTTGGGATTGTTCGCTTTCATAGAAATGCTTATTTTTATAGGGATTCTGATCCTTGGCTTATGGTACGCTTGGAAGGAGGGGGGCTTAGAGTGGCTGTAATAAGGCTTAAGCCCCAGGAGCCGGAAGTTCCCCAGAATATTATTTTTGCTTCAGTAGAAAAGCTCTTAAATTATTGCCGGGCACACTCCTTTTGGCCCCTTACCTTCGGCTTGGCCTGCTGCGCCATTGAGATGATGGCTGCAGGTTCAGCCCGTTACGACATTGCAAGATTTGGATATGAAGTATTCCGTCCTTCACCGCGGCATGCCGATCTCATGATCGTGGCCGGAACGGTGACTAAGAAAATGGCTCCGTTAGTAAGACGCTTGTACGACCAGATGCCGGCGCCTAAGTGGGTTTTGGCTATGGGTAGCTGTGCCATCAGCGGAGGGCCTTTTGTTGACTCTTATAATGTAGTCCCTGGAGTGGATACTATCGTTCCCGTAGATGTTTACGTTCCAGGATGTCCTCCGCGGCCGGAAGCTTTAATCTACGGGCTACTAAAACTAAGGGATAAAGTAAAAAATCCTAAACTAGCGCTGGTGAAGCCAAGATGAGAGAAGGACTTAATGTAAAGGATTTAGAAAAGTTGAAGGAGCGTTTCCCCGGCGTAGAAGTTACGGAAGGTATCGATATGAGTACCCTTTGGGTACCGGTAGGACGATTGGTAGAAGTTATGCAGGTTCTGAAGGAAGATTACGGGTTTAACTTTTTAGCTGACCTTACAGGAGTAGATGTGCCGGCAGAAGAGGCGATAATTTTGGTATACCATTTGATGTCCGTGCCAAGCGCTCGGGAAACTAGGGTTAAGGTGAAGCTCCCGCGTAGCGAACCGCGTGCGCCCTCGCTGGTCAGCCTGTGGCCCGCGGCGGAAGTTCAGGAGAGGGAGGCTTTTGATCTTCTGGGGATCATTTTTGAAGGGCACCCCAATTTAAAGCGTATCCTTTGCCCGGATGATTTTGAGGGACATCCCTTGCGTAAGGATTTTACCTTACCCAAGGAAGCCGGTTGGGATCGGAATGGAGGGGACGGCCGCAGCTATCCCCAAACAGAGGGGTTCTGTCAGGGTAGAGCAGAAAGGGGGGAGAGTTAATGAAGCCTAATACTTCGCTGGTTACAGAGGAAATAACGCTTAATATGGGCCCCCAGCACCCCAGCACTCACGGTGTCTACCGCGCGGTTCTTACTCTGGATGGGGAAAAGGTGGTGGGAGTAGAAAACGTCATAGGGTATCTCCACCGGGGTATCGAGAAGTTGGCTGAAGACAGAACCTATACTCAATTCATCCCCTATACCGACCGGTTGGATTATCTGGCCGCCATGCTGAATAATTTAGGTTACGTCCAGGCCGTGGAGAAGTTGATGGGGATTGAGGTGCCGGAACGAGCAGAATATTTACGGATTATCATGGCAGAGCTTTCCCGTATAGCCAGTCACTATGTTATGTTAGCCTCCATGGCTTTGGACCTTTCGGGTTGGACTGCATGGTTTATACCTTTCCGTGATCGTGAGCGGATTTTGGACCTCTTTGAAATGGTGTGCGGCTCCCGTCTGACTTTAAGTTATATGCGCATTGGAGGGGTGGCTGCAGATATACCGCCCGAGTTTGTACCGGCCTTAAAGAGTTTTCTAGCTGAACTTCCCCGAGGACTAGAGGAATTTAATGGTCTGATTACTAATAATGAAATCTTTAAGGCCCGCTGCCAGGGGGTGGGCCGGATAGATCTTGAAACGGCTCTGGCTTACGGCATTACAGGACCCAATTTGAGGGCTTGCGGGCTGCCCTTCGATTTGCGCAAAGTAAAGCCCTACGGGATTTATGATCGCTTCGATTTTGAAGTCCCTGTCCGCCATAATGGCGATACCTACGACCGTTTTGTTATCCGGGTGCTGGAGATAGAGCAGAGCGCGAGGATAATTGAGCAGGCCCTAAGGGATCTGCCAGAGGGTCCTATTATGGCCAAAGTTCCCAGGGTTATAAAACCTCCGCAGGGAGAAGTTTATCACCAGATTGAAGGGGCTAAAGGTATCTTGGGATTTTACGTAGTAAGTGATGGTTCGTCCAAGCCCTATAGAATCCACATCCATAGCCCGTCTTTTGTAAATTTAGGGGCTTTCCCTGTCATGGCCAAAGGAGGCACCATCCAGGACGCTGTAGCTACGCTGGCTTCTATAGATATAGTTCTAGGTGAAGTGGATAGGTAGGCCGCAGTGCCTGAGACGGGATGGAGGTTGAAAGAATATGCTGGATGCTCTTCTTTCAAGTTGGGGATTACCCCTGTGGGCGGTAACTACCATAAGGGCACTCGTATATCTACTGGGGGTTTTAGCTTTTGTCTTTCTTAATGCCATTTATCTAATCTATTTGGAGCGAAAAATCAGCGCTTATATGCAGCAGCGCCTCGGGCCTAACCGTGTTGGTCCTCGCGGTATATTTCAGTCTGTGGCAGACGCCATTAAGCTGTTATGCAAAGAAGATATAATTCCCCGGGAAGCGGACAAGTGGGTATTCCTTGTGGCACCTATAGTCATTTTTATTCCGGCTATAATGGTCTACGCTATTATTCCTTTTGGTCCGGGTATGATCGCTGCCGACCTGAATATAGGAGTGTTTTACTTTCTTGCCGTGGCTTCTACTACAACTATAGCCATACTCATGGGTGGCTGGGCGGGAAACAATAAATATTCTCTTTTGGGGGCCATGAGAACGGTAGCCCAGATGGTAAGTTACGAGATACCTCTGGTGTTCTCTATCTTAGGAGTAGTCATGCTTGTTGGCTCCTTAAAAACCTCGGATATTGTAGCGGCCCAGAAGGAAATTTGGTTCATCTTATTGCAACCGGTAGCGTTTCTTATCTACTTTATAGCTGCAACAGCGGAAGTAAACCGTGGACCTTTTGATCTGGTGGAAGGGGAGCAAGAGATCATAGCGGGCCCCTTCACTGAATTTACCGCTATGCGTTACGCCCTCTTCTACCTGTCAGAGTATACCAATCTTCTCAGCGTCTCGGCTTTGGCAGTGACGCTTTTCTTAGGTGGGTGGCAAGGGCCCTGGTTGCCTCCGTGGTTGTGGTTTATCATTAAGGTTTATATAATGATCCTCCTTTTTATGTGGGTAAGATGGACTTTCCCACGCATCCGGATAGATCATCTCCTGCAGTTTAACTGGAAATTTCTACTACCACTTTCTTTAGTTAATATCTTGGGCACTGGTATAGGTATCAAAGTATACCAGGCCTTGATGACAGGCGGGTGGTAAAATTGTTCGGGCAGGGGCTCCTTAAGGGTTTAAGTATAACATGGCGCTTAGGCTTCGGTAAGGCCATTACCGAACAGTATCCAGAATGGCGCCCTAAGCTTCCGCCCCGTTCACACGGTTCCTTTGTTTTGGAAAAAGAAAAGTGCACGGCTTGTGGAGTATGCGCCGATGCTTGTCCCAATAATGTGATATCTATAGAAAGCCAGCGGGCGGAGAAAAAGCGCCGCCTGACTAAGTACACCATGAAGCTCTGCCAGTGTCTTTTTTGCGGCCTGTGTGTCGAAAGCTGCCCGAGCGGAGCGTTGCGCTTTCGTCCGGATTTTGAACTAGCCTGCTATAATTTTGAGGACACTATTCATGTGCTGGCGGAGGAGGTTGCCTTAGAAGGGGAAGGGGCGAGTGGGGAACCTTCTAGTGTTAAGGAAGCTGGCGTATCTTAAGGTCTTTGGAGGTGGAAAAAGGAGTGGGGGAATATGGGTAGTACCTTGACCTTAGTGGCCTTCTGGATATTGTTCGTTCTGGTGGTGGCCTCGGCCTTAGCCGTTGTTTTACTTCGTAATATCGTACACAGCGCGCTTTATCTGGTTTTAAGTTTTGTCGGAGTAGCAGGCATTTATATACTGCTGGAGGCGGAGTTTTTGGCTGCAGTGCAGATTCTAGTTTATGTGGGAGCAGTCTCTGTTTTGTTAATCTTCGGTGTGATGCTTACAAGGCGCGGAAATATTAGGCAAAGCAACCTTTTTAACGCATTTAGTTTAGCGGCTGGGGTTGTGTCTTTAGCTCTGTGCGTTTTGATAATTTTAGCCTTGGCTCGCACCCCGGCCAGCCTACCCCTTGGTTCCTGGCCGGTGGATACCGTAGGGGCTTTGGCTGAAGCCTTCCTGGGGCCCTTTGTAGTTCCCTTCGAGGTAGCAGCTATTTTGTTGCTAGTAGGGATAGTGGGGGCTATATTGATCGCCAGAGAGGTGAAGGAGGACAAGTGATTACTTTAAATCATTATTTGATGCTTGGCGGAGTCTTGTTTGTTATCGGCCTTTTCGGTGCCTTGGCCAAAAAGAATGCGATAGCTGTGTTGATGGGGATCGAGCTTATGCTTAATGCGGTAAATATTAACCTGGCGGCTTTCAACCGTTTCTTAAATCCGGATAAAGTGGTAGGATTAGTTTTTGCCATCTTTGTTATTGTTGTGGCAGCGGTAGAGGTAGCAGTAGGGCTGGCTATTGTTATTAACTTGTACAGGCAAAGGCTTAATACTAGCGTAGATGAGGCCGACTGGCTTAAATGGTAATTAACTATGCTTGTCGAAATAAGTGAGGTAGGTGGAAGAGGTCATGATCCGATATGCTTGGCTGGTACCTCTTTTTCCGGCCCTTGCTTTTCCAGTGATAGCTTTTATTACCCGCAGGCTTAGAACCCTTAGCGCCCTGGTGGGTATAGGAGCTATAGCAGCATCCTTTGTGCTATCCCTTGGTATTCTATGGGAGACATTAACCTCAGGTGTGACCATGGAAAAGCCTGTAGAATATGCCCTGAGTTGGTTAGCCCTTCCGGGAGCTAAAGATTGGGTTCTTAAAATCGAGGCCGGAGTTTTAGTAGATCCCCTCTCGGCAGTTATGCTATTGGTGGTTACCCTAGTAGCCCTGCTGGTTGAGATTTATTCCGTAGGTTATATGCACGGTGACCCAGGTTTTAGCGTGTTCTTTGGATATTTATCTCTTTTCAGCGCATCGATGCTGGGCTTAGTTTTAGCGAATAACTTCTTTATGATGTTTTTCTTCTGGGAACTGGTGGGGTTGTGTTCCTACCTTCTCATAGGCTTTTATTTTCACAAACCCGAAGCAGCGCGTGCCAGCCTTAAGGCCTTTGTGGTCAATAGGGTGGCCGATTTCGGGTTCATGCTGGGTTTCTTTTACCTCTTCCTTATGTTTAAGACCTTTAACTTCCGGGAGCTTGCTGAAGCCCTTCCGCATGCTCCCCATATGGGCCTTTTGGCCGTGGCCGCTACACTGATTTTTGCAGGACCCATAGGGAAGTCGGCCCAGTTCCCCTTACATGTGTGGCTGCCTGATGCCATGGAAGGGCCTACGCCCGTCAGCGCTTTGATTCATGCGGCTACCATGGTGGCAGCAGGTGTCTACCTCTTGGCGAGAGCCTTTGTATTGTTCGCCAGCATACCTGAAGTCTCTTTGCTTGTGGCTTATGTGGGCGGGTTTACAGCCCTTTTTGCTGCTACCATAGCGTTAACGCAGCGGGATATCAAGCGTATTCTGGCTTACTCCACCATGAGCCAGTTGGGTTACATGATAATGGCTATGGGTGTAGGAAGCATGACGGCTGGAATGTTCCATCTTACTACCCACGCTATTTTTAAAGCCTTGCTTTTCCTGGGAGCGGGCAGTGTCATACACGCGCTACACGAGCAGGATATCTTCCGCATGGGTGGATTGGCCAAAGACATGAAAGTTACTACAGCAACCTTTGTCTTGGGTGCCCTGGCCTTGGCAGGCATTCCGCCCTTAGCCGGCTTTTGGAGCAAGGATGAGATACTCCTAGCTGCTTACTCCAACGGATATACAGGTCTTTATATCCTGGGTACGGTAGTGGCTTTCTTAACGTCGTTCTACATGTTCAGGCTCATATTTGTAGCCTTTTTTGGCAGGCGCCGGGCTGGTCTCCATGGTCACGAATCTCCTAAATGTATGACCGTGCCGCTTATTATCTTAGCTACATTAACTGTGGTAGCCGGCTTCATAGGGGCTCCCTTTGTGCCCCACGGTTTTAGTTCATGGGTTTACTTCGGAGAACCCCATCACTTAGAACCCAATTATTTCGTAATGGTAACATCTACTTTAGTGGCTATTCTGGGGATTTACCTTGCCTGGCTTATCTACGGCAAAGAAGTTATTTCTGCGGAAGCCTTGGCCCAGAGGTGGCGGAGTATCCATACCGTGCTTTATAACAAGTACTATATAGACGAGGCATATCTCTGGTTCTTCCGGCGTGTGGTGCTGGGATTGGCCGAAGCCTTCCACTGGCATGACCGCCATGTAGTGGATGGAATTTTTGATGGGGTAGGGGATACGGTGCGCTGGTCGGGTTATAGGTTGCGCTACCTGCACTCCGGAAGCCTCCCCGTTTACGCCCTAGTATTTTTCGCCGCGGTAGTAGTGTTCGTCCTCTGGGTAGCAACTCCGGTGATAGGAGGGATAAGATGAGCTTTCCGCTTTTGACAGCTATACTCCTTGCTCCTGTAATAGGGATTATACTCATACTCTTTATACCCGAAAGGGAGCAGCTTACCATAAAGATTACGGCAGCAGTAGCCACCTTTATATCTTTAGTACTTTCTATCTATGTTTATGTAGCTTATGATCAGGCAGCCGGCGGCCTACAGTTTTTGGAGGACAGATCCTGGATACCTGCCTTAGGCGTTAATTACTCTGTAGGAGTGGACGGGATAAGTCTTCCGATGGTTTTACTTACCGCCCTGGTGATTTTTACCGGGGTATTCGCCTCCTGGGATATGACCCACAGGGTAAAAGAGTTCTTCCTTTTCCTGCTCATGCTTGTGACGGGAGTGTTCGGGGTATTCATCTCCCGGGATCTCTTCTTTTTCTATCTCTTCTTTGAGGTGGCCGTCATTCCCATGTACCTCCTCATCGGTATATGGGGTAGTACAAGGAAAGAGTACGCAGCTATGAAACTAACCCTTTACCTCTTAGTAGGTAGTGCCTTCGCGCTAATCGGGATAATCGCCCTCTACCTTTACGCTGCCCGCCAACTCGGATACCTTACCTTTGATATACAGACCTTAGCCACTGTACAGTACGATATAGCTTTCCAGAAGTTTGTGTTCTTCCTTTTCCTCATAGGCTTTGGTGTACTGGTACCCATCTGGCCCCTGCACTTGTGGTCTCCAGACGGTCACGTAGCGGCGCCTACTGCGGTAAGTATGCTACACGCAGGTGTACTTATGAAGCTGGGTGCCTACGGCTTGATACGGGTAGGGGTTTTCTTCCTTCCGGAAGGGGCTAAATTCTGGGCTCCCTTGATCGCTGTGCTTTGTATAGTTAATGTGGTCTACGGTGCCATGATAGCCATGGTCCAACGGGATCTTAAGTTTGTCATTGGCTACAGCAGTGTCAGCCACATGGGTTACGTCCTCTTAGGTATAGCCGCACTTAATACTTTAAGCCTAAGCGGAGCTGTAACCCAGATGTTTGCCCACGGCATTATGACGGCCCTCTTCTTTGCCTTAGTGGGAAATATATACCATAAGGCGCATACCAGGGAGATTGCGCGCTTTGGCGGGCTGGCCCATCAGATGCCCCGGGTGGCGGCGGGGTTCTTAATTGGGGGTTTGGCTTCCTTGGGATTACCAGGTCTGCATAACTTTGTGGCCGAATTTCTGATTTTCCTTGGGGCCTTTACCAGAGAACAGGGACTTTTTGGAGGACTTTTGACCTACCGGACCTTGGCTATACTGGCTATCTTAGGAATAGTTATTACGGCCACCTATGTCCTCCGGGTGGTACAGCGGACTTTCTTTGGGCCCAGGAAGGAAGCCTGGGACCATTTGGAGGATGCCCGTGGAGTTGAGATGGTGCCCATTGTGGTGTTATGTGCTACTCTTATACTGTTTGGTCTTTTCCCGTCGCTCATGGGAGACCTAATATATAGCGGTGTGGCTCCCCTAGTAGCTAAGATCGAGGCCGCCGGGACCGTAGGAGGGATCTTCTGATGCCTGTCTGGGAACTTTTGAGTGTGGAACTTCTGACGGCCTTCTTAGGGCTTGGGCTCCTAGTTTTGGGACTTTTGGTACCTAAAGGGCAAAAACGTGGTCTTGGATATCTGGCCGCGCTGGGGTTAGTGGGCATAGCTGCTTTAGCCTTTGCCTTACGGGAAGCCCAAGGTGTGGTCTGGGAAGGGTATATCATTGATCCCTTCGGGACCTATTTTAAGCTTTTGTTTCTGTTTGCAGCTATTCTTACCTGTGTATCATCGTTTGAATATATTGGTCGGCTGGGCAACGGAGAAGGAGAATATTACGCTTTGATCATATTGTCCACGCTGGGCATGATGATTTTGGCCTCGGCGGGCGAACTTATTACCCTGTATCTGGGTCTAGAGCTTATGACCATAAGCTTTTGCATTTTGGCAACCTACCGTAGAGGGGATATGAAATCGGCCGAAGCCGGTATTAAATATATAATACTCGG
The DNA here is from genome assembly GCF_021890735.1 of Thermanaeromonas sp. Classification (GTDB taxonomy): domain Bacteria; phylum Bacillota; class DSM-521; order Neomoorellales; family Neomoorellaceae; genus Thermanaeromonas. The sequence continues at coordinate 17,552 of NZ_JAKKUR010000004.1, forward strand.
GGCCCTATCCTCAGCGATTCTACTGTACGGGCTAAGTCTCCTTTACGGGAGCACGGGCAGTACCCTTATCAAGGACATAAGTTTAGTAGTAAATAGTGGTGGCGTCACACCCCTTATGGTAGTAGGGATGATTTTCTTGTTGGGTGGCTTCGCCTTTAAAATGGCTGCCGTACCCTTCCATATGTGGGCGCCGGATGTGTATGAAGGTGCACCCACCCCGGTTACAGCCTTCCTTTCTGTAGCTTCCAAGGCCGCAGCCTTTGCCGCATTTTTGAGGGTGTTCTTCGTGGCGTTGGGTGATAGCCATCCCCTCTGGGCAGAGGTTATAGTAGCTCTAACCATCTTAAGCGTAGTGGTCGGAAATTTGGTAGCCATACCGCAGAAGAATATAAAGAGGCTTTTGGCGTATTCTAGTATTTCCCAAGCGGGCTACCTTTTGCTAGGGATAGTCGCTTTTTCTACCCTGGGCGTAGGAGCGATATTATATCATTCAATGTTATATGTTTTCGCCAATATGGGCGCCTTTATGGTGGCGACCGTCTTCTATAATGCGGACAAAAGTGACGAGATCCAGGATTATGCCGGGCTGGCTCGACGTTCGCCCCTTCTTGCGGCGGTTATGCTTTTCTCACTTTTATCCCTGGCCGGGATACCCCCCCTGGCCGGGTTTGTTAGTAAATTTTATTTGTTCATGGCCGTAATCGACCAGGGTTATATCTGGTTAGCTATTTTAGCTGTACTGATGAGCATGGTATCGGTATATTACTACCTGCAGGTGGTTAAAGTAATGTACTTGGGAGATCCTCCCCCAGGAAGGCCGGCTATTGAGGTACCGTTAGGGGTTCAGATAGCCTTAGCCTGTTCCTTGGCGGTACTATTCCTTTTCGGCATATACCCCACACCACTCACTAATTACGCGTTTAGTAGCGCGGCAGCCTTCTTTCATTAGGGGGTAATCTTATTGAGATGCGCAAGGCGGCGAAAAGGCTGGGAGGGTGAGGAGATAGCGGCCACTTTTCTTAAAGCACAGGGATATTACGTTAGGGAGCGAAATTTCCGCTGCCCCTTGGGTGAGATAGATATTGTGGCTGAGGAAGGCGGGGAGATTGTATTCGTAGAGGTGAAGGCCCGCTCTTCCTCCGCCTTTGGATTTCCTCAAGAATCTGTTGATATGCGTAAACAGGAACGTCTGCGGCGTGTAGCCAGTTTCTATCTTAAGGAAAGGAAGTTGTTCGGGCGTCCTTGCCGTTTCGATGTAGTAGGAGTATGGTTGAACGGCCGGGGGGATGTCGTCAATTTGGAACTTATACGCGGAGCCTTTTAGGAGGGACACGCTATTTAGCCAAACCTTTTACTTGTAGCAAGTAGAGGGAGTTTTTATCTTCTGAGGAGGGTATCGTTCTCCCGGTCCTGTAAAAAGATGGCGGTGTATTTCTTAATATCAGCCCGCCTGTAAAGATTTTCTCCTTCCTCCCTGCAGCGCTTGCAGGTTTTGCGGGGGAGAAAGACGGCCAAAATGTGCTCCCCGCGGTCGGAATAGGAATCTATAAAGGTGAGACCTGGGCATTCGTCACATACTAAAGTTGTTTCTTTCTGAAACTCTAACAAGCCTACCGTATCATAGTAGATGTGGCGCTGCCGCGTAACTTCTTTTTTTCCTCGTACAAGTCTCGCCCGGATGTCTTCGCGGTTTCGCCAGGCTGCGTAGGTCTCTTTACAAAGGCGGGCAATATATTCGCTGATTTCCTTCGGCTGGGAAACCCGGACGGAGCTATAATCGGGTTCACGCACGTAAGAATAATCCAACCCTGCTAGAGCCAGTATTATACCTACATTAACGTAAGGCAGCGCCCCCTCTATAGAGTAGCCCCCTTCCAAGACGGCAATATCCGGTTTTAAGAGTTCGTTCAGCCGCGCGTAACCCTGGGCTGAAAAACGCATATTTGTAATGGGATCGGTGTAATGATTATCCTGCCCGGCAGAATTTATAATGAGGTCGGGCTTGAATTCTTCTAGGACGGGAAGGACTAGATTTTCGATAACGTAAAGGAAACCTTCTTCACCTGTTTCGGGCGGCAAGGGGATATTCAAGGTATACCCGCAGGCGTTAGGGCCGCCAAATTCATTTAAGAAACCTGTACCGGGGTAGAGGGTGCGCCCGTCCTGATGGAGGGATATGAACAAGGTGTCCCTGTAATGCCAGTAAATATCTTGAGTTCCGTCGCCGTGGTGGCAGTCGGTATCCACTATGGCTACTTTTTTAGGACCGTATTTTTGGCGGATGTATTCTATCATTATGGCTTCATTGTTTATGTTACAGAAGCCCCTGTTAGCATATACGATACGGTGAGCGTGGTGGCCGGGAGGCCTGATTATCGCAAAGGCCCGCTCTACCTCCCCCTGGAGGACGGCTTCGGCAGCAGTCATGGCCCCGCCGGCGGCAATGAGGTCCGATTGGGTTACACGGCTTTCTAAATCGGGCACGCAGATATGCACGCGTTCCACATCCCGAGGGCTGGCTAGCTGGGGGCGGTATTCCACGATACCTTCAATGTCCAATATACCCTCTTCCCATATCTGATCTTGGGTGTAAAGAAGGCGCTCCTCGCGCTCTGGATGGGTAGGAGAGATGGCCCAATCATAGGCCGGGAAAAATACTAGACCAACGCGGCGGGGAGCTTTAAGCATCGTGTTTATTCCTCCTTAGGAGGCCTTTTTAATGCGCTTGCTTTGGGTGTATGTTAGACTGGACTAGGTCCTTTAAGGTCTGTGGTAAGGGAGCCCACCAGGCTCATCGGTAATGGTTTATTTTGAACTTTAAGCCGTATATTTTTGCCCACGGTATTAAACCCCCTTACCACATTGAAGACTTGCTCCTCTATCACTTCGAGTTCAGGCTCCGGCTCCGTGTAGCCTATCTCCTTAAGCCGCCTTCTTAAAAACTGAAAGGCCAGGACCTTTGCCTTCTCTACGGTAAAGTGCGCAGGAATACTTTCCTCCCACCCTATCTCGGGGATAAGAACTCTACGTTGTTGAGTATCAGCAAAGACGGTGAGGCTGGCTGTCGGACGGCTTAAGGCCGCACCTATAGCATTGGCTACTCCGGCAAGCTCAGGAACTTCTACTGAAATCCCTAATGCTTTAGACAGAAAAGGCTTAAAGAAGCGTGCAGGTGTCCCGACCACTATGGCCTTGGCAGGCTGTAGTTTGCGCCCCATTAAAATTTCCCTTAGTGTGTAGACAGGCTTTTGGTTAAGCTGGTGAACAAGGTCGCCTACTACCTGAGCTATTCGTTTTGTGAATTCGCTTAGTACAGCTTCTGCAGCAGAATCTATGGATAGGTTAAGGCTATTGGCTACACTCTTTAAGGCCTTACGCGATAGTTCAGCATTCCCAAGGTGAAGAAGACCCAGAACTACTAGGGCATCCGTGGGTGTAGGTGCAGGTCCTCCTAGACAAGCCGGAGGGCCTAATCGTTCCGGACCTATATACAACTGCCCTTCCTTCACTTGAATGCAGCTGTCGCCCCCCAAACCTACAGAATAGGCCAGGAGGGAGCGAACCAGGGTGAGGTGTGGGCCTATTTTGATGCCCTGGGGCTCCAGTAAAGGTAAGCCTTCCATACAGAAGGATATATCTGTGGTAGTGCCTCCTATGTCTAATATCACGGCATCTTCTTCAGTAGGAAGCAGGGCGAGCGCTCCCATTATACTGGCTGCCGGGCCGGAAAGAATAGTTTCTACGGGGACATTTTTAGCTACGGAGAGGGCCAGCGTACCTCCGTCGGCTTTAAGTATAAAAGGCTCTGTGACTAAACCTTTCTTGGCCAGATAGGCTTGTACAGCATCAGCAAACCGGCTAAAGACGCGCCAAACAGCGCTGTTTAAATAAGCGGTGTAGACGCGCCTCGGGAAGCCTAGCCGTCCAGACAGGCGATGTCCTAAGGTGACGAAATCATAATCTCCTTCCAAGAAACGGGCTATACGTAGCTCATGAGTGGGGTTACGGGTGGAAAATTTACCAACAACAGCCAGTGAACGTAAACCCGTAGCCCTGAGCTGTTGTTTAACCCAGTTTAATTCTTGCTCGTTTAATGGGGAGGTTTCACGTCCTCGGTGATCTATGCTACCTTGGATAATAAAATTAAGCTGGCCGCATTGCAAAAAGGACGGATTAAGCCCTGGACCTGGTACTATTATCAAACCTACGGGCTCCGTTTTACCTTCGACAATGGCATTGGTGCATACTGTAGTACTTAAGTTTACCCTATCTATCCCCGAAGTATGGATGCCGTCTAACAGCTCTTCTAAAGCCTCTTCTATGGAAGCTAAAAAGTCGTGACGGGTCGGCTTTTTTACGTAACGCAATACACCATCTTGCGGAGATACGAGCACGGCATCAGTGTGGGTGCCTCCCATATCCAGGCCGACGAACATGATTTTTTTCCTCCCAGTCTATTTTACTTCTTAGGGAGAAAAGGTGGCAAGGGTTGGGCAACCGGACTGGCTGGGGCTAGGCAGTGGGGACGGGATCACGTATAATTAGGGGAGGTAAATTCGCATACAGATGGGGGTGGCTTAGTTTTGCAGCACAAGGTGACTCTGATCCCGGGAGATGGGATTGGGCCGGAGGTTGTTTCTGCGGCTCGGCGGGTACTGGAGGCAAGCGGCGTAAACTTAGAGTGGGAAGTAGTAGAAGCCGGAGAGACGGCCCTTAAAAAGTGTGGAGAGGTATTGCCTCAGGAGGTAATTGAATCTATACGACGTAACAAAGTAGCCCTGAAAGGTCCTATTACTACACCGGTGGGCACGGGTTTCCGAAGTGTAAACGTAGCCTTGCGCCAGGAGCTTGAACTCTATGCCAACGTCCGTCCTTTTCGTAATTGGCCCAACGTCCCTTCCAGGTACCAAGGAGTGGACCTGGTAATATTCCGCGAAAACACGGAGGATCTTTACGCGGGCATAGAACATATGGTAGGCGAGGATGCTGCGGAAAGCATAAAAATTATAACTCGCAAGGGTTCGCAAAGAATAGCTAGAGCTGCCTTCGAATATGCCCGGAAGAACGGGCGCCGCCGGGTTACGGCCGGGCATAAGGCGAATATAATGAAACTTACAGACGGGCTTTTCCTCCGCTGTTTTTATGAAATAGCCCAGGAGTATCCGGAAATAGAAGCTGACGACCGTATTATTGATAACTTAGCTTTACAGCTTGTACAGAAACCCGAACAGTACGATGTGCTGGTGCTTCCCAACCTTTACGGAGATATACTTTCGGATCTCTGTGCCGGACTTGTTGGCGGCCTGGGCGTGGCTCCGGGGGCTAACTTAGGGGAGGATGTGGCGGTGTTTGAGCCCATCCACGGTAGCGCTCCCAAGTACGCAGGTCAAAACAAGGTCAACCCCCTGGCCACTATTCTTTCCGGTGTAATGATGCTGGAATATCTAGGGGAAAAAGAAGCAGCCGAGCGCATACGCCAAGCTATCGTTCAAGTTTTACAGGATGGGCGGTACCTTACCTACGATCTAGGTGGAAACGCAAGCACTCAGGAGATGGCAGACGCCATTGTAAAACAGCTAACCTCGATGTAGTAAAAGGCAAGGAGACCGAAAGGGCGAGAAACAAAGATGGCTCTTTACGCCCTTGGAGACCTTCACCTAGGGAAGGATATGTCCATTTTTGGACCGGAATGGGAAGATCACGAGCAGAGGATTGTAGAAGAATGGGAAAAACGGGTTGGGCCGGAAGACACCGTGTACTTGCTCGGCGATCTCAGTTGGGCTATGAAACTGGAAGAGGCTTTGCCTCATTTAAGATTAATAAAGAGCCTGCCCGGACGAAAGAGGCTGCTTAAGGGTAATCACGATTATTGGTGGCAGACAGAGAAAAAAATGCGGGCCGCTATCCTTGACGAGGAGTTCTCCCTTCTTAAACCAGAAGTGGTAGAGGGCATGGCTATTTGCGGGACCCGGGGCTGGCTAGTTCCGGAGCACCCTCTATTTAACCATGAGACCGATGAAAGGGTTTATCGCCGCGAGCTTATAAGGTTGGAGCGTGCTCTAACGGAGTTGCTCCGTATTCGCCGGCAGGGGGAGCCTATCGTTGTAATGCTCCATTTCCCGCCGGCCCTTTCCGGGGGAATGACCGGTTTCGTAGAGATTATGCTAAAGTACGGTGTAAGCCGGTGCTATTACGCTCATCTTCACGGACCGGACCGGCGGAAGGCCCTAGAAGGTTCTCATTGGGGGATTGAATTTCATTTGGTGTCCGGTGACCATGTCGCCTTTCGCCCGGTGCCAGTTACTTAAGCGTACTGCAATTAAAAGAGGTCCCTTGAAGGAGGGACCTCTTTTAACTAGGGCGATCGAAATAGATATTTTTGCCGGTGGCCGAGAGGGGAATACCTACAGCTACTTCCGCATCTATCAATTTCAGGCGCCGTGCTACAACTCCTATACGGTACATGATGCGGTTGTCTACATTTAAGATGCTGGCCGTTTTAACGGCCGAACCTATGGCTATACCTAAGTCTAAAAGCCGCCATGCACATAATGGGCCTGCAAACTCAGGTCCTTCTTTAAGTTCATCAAGTTCGGCGCAGCGTGAGGCTCCGCAGGCTCCACAGTCAAGGCTGGCCTTTTGGGCATTTTTTAGTCCTATAAGGAGGACGGCTGCAGAGCGCCGTACGTTGTCACCGTCCCGGTCAAAGTTTTTGCGGCCTGTTTGGCGACCGTACTCTACCATGGCATCGGCTAGTTTATCCAGATCTTTACCTTCTAGTATCTCTAGGACAACGAAATCTTTGCCCGCCGCCTTGGGGGCCGTACGGGCGGCTAAAGCCATGAGTTCAGCGGCTGTACGTAGAATATTGGACATGGACCCGCCTCCTTTTTTGAAATGGTTTAAACGGTTTTTTAGAAGGTTTTTCGACAGCGGTTTGCGAAAATCCTCTACGCGGACCTAATGGTTCTGGTATAATTATCCTCGTAGAAAAGGGGCCTTAAGTGCTATGAGCGTTTTTCTGACCTTCTACGATGGAGTGGATAGTATAGGAGGTAACAAGATACTCTTAGAAGATAACGGTACAGCCGTATTGCTTGATTTTGGAACTAACTTTAAAGTTGAAGGCATGTACTTTGATGAATATCTTTTCCCGCGCCTCATTTTCGGCTTCGCCGATCTCCTGGCCTTAGGGATCCTGCCGCCCTTGCAAGGAGCGTATCGTCCGGATTTAGAGTACCCGGGTATTTGGGAAAAATTCAGCTCACATCCGGCTTATAGAAAAATAGAGATTCAAGGGGTACTTGTCTCCCATGCCCACTGGGACCACTGCGGGTATCTTCCCTATATAAGGGCAGACATTCCTATTTATACCAGCTTAACCTCCAGCCTGATTTTAAAAGCTCTCCAAGATACAAGTAGTAGCGGTAGGCTGCAAGAGGTATGTTTTATTACTCCGCGCGAGCTCAAAGACGGTCTCCTCAGGGCCACAGATTACCGCCGGGTTCCCGGGAAGCAGAGGCCCTTCGTAGTGTGGGAAAGGCAGGGATTGCCGGATGCTGCTCAAGCTTTTTGGTCGCGCTGCGAAGGTTCACGTAAGCTGGTAAGTTGTCCTTTAAAAAGTTGGGCGGAACAGGCGGAAGTAGGGGGGATAGGATTACGCTTTTGGCCCGTGGATCATTCCATACCCGGGGCGGGGGCCTTCGGGCTAAAAACTTCCGCAGGCTGGATTATCTATACTGGGGATTTTCGTTTACATGGTAAGCAGGGGGAATTGAGCCGGAAGTTTATCCAGGAAGCAGCAAATTTAAAACCGGTAGTGCTGATCTGCGAAGGAACCCATCCGGCCACTGAAAGACCCGTTACGGAAGAAGAAGTGTTAAATAATTGCCGTAAAGTAATACCCCGGGGTTCTACTTTGGTGGTGGCAGATTTCGGCCCTCGTAATATAGAGCGGTTGCTCTCATTTTTACAAATAGCTAGAGAAAAAGGGAGGCAGTTGGTTCTTACACCTAAGGATATACACCTTTTGGAAGCGTTATTCGTCAGTGGGGAACCCGGTATACCCGACCCGTATGGTGAACATGATATCGTCTTGTATGTTAGGCCTAAAGCTCAGCGCACAAGGTGGGAGGAGAACGTGCTGGATAGGTTCCGTAAGAAAGCCCAGGGGCGCATGGTAGAGGCAAAGGATATCCGGCGGGATCCTGGTAGTTACATACTTTGTTTTTCATATTATGATTTTCATGCTTTATTGGACCTGGAAGTCCGCCGAGGTATCTATATTTATTCATCCAGTGAGGCTTTTGATGAAGAGATGCTCATTGACCAGGAACGGATTAAGAATTGGATCGATTTTTTCGGTTTCGAACTGTACGGGAATCTAGGAAGAGAGCGGGAAAAATCAGGTTTTCACGCGAGCGGTCATGTCCACGGGCCGGGGCTAGAAGAGATAGTGGAAACGATCCGGCCCGAAGTACTCATACCTGTCCATACAGAAGATAAAGGTTTCTTCCAGAGGTTTAAAAGTATGTGCCGGGTCGTTTTTCCCAGTAAAGGCCAAGCCTTAGCTATAGGTTAAGTGAGAGCGTCGTTTGGGTAAGGCTTAAGTTTCTGATAGAAAAAGCAGGAAGTACTTTGTCTTTGGCGAATAGCAGTGTCTAAGGAGAAACTACCAGGGGGTTTGCAGGTGTTAGCTATTGTTAATTCTGTGGTATTGCTCGGCTTGGAGGGCCACCAGGTAAGGGTTGAAGTAGATATAAGTAACGGTTTACCGTTATTTGCTATAGTAGGACTTCCGGACACCTCGGTAAAGGAGGCCAGGGAGAGGGTAAGGGCAGCTATTAAAAATAGCGGTTTTGAATTTCCTTTGCGGCGGATAACTGTAAATCTTGCTCCTGCGGATGTAAAGAAAGAGGGGCCTATCTATGATTTACCCATAGCCGTAGGAGTCTTAGCGGCTTCGGGACAGCTTCAGGGGGGTCACTTGCCTGACAACCTCTTCATGGTAGGCGAACTTTCTTTAGAAGGTAGTTTGCGGCCCGTACCAGGTGCTTTACCCATGGCTTTAGCCTTACAGGAATCACACCCGGGTTCTACCCTGATTGTACCGGCGGGTAATGCTCAAGCTGCAGCTTTGGCTACTGGTATCCGTGTCCTGGCTGCTAGTAGTCTTTCCCAGGTGCTGGAGTTTCTTAAAGGACATGAAGAGTTACCCCGCGTATTACCGGAGCAGGGGCTTAATTTTTCTGAACCTAAAGCAGCGGTAGATTTAGCTGATATCAAGGGACAAGACCAGGCTAAGCGAGCCTTGGAGATTGCGGCTGCAGGAGGGCATAATATTCTTCTTATAGGTCCTCCAGGAACAGGTAAGACAATGCTGGCCCGCAGCTTAGCGGGATTGTTACCTGCACTTACTTATGAGGAAGCACTGGAGATTACTAAAATTTACAGCGCGGCCGGTTTGTTACCTGCAGGCCAGGGCTTGATAAGGGAGCGGCCTTTCCGCTCACCACATCACACTGCTACATTGGCGAGCATGGTAGGGGGTGGACGGATACCGCGGCCCGGGGAGGTCAGCCTGGCTAGCAACGGTATCCTTTTTCTGGATGAAATAGTTGAATTTCGCCGGGAAGTGCTGGAAGCTCTACGCCAGCCCTTAGAGGAACGGGTTGTTACTGTAGCTCGGGCTCAAGCAGCCGTCACTTACCCGGCTAACTTTTTGTTGGTCGGGAGTATGAATCCTTGCCCGTGCGGCTATTTAGGGGATGCGGTAAGATCCTGCCAGTGTACTCAATACCAAGTAGCGCAATACCGTAAACGCTTATCCGGACCTTTACTGGATAGAATAGATTTGGTAGTAGAGGTACCCCGGCTGGAGTATCGGCAAGTAGAGAGGGTTCAGCCTGGGGAGACTTCCAAACAGGTCAGGGAAAGGATAGAAAGGGCGCGCGGAAAGCAAAGAGAGAGGCTGGCCGGGGAAGGATTACGATGTAACGCAGAGATGCAAGGTCCCCAGGTAAGAAGATACTGCCTGCTTTCTCCCCCTGCCAGGAAACTTTTGCAAAGTGCTTATAACAGGCTAGCCCTTTCTTTACGGGCTTATGACCGGGTGTTAAAGGTAGCCCGGACCATAGCCGATCTAGAAGGGGCTGACGAGATAAAAGAACAACATTTGGCAGAAGCCTTGCAATATCGCCTCGTTTTTTAAGTTGAATTTTAAGGTTAAACGGTAACGGTTAAGGAAAAACTGGAGGGCGTGCGGGTATAGAACAACGTGTTTAGGTTGGAGGTTCTTCCCAAAGGGGCAGGTAAAGCAGATGAAAGGAAAACAAATGGGTTTGGCTAGTTGGGCCGTAATAATAACTGTAGCATCTTTCCTTTCTCGTATCTTAGGCTTTGTGCGCAATATGGTCATTTCAACTCTTTTTGGCCAAAATCGTTCCACGGACATGCTAAACGCCTCTTTTGTCGTACCTGATACCTTATACCTTATCCTGGTGGGGGGCGGCATAAGCTCGGCTTTCGTTCCGGTCCTTTCGGGCTATTTAGCGGAAAAGAAGGAGAAAGAAGCCGGGGAAATAATAAGCATTGCTTTTAATCTGGTTTTAGTGGTAGTTGGCGTCGCAGTAATTTTAAGCATGTTCTTTTCCCCGTTGCTTGTGCGCTTAGTTGCACCGGGCTTTAATAGTGAGGAAATCAATTATACAGCCTATTTGACCAGGATTGTACTGATGGCCATCTTGTTTCATTGTCTTAACGGCGTTCTCATGGGCACAGAGTATGCTTACCAATCGTTTCTTGGTACTACCATCGGCCCTCTGGTGTATAACGCGGCTATTATAGTTTTCGGCACTATTTTGGCCAGCCGTTTAGGAATTGCTGCTTTTGCCTGGTCCACCTTGATAGGCGCCTTCTTTAATTTTTTGGTACAGGTGTGGGGGGTGTTTCGCCTCCGCATACCTTATGTATTATCTTGGAACTTCCGGCATCCCGCTATCAGGCGAATAGGGAAGCTCATGTTACCCGTAACCATCGGATTATCCATCGCCCAGATAAATCTCTTCTTAAATCAAACGTTGATAGCTTCCTTTTTACCCCCTGGCTCCATTAACGCTTTAACCTTGGCTAGCCGGGTGGTTTTAGTTCCCATGCTTTTTGCACCTTCTTTAGGTGTTACTTTGCTTCCGACCTTGACCAGATTAGCCGTAAATAAGGAACGGGAATCCTTTAACCGTTATCTCGTAATGTCCTTAACGACTATCCTTTTCATAGCCCTTCCGGCTACCGCAGGATTTGTAGTGCTGGGTGAACAAGTCATAAAGGTATTATTTGAGCATGGTCGTTTTACAAGGCAGGATACTCTAGCTACCGCCAGTGCGCTAAAATATTACTCCTTAGGTATGGCGGCGTATGGGGCTTATGAGATGTTGAGCCGGGCTTTTTATGCCTTACAGGATACCAAGACTCCCTTAAAAGTGGGGCTGGCCACCATAGGGGTGGGTACTTTTCTTAACCTCGTGTTAGGCCCGCTTTGGGGCGTGAAAGGCTTAGCGTTAGCCTATTCCTTAGCAGGATGGTTCAATGTTTCCTTGCTCTTTTATCTTCTTAGACGGCGAGGTATAATTTCTGGTAGTTATAAGGCACTAGGGGTTACTCTGGGTAAGGGCCTGGTTGGGGCTATTGTTATGGGAGGATGTTTAAAATTTATTATAAGTGAGTTTGGATTATTTGTTTTAGAAGGCGGGATGTGGGTAGAAAGCTTTAAGCTTCTTATATCCATCGCTTTTGGGGGGGCTTTATATTTTACGATAGCTTGGTTCTTGAAGATGGAAGAGTTGGGATTTCTAACTCAGGTATTTAAGCGCCCCTTTCGACGCCGGACTGAAATATCAGAGGACGTTGGATAAGTTGAAGAGGTTATTTCCAAAGGCGGGGGTAGAGTACTTGAAGGCTCTAAAAACGTTAAGGCAACTTGATTTAATGGCTTTTTTCAGGTTTAAAATAGCTCTTTATTTGGGATGTTTAGCTGGCCTGGTATGTCGGCTTTTAGGCCGCGAGGGAACTTCTTTGCCGGGATGGATAGCTTTGCGGCTGTACCCCAATCTTTTAAGGGATCTGGCTCGAAGCATAGATAAGGTAATAATTATAACCGGCACTAATGGGAAAACCACCACTGCTAATCTTCTAGCACGTATCTTAAAGGAGAGGGCGGGCTTTGAAGTGGTCCACAACAAGGAAGGAGCTAATATGCCGGCAGGGGTGGCCGCTGCTTTGATGGCTTCGGTTTTCCGGGCTTGCGGCGCGTCAAAAAGAGTGGCCGTCCTGGAAGTGGATGAAGGTAGCCTGGGTTATATCTTGAAGCAAATTCCCGCAAATCTTATAGTGGTAACGAACATTTTGCGTGATCAGCTAGACCGCTACCATGAGTTAGAACAAACGCTGAATTATATCCGGCAAAGTTTAGCCTTCGCGCCCCAAGCTGAGCTATTGTTGAACGCGGACGATCCTTTGGTGGCTTCCTTGGGAGGGAGCCTTAGTGAAAGGTTTGTTTATTATTTCGGATTGGAGCGTACTCCCTACATACGTTTGGATGGAGGAGATGTGCAAGAAGGGCATATCTGTCCTGGGTGCCGCGGGTTATTAGTTTTTGCTTATTATCACTATAGCCACTTAGGGCACTATACTTGCCCCCGGTGTGGCTGGGGACGACCCTTCCCCCATTTTAGGGTTAAGGATCTGCAAAAACGAGAGAGAGGCTATAACTTTACTTTTGTATATCCCGGTGGAGAGGAAGAAATTTTTACCTCCCTACCCGGGCTTTATAACTGTTACAATATTTTAGCAGCCCTGGCCGCAGGTTGGGTATCAGGAGTTAATCCCAAGGAAGCGGCAGAGTTAGTGGCCGCTTTTAAACCAGGTCGGGGTAGAGCGGAAACTTTCCGGTTGAAGGGTAAGAGGTTTACTTTGTTATTAGTTAAGAACCCTACCGGGTTAAGCGAAGCTTTGCGGGCAGTGATCGAAACAAGACCAGGCGTTTATCTATTGGCCATCAATGATTTAGCTGCGGATGGCCGAGATGTATCGTGGCTGTGGGATGTGGATTGGGAACCGCTTGTTGGCTATCCGGGCAAACGTATAATTTGTTCGGGGCTTCGGGCCTGGGATATGGCGGTTTGTTTGAGATACCAGGGTATTGACCTTTCCCTGGTTAAAATTGTCCCCCAACAAGCAAAAAGCCTTAAGGAAGCTTTAAAGGAGGAAGCTGATGAAATACTGATATTATGTACTTATACCAATTTATCCTTGTACCGACGCCTTCTTATTAGGATGGGTGGCCAAAGTGAGGTTAAGGATCTGTCACCTCTACCCCGAACTGCTTAATTTATACGGAGACCGGGGGAACCTCCTGGTTCTTCAGCGCCGGGCTGAATGGCGCGGTATCGCGGTGGAGATAAACCGTATTTCCCTAGGAGATACTTTGGCTCCGGACAAATACGACCTGTTTTTCCTGGGGGGAGGCTCTGATGAGGACCAGGGGATAGTAGCGCGGGATCTGTTAATTAAAGGACCCTACCTCCAAGAAGCGTTGGCTCGAGGGGCTGCTCTCCTGGCCATTTGCGGCGGATACCAGCTTCTAGGTCGTTACTACCAGACGAGAACCAATGAAGTATTTGAAGGAGTAGGATTGTTTCCTGTTTTTACTATAGCAGGAGATAAGCGTTTAAAAGGTAATATAGCTATTGAAGTGGAAGTTTTGTCTACTCCTCTCCCTGTAGTAGGATTCGAAAACCACATAGGTAAAACTTACCCGGAAAGACCTCGGGAAGGCTTTCGCCCTTTAGGCCGCATTCTTTTTGGCTATGGGAACAATGGGGAGGACGGGACAGAGGGTTGCGTATATGGCCGGGCTATAGGAACCTATCTACATGGGCCTTTACTGGCCAAAAACCCCCATCTGGCTGATTATATTTTAACCTTGGCTTTGGAAGCCCGTTACGGGAAGGTGGAGTTAAGGCCCCTTCCTGGTGATGAGATAGAATGGAAGGCTCACGAAGCTTTTCTTCGTCGATTTTCTAAAGAAAGAAGGAGGTAATTTTTGATGGTGAAATTTGGGTTAGCTCTGGCAGGTATGATCCTTCAGCTTTTCGCATTTTACCTCCTGCTTTTAGTCATAGGGGACAAGAAGGGATAAACTAACTGGACATGAATACCTGATAAAAGGGGCAGCCAAAATTGAATAATAAGGGATCGGAACACGGCTATTGGGTGGCTTTGCAGCAGGTCCCGGGTCTGGGCTCCCAGCGGCTTCTTAAGTTAGTGGAGCATTTTGGCAGCGCTAAGGCTGCCTGGGAGGCTAAGGAAAAAGAGCTTTTAATTCTACCCTGGATGGGTAAAGTAGCCCAGGAGCTGGTAGCTTGGCGGAAAAAGGTAGAGCCACGCAGGCTTGAAGAGGAGTTATTACGTTCAAAGGTAGGGGTTTTGGTTTTTACAGATCCGTGCTATCCCCAGGAGCTAAAGAACATCTATAATCCCCCGTCGGTGTTATACTACTTAGGCGATTTGACAGCCCTGGAAGGAATTAAGGTGGCCGTGGTGGGCACGCGCCGTCCCACACCCTATGGGCTTAAAGTTGCCCAAGTCCTGGCCCGGGGTTTGGCCGAGGCGGGTATAGTTGTGGTAAGCGGTATGGCGGCAGGGATAGACGCTGCTGCCCATAGGGGAGCCCTTCAGGGGAAGGGGAAGACCATAGCTGTATTGGGAAGCGGAGTGGATGTAGTATACCCCCGGGAAAATGCCCGGTTGTATCAGGAGATAGCCGGGGAGGGGTTGATACTTTCCGAGCTTCCTCCCGGAACACCCCCTGAACGGCACCACTTCCCGGCTAGGAACCGTATAATAAGCGGCTTGGCTCGGGGAACCATAGTGGTGGAGGCGGGTGAAAAGAGCGGCGCTTTGATAACAGCCGATTTGGCCCTAGAGCAAGGGCGTGATGTTTTTGCGGTGCCGGGACCTATCACGAGTTTCCAGAGCAGGGGAACAAATAATTTGCTCAAACAAGGGGCCAAGGTAGTCACCGGGGTGGAAGATATCCTTGAGGAGTATTTTTCAGGAGAAGTCCAGGGTCCGGCCCGGAAACAGGGAGTAAGGAACACCCCGGGCCTTAAACTTTCTCCTGTAGAAGAAAAGGTCCTGGCCGCGGTAGCATCTTCTCCTTTATCCCTGGAGGAGCTCGGAGAGGCGACGGGACTTTCTATTCGAGAAATAAATATCGCGCTGACCTTTTTGGAGTTACAGGGTTTGGTTTCAAGGCTTCCAGGCGGTCTTTATGTAGGCTCCCTCCCGGACGATTAGCGCCTTAAAGATGCTTTCGGGGGTGAAATTTAGTTGGCCAAGACGTTGGTTATAGTAGAATCTCCGGCCAAGGCTAAAACCATTAGTAAATTTTTGGGCCGCGATTACTTAGTAAAATCCTCTATGGGCCATGTTAGAGACTTGCCTAAGAGCCAGTTCGGGGTAGATATAGAGCGTGGTTTTGAACCCTATTATATCACTATACGAGGCAAGGGGGAAATAGTCAGGGAATTACGGGAGGCGGCCCAAAAAACGGAGCGGGTCCTTCTGGCCCCCGACCCGGACCGTGAGGGGGAAGCCATCGCCTGGCACTTACAGCACCTTTTGGGGCTACCTGATGGAAAGTGCCGTATAGAATTTAATGAGATAACAAAACAGGCTGTACTGGAGGCTCTTAAGAACCCCCGGCCTA
Source organism: Thermanaeromonas sp. (assembly GCF_021890735.1). Taxonomy (GTDB): domain Bacteria; phylum Bacillota; class DSM-521; order Neomoorellales; family Neomoorellaceae; genus Thermanaeromonas. The sequence continues at coordinate 33,318 of NZ_JAKKUR010000004.1, forward strand.
TAAATATGGACCGGGTAGCGGCCCAGCAGGCCCGCAGGGTTTTAGACCGCTTGGTAGGATATAAACTCAGCCCTTTACTCTGGCGGAAAATAAAGAAAGGTTTAAGTGCCGGCAGGGTACAGTCAGTAGCTGTGAGGTTGATCGTAGACCGTGAGAGGGAGATCGCAAATTTTTGCCCGGAAGAGTACTGGACCTTAACGGCTTACCTTGAACCCCCCGGAGAAGGGTCTGCTTTTGCTGCCAAGCTATATAAGTTTCGAGGGGAGCCGGTCAATGTTAAAAGTAAGGAATCCATGGATGAGATTTTAGCTTCCCTTAAGGGCGCCTCTTTTCAGGTCGTGGAAGTTAAAAGAAGGGAGCGGCGGAAGAAACCCCCGGAGCCTTTTACTACCAGTACCCTACAACAGGAGGCTTACCGGCGTTTGAATTTTACCACCAGGCGTACTATGCAGGTTGCTCAAGAGCTCTATGAAGGAATAGATCTGGGACCAGAAATGGGCCGGGTGGGGCTGGTTACTTATATCCGCACGGATTCTACCCGGATAGCTCAGGTGGCCCAGCAGGAAGCACGGGAATATCTTCTTAAGCATTTTGGGCCTCTTTATATTCCGTCAGGAATACGTCGGCAGGGCGGACGCAAAGAACATGTTCAGGATGCCCATGAGGCCATAAGGCCTACTTCGGTTTGGCGGGAGCCTGATAGCATCAAAGCGGCTTTGACCCGGGACCAGTACAGGTTGTATTCCTTGATTTGGGAACGATTCCTGGCCAGCCAGATGGAGGCCGCGGTTTTGGATACCGTTACTGTGGATATTGCCGCGGGTGAGTTTCTTTTTAGGGCTACGGGATCGGTTATTAAATTTCCCGGGTTTCTTAAGGTCTTTAAAGGGGAGCGGGAACAGGAAGACTGGGAGAAAGAGGAAATGTTACCCGAGGTATATGAAGGCCAAATATTAACCTTGATATCCTTAGAACCCAAGCAACATTTTACTCAGCCTCCCCCCCGGTACACGGAAGCGACCCTTGTTAAAACTATGGAAGAATTAGGGATAGGTAGGCCCAGTACTTATGCTCCTACCATTGAAACTATTTTAAGCCGGGGGTATGTAGTAAGGGAGCAGAAACATCTTGTACCCACGGAGTTGGGTTGTATAGTGGTAGATTTACTAAAGGAATACTTTCCAGACATTATAGATGTAGAGTTTACTGCCCATATGGAAGCTAAACTGGATCAAGTGGAGGCGGGAAAGCTTTCCTGGCGGAAAGTAGTAGAGGATTTCTATGTTCCCTTTAGCAAGGTTTTAGAGCAGGCTGAGGCTAAGATAGGGGTTATTGAGCTTCCGGAAGAAATGACAGAAGAAAAATGTGAAGTCTGCGGCCGGAACCTCGTAGTAAAACAGGGGCGCTACGGCAAGTTTCTGGCCTGCCCAGGTTTTCCCGATTGCCGTTTCACTAAGCCCCTTCTTACGGGTATAGGAGTAGAGTGCCCCTACTGCGGCCAGGAGATTGTGGAGAGGAGGAGCAAGCGCGGGCGCAAGTTCTATACCTGCAAGAATTATCCAGAGTGTAATTATCTCTCCTGGGATAAACCCGCGCAAGCCTTTTGCCCGGAATGTGGCAGCCGTTTGGTGGAAAAGGGTGGCCGGCGCTCGCTGCGCTTAGTCTGTCCGAACAAAGACTGCGGTTATCAAGAAGAAGTAAGGAGGCAGGGAGAGGCCTGAAAGATGAAAGAGAAGTTAATTGTAATTGGCGGAGGTTTAGCAGGAAGCGAAGCCGCCTGGCAGGCAGCCCAAAGGGGTATAAAGGTAGAACTTTGGGAGATGCGACCTTACCAGACCACCCCGGCCCACCGGACTGGTTACTTGGCTGAGCTGGTCTGCTCCAATTCTTTGCGCTCCAATGAGTTAGAGAATGCCGCGGGGCTTCTTAAAGAGGAGATGCGCCGGGTAGGTTCATTAATTATAGAAGTAGCAGAAAAACACCGGGTCCCGGCGGGCAAAGCCTTAGCTGTGGATAGAGACGCCTTCAGCCAGGAAGTAACCTCCAGAATAGAAAACCACCCCTTGATTACCGTAGTACGGGAGGAGGCAAAAGGAATTCCGTCAGAAGGGGTGGTGATTATTGCTTCCGGCCCTTTAACATCTCCCGCCTTAACTGAAGCCCTAAAGGAGCTTACAGGAGAAGAATACCTTTACTTTTACGACGCAGCAGCCCCCATCGTTACGGCAGAATCCTTGGACTGGTCGAAGCTTTTCCGTGGTGGGCGTTATGGCAAGGGGGAAGAAGATTACTTGAACTGCCCCCTGACAGAGGAAGAGTATTATACTTTTTACCAGGCCTTAGTAAATGCGGAGCGCCACATCCCGCATTCTTTTGAAAAGGAGATATACTTTGAAGGCTGCATGCCGGTGGAGGAGATGGCTAGAAGGGGACCGGACACTTTACGGTATGGCCCTATGAGACCCACCGGTTTAATCGATCCTTCTACAGGTAAAAGGCCTTTTGCAGTAGTACAATTGCGCCAGGACAACAAAGAGGGCACCCTGTATAACCTGGTAGGCTTTCAAACCAGCTTAAAATGGGGAGAACAAGACCGGGTGTTTCGCCTTATCCCTGCCCTGCGGAACGCAGAATTTGTGCGTTATGGGGTTATGCACCGTAATACATATATAAACTCGCCGCGTTTACTTTTACCTACCCTCCAGTTGAAAGAGCGGCCGGAAATTTTCTTAGCCGGACAGATCACAGGTGTGGAGGGGTATATAGAGTCTGCGGCTATGGGGATACTGGCCGGTGTTAATGCTGCCCGGCTGCTTAAGGGGTTAAGACCTGTTGTACCCCCCCGGGAGACTGCTCACGGAGCCCTGGTCCATTATATTACAGAAGCTCGTTCCGAGAACTTCCAACCCATGAATATCAATTTTGGATTGCTTCCTCCGCTAGAGCGACGAGTACGTTCCCGCCGCCAGCGCAATCTACTTCTGTCTCAGAGAGCCTTGTCCATTTGGGAACAAGTTCTCGGTGAATTTTCACTCAATTGACTTGCTCTTTTTTCGACAATCTGATAAGATATAAAAACTGATAAGGCTTTTGGGTTCAGATGAATGGGGAGGTTGATCTTAATCAATCCGGAGTTTAAGAAGGCTTTGGAGGATTTTGCTTCCTACTTGATAGCGGAGAAAAACCTGGCTTCCGCTACAGTTGTAGCTTATCTAACTGATTTAAAGCAGTTTGCCGTTTATGTCGAGAAGACCTTAGGAGCGAAGGCAAGACCTGAAGATGTAGACCGGACCCTAGTACGGCGGTTTTTGGGCTGGCTTAATGTGTTACGGGAAAAAAGGACTACTGTAGCCCGGAAACTGGTGGCTTTGCGTGTATTTTATCGTTATCTTTTGCGCGAAGGCCGGGTAGAGATTAATCCGGTGGAACTCATAAGATCTCCTCGGCAGGAGAAAAGGTTGCCCAAATATCTCCCTTATAACGAAATAGTAAAGATCTTGGAGGCTCCTCCTCCCACTCCTTTAGGCCTGCGGGACCGGGCGCTGTGGGAGACGCTTTATGCTTCAGGCCTCAGGGTAGGAGAGCTAGTAAGCCTTAACCTAGAGGATGTAGATTTAAGTCGTGGGGAGATAAGGGTAAGGGGGAAGGGAGGACGTGAACGCTTAGCTCCCTTGGGGAGGATGGCTATAGCGGCCATTAAGGATTATTTGGCTTGCGGAAGGCCGGTACTTGCGACTAGAGGTAACCCCGGGGAGAAGGCTCTTTTTTTAAACCACCTGGGAAGTCGGTTGACGAGCCGCGGGGTAAGGCAGCGGCTAGATTATTACGTCAAAAAGACGGTAGTTGCCGCAGGTATTTCACCTCATGTTTTGCGGCATTGCTTTGCTACCCACATGTTGGAAAGAGGAGCTGACTTGCGTGCTGTCCAGGAACTCCTTGGTCATGTACGCTTGAGCAGTACACAAGTGTACACTCATGTTACCCCGGAACACCTGCGTGCGGTATACCAAAAAGCCCATCCTAGAGCCCAGCTCGCCAGAACAACGGTGGAGGAGAGAAGTAAAGATGCTTGGCAGAAATAAGGGCGTGGAGGCCACAATACATAGTACCACTGTTATTGCGGTAAAGAGGGGTGGCCAGGTAGCTATGGCCAGCGATGGTCAGGTTACTCTGGGTAACACAGTACTTAAACACCAAGCTCGTAAAGTACGCCGCCTTTACCAGGGGAATGTTCTGGCCGGTTTTGCAGGTAGCGTGGCCGACGCGTTTACCCTGTTTGAAAAATTTGAAGCCAAGTTAGATGAATACAAGGGGAACCTGCAGCGAGCTGCCGTTGAGCTCGGAAAGGAGTGGCGTACGGATAGGTTGCTGAGGCGGCTAGAGGCCCTGCTGGTGGTAGCAGACCGGGAGAGGTTACTTCTTATCTCGGGTAGCGGGGAGATTATAGAGCCCGATGACGGTATATTGGCTGTAGGTTCGGGAGGCCCTTATGCCCTGGCTGCAGCGAGGGCTTTAATAAAACATACGGATCTGAGTGCTCGAGAGATCGCCAGGGAAGCTTTACAGGTAGCAGCTTCTATCTGCATATATACCAACGAAAGCATTGTGGTGGAGGAGCTATAAGACTTGAATCGCTATAGTGAAGAGTTATAATAAAATAAGCTATAGGTAAAAACCCAGGAATTTTAATCTTTACTTAACGTAGTTTTAATCTATACTTAACGAGCTAATCTTATAAATAAATAGGAGTGTGACCAAGTGGAACTCCTTACACCACGCCAGATCGTTCAGGAGCTGGATAAATATATAGTAGGTCAAGAAGAAGCCAAAAAGTGCGTGGCTATAGCTTTGCGTAACAGGTACCGCAGGCAAAAACTACCTCCAGAACTTAAAGAAGAAGTCCTACCTAAAAACATTCTCATGATCGGTCCTACAGGGGTAGGTAAAACCGAGATAGCCCGGCGTTTAGCACGGTTGGTGGGGGCGCCCTTCCTTAAGGTGGAGGCCACCCGATTCACTGAAGTGGGGTATGTAGGCCGGGACGTAGAATCCATGGTACGCGAACTGGTGGAGAATGCGGTAAGGATGGTAAAGGCCGAAAAACAAGCGGCAGTAGAAAACGAAGCCTTAAAGCTTGCGGAAAAGAGACTGTTGGACCTTATCGTACCCCGAACTAGACGTAAGAGGGAAGGGCGGAACCCGTGGGAAGCCTTTTGGAGCGGGTTTATGGAAGGCGAGACAGATACAGAACTTGAAGATGACGAAGGGGATAAACGGGCAATATTTTGGGAAAAGTTAAGAAGGAAAGAGTTGGAAGACATGATGGTGGAGATCGAAGTAGAGGAGACCACCATGCCGGGAGTGATGTTCGGTACTTTAGGCCTAGAGGAATTGGGGCTTAATCTTCAAGATATGCTGAGTAACATATTTCCGCGGCGCAAGCGCAAAAGAAGGGTAACGGTAGCCGAAGCACGTAAGATATTGGCCCAGGAAGAGGCCGAAAAGCTTATAGATATGGACGAGGTGGCCAGAGAAGCTGTACAAAGGGTAGAACAAAATGGTATCATATTTATCGACGAAATCGATAAAATTGCGGCAAGAAACGGCGGAGTAGGGCCTGATGTTTCCCGGGAAGGGGTACAAAGAGACATATTACCTATAGTAGAGGGAACTACCGTTCAGACCAAGTACGGTCCGGTGAAAACCGACCATATATTGTTCATCGCAGCGGGTGCTTTTCATATAGCCAAGCCTTCAGATCTGATTCCTGAGCTCCAAGGACGGTTTCCTATAAGGGTGGAACTTAAAAGTCTTACACGCGAAGACTTTCAAAGGATCTTGACAGAGCCTCAAAATTCTTTACTTCGCCAGTACAAGGCATTGCTAGCTACCGAAGGTTTAGAAATTGAATTTACAGGAGATGCTATTGCGGAAATTGCCGATATTGCTTATACTGTAAATACTCAGGGAGAAGACATCGGCGCTCGCCGTCTCCATACTATTATGGAAAAAGTACTGCAGGATCTCTTATTTTTAGCTCCTGAGATGGAGAATACCCGCGTGGTCATCGACCGGAATTACGTGCGGGAAAAGCTGGGAGATGTGCTTCAAAAGACCGATCTTCGGGCGTATATCTTGTAAAAACCTTTAGGAAGGGAGGAAAATGCTTTGCAGACCTTGTTAGAAAAAACCCGGACCATAAATCGGCTTCTTCAAAGGACGGCAGGCAATCCCGTGGATTTTCAGGAGATGGCTGGTGTACTCCGGGATGTCCTGGAGGCCAATACCTATATAGTTGGTCGCCATGGGCGCGTCCTGGGATATGCTTTTGTAGAGGGTTTCACTTGTGAGATTATGGAGGAGATTGTCTTCCAATCAGAACGGTTCCCTGAGAAATATAACGAACAGCTCCTCCGTATTGACGAAACCCAGGCCAACTTCTGTCAAGTAGGGAATGCCTGTGTGTTTGACCCCGAAAAACGGTGTGTATTCAGCAACAAATTGACCACTGTGGTACCCATAGTCAGCGGTGGCCAGCGCCTGGGTTCCCTGGTGCTGTCCAAGTTTAACATCCGGTTTACAGATGAAGACCTGATCCTTGCAGAATACGGGGCTACAGTGGTCGGCATGGAGATCCTGCGGTCGAAATCCGAAAAAATCGAAGAGGAGGCGCGTAAGCGGGCGGCGGTGCAGGTGGCTCTGGCTACCTTATCCTACTCAGAATTGGAAGCCGTGGAGCACATTTTTGCTGAGCTCGACGGCGACGAAGGAATATTGGTAGCCAGCAAGATAGCCGACAGGGCGGGTATTACCCGCTCAGTTATCGTCAACGCCTTAAGGAAGTTTGAAAGCGCCGGTGTCATAGAATCCAAGTCTCTGGGTATGAAGGGGACCTATATCCGCGTGTTAAATGACAACCTCCTTGAAGAACTTCAGAAGCTCCGGAGCAGGGCTTAGAAGTTTTAAGGCCAGGGAGAAAGAAATTTACCCCTGGCCCTATTTTATTGCTCTTAAACTTGCGGGAAGGTAAACTTTGTGCTATACTTTCGCTGGTGTGCCATTACACACGCGGCCTGACCTGCAGGACGGTGCCTTTTTACGGGTCTCCTGCAAGGATGAGGGAGCGGAGGAAAAAACCGTAGGGGAGGTATCCTTAAATGGCTGTCGTTTCCATGAAACAGTTATTGGAGGCAGGGGTTCATTTCGGACATCAGACTAGGCGCTGGAACCCTAAGATGGCCCCTTATATTTTTACCGAGCGGAACGGTATTTACATTATCGATCTCCAGCGCACGGTTAAGAAATTAGAGGAGGCCTATAACTTTGTCCGGGATGTAGCCAAAGAAGGCGGCAAGATACTCTTTGTAGGCACGAAGAAACAGGCTCAAGAGACCGTTAAAGAAGAAGCTGAACGCTGTGGTATGTTTTACGTTAATGTACGCTGGTTGGGCGGAACCCTCACCAATTTTCAGACCATCCGCCGGCGTATTGAACGCTTAAAAGAACTGGAACAGATGGAGGAAGAAGGAACGCTAGAGCTCCTTCCTAAGAAGGAAGTCATGGCTTTAAGGAAGGAGAAGGAGAAGCTTGAGCGCTTTCTGGGTGGCATTAAAAACATGAAGCAATTGCCGGACGCTCTATTTGTAGTGGACCCACGAAAAGAACGTATTGCAGTAGCGGAGGCCCGCCGTTTGGGTATTCCCATTGTCGCCATTGTGGATACCAATTGCGATCCCGATGAGATAGATTATGTAATTCCAGGTAATGATGACGCCATCAGGGCGGTTAAGCTAATAACTAGTAAAATTGCTGATGCGGTTTTGGAAGGATTGCAGGGCGAAGACCAGCCCGAGGCTGTAGGCGAGTAAAGGGGGAACTGTGGATGGTTTCGGCTGAAGTTATAAAAGAGCTGCGTAACCGCACCGGAGCCGGAATGATGGATTGTAAGCGGGCTTTAGAAGAAACTGGCGGTGATATAGAAAGGGCTATTGAAGTATTACGCATGAAGGGCTTGGCTGCAGCTGCTAAAAAGGCAGGACGGGTGGCCAAGGAAGGTCTGGTGCATGCTTACATCCATGGCGGTGGCAGGATAGGGGTGCTTATCGAGGTAAATTGCGAGACAGACTTTGTAGCTAGAACAGAGGAATTTCGGGATTTGGTTCATAACTTGGCTATGCAGGTGGCTGCCTCCCGGCCGGAGTATATAAAGAGGGAAGATGTTCCGGAAGAGGTACTAGAAAGAGAAAAAAGCATCCTTCGAGCTCAAGCCCTTAACGAGGGTAAGCCCGAGAAGGTTGTAGAAAAGATTGTATCGGGCCGCTTGGAAAAGTTCTTCCAAGAAAGTTGCTTGTTGGAGCAACCTTATATAAAAGATCCGGACCGTAAAGTCAAAGACCTTATCGCGGAAAAGATCGCCAAGTTAGGGGAAAATATCGAGGTGCGTCGTTTTGTCCGGTTTGAAGTAGGTGAGGCTGTTGACCAACAGACTTGAAAAAGAGCAGTGAGGTGCTCTTTTTTTCTTATGAGGCGAAAGGAATTTTAATAAGTTTGTAGAAAAATTATGGGGAGTCACGGGGGTACTGCGAAATGCAGAAACCCAAGTATAAGAGGGTAGTTTTAAAGTTAAGCGGAGAGGCCCTGGCCGGTAACCAAGGGTTTGGTATCGATCCCGATGTTATCAATTCTATCGCCGAACAGATCAAGGAAGTACGAGATCTCGGGGTTGATGTGGCAGTAGTGGTAGGAGGCGGTAATATCTGGCGGGGGGTAAAGGGAAGCGCCCAAGGAATGGATAGGGCAACAGCAGATTACATGGGGATGTTAGCTACGGTAATAAATTCCCTTGCCCTCCAGGATGCCCTGGAGCGTTTAGGAGTCGATACAAGGGTGCAGTCTGCTATTGAAATGCGCCAGATTGCGGAACCTTACATTCGGCGCCGGGCCATTAGACATTTAGAAAAGGGAAGGGTAGTTATTTTTGCCGGGGGTACCGGGAATCCCTATTTTTCTACAGACACTACCGCTGCGTTGCGGGCTGCTGAAATCGAAGCGGAAGTGATACTCATGGCCAAGCGGGTGGACGGAGTATATGACGCAGATCCCGAACAGAATCCCCAGGCTAAGCGCTACAAAGGGCTTGATTATCTGGATGTACTGAACAGTAATTTAGGTGTCATGGATTCGACTGCTACCTCCCTATGTATGGATAATAATATCCCCCTTATAGTTTTTGGAATTAAGGAAAAGGGTAACATATTGAAGGCGGTCATGGGTGAAGAAATCGGCACCTATGTAGGAGGTAAAAGGGGATGATAGAAGGAATTTTAAAGGAAGCGGAAAACAAGATGCAGAAAGCGCTCGAAAACTTGCGTAAAGAGCTGGCCACTGTCAGGGCAGGGAGGGCTACTCCTGCACTACTGGAAAAGGTTTACGTTAATTATTATGGGACTCCTACGCCGGTAAATCAATTAGCTACTATTTCCGCTCCGGAACCCCGCTTACTCGTTGTTCAACCCTGGGATCGCTCCATGGTTGGGGAGATAGAGAAGGCTATTCTTAAATCAGATCTGGGCCTTACTCCTACCAGCGACGGTACCGTGATCCGTATTGTTCTTCCTCAACTAACGGAAGAGCGAAGGGCCGAACTGGTTAAACTGGTGAGGAAAAAGGCAGAAGAATTCCGGGTAGTGGTACGGAACATCCGGCGGGAGGCTAACGATAAGCTAAAGGCCCAGGAAAAGAGTGGCGAAATCTCAGAGGATGAAGCCCGAAGGGCTCAAGATAAGGTCCAGAAGCTGACCGATACTTACATCCAGGCCATTGACAAAGCTTTGGCTACTAAAGAGGCCGAGATTATGGAGGTTTAGAGGAGTTGCTTCCGGACTGCCTGGGCTTATCTCTGGATGAGGCCTGCCACCTCCTTCAAGGGGCCGGCTACCAGGTGGTGAATATTCTTGTAACCGGTAGTGGTGCTTTAACCAGGCAAGAGATGACAACCCGGGTTGTGAGGGTGCGGGTGGTGGGAGCTGGCCAGGTAGAGCTGGTCGCGGCTCCTGTCATAAATTTGTGGCCACCAGGGAAAGGAGGTGCAGGAGCCCATGCCCCATCGGATCACTGAAGAATGTTTGGCGTGTGGGGTGTGTGCGGACGAATGCCCCAATGGTGCGATTTCCGAGGGAGACAACATTTATGTGATCGATCCTGAATTATGTACTGATTGCGGCACTTGTCGAGAGGCATGTCCCAATGAAGCCATCGTGGAAGAGTAATGGCGCTGCCCCCTCCGCTGGAGGGGGTTTGTTTTGTATATATTTTTATCAGGAGGGTCAAAAGGGTTGCCCGAGGTTTTTTTTCCCCGGCTGCAAAAATGTGGAGTACCTGTAAAACCCGAACTTCCCCCACGCGAACTTTTGCCCCGACACCTGGCTATTATAATGGACGGTAACGGCCGTTGGGCAGTAAAACGGGGTTTACCCAGGGTAGTAGGCCACCGGGCAGGGGTAGAAACCTTGCGGGAGATAGTTAAAGCCTGCCTGGAATGGGGTATTGAGATCCTTACAGTTTATGCCTTCTCCACAGAGAATTGGAAAAGACCAAGAGAAGAAGTGGACACCTTAATGGAACTGTTGGTGGAATATCTACAAAAGGAGGCCGATGAACTCCATCGTCAAGGGGTAAAGATAGGTGCTATTGGCCGGCTTTATGAACTACCCGAAAAAGCCCAAAGGGAACTCATGCGAGCCAAGGAGCTAACGGCGAGGAATCGAAAACTTTTACTTAATTTAGCTTTAAACTACGGAGGAAGGGCAGAACTGGTAGATGCCTGCTGTGCAGTGGTTCGGGATGTACTCCGGGGGAAGCTTAGAGTTGAGGACATTGATGAAAGGGTTTTAAATAGTTACCTGTATACCGCTGGCCTTCCCGACCCTGATCTCCTCATCCGTACAGCAGGGGAAATGCGTTTCAGCAATTTTCTTTTGTGGCAGTCGGCTTATACTGAGCTTTGGGTTACCCCCGTACTTTGGCCAGACTTTCGCCGAGAGGATTTGTTAGCTGCCCTCCATGATTATGCCCGGAGGGAAAGACGCTTCGGGGGGATAAAATAAGGAAATGCTCTGGGCAAGACTTCTTGTAGCGGTGGCAGGTATACCCCTCTTATTATGGGTTGCTTATTTAGGCAGTTTGTGGTTACTGGGAGCGGTGGGTATAATATCCCTTTTGGGGTTCAGGGAGTATTGCCATCTAGTTAGACGGTGGGGGTTGAAACCTCCTGTTTTACTAGGTTATTTGGGAGTACTAACTACAGTAGCGGTTGTTTACTGGCAGAGGGAGTTTTCCCCTTATGTTACTTTTATTTTGCTTTGGATTTTTTTGGGCGGTTTTCTTCTACAGTTTCCCTACTATTCTTTGGCCGATATAGCGGTCACTTTCCTAGGTTGTTTGTATGTTAGTGGTTCCCTGGTTCATCTTTTCTTACTACGGGCTGGTTCAGGTGGAAGTTTCGGCCTTTTACTATACACCTTCGTTCTTACCTGGATTAGCGATACATCAGCGTATTTTATCGGACAGGGCTTAGGTTTTAGAAGATTGTGCCCAGTATTAAGCCCGCATAAAACTTGGGAAGGTGCTGTAGGAGCAGGATTCGTTACCTTGGTAGCCGGGGCTTTGCTGGGCTTTTACCTCTTTTCTTTAGAGTGGCGGGCTGTGGTAATAAGTCTTCTTGCAGCCCTAGCGGCCCAAGTAGGGGATCTGATAGAATCAGGGATGAAGCGTATGGCCCAGGTTAAGGACAGTGGCCATCTTTTGCCGGGACACGGTGGCATTTTAGACCGTTTTGACAGTATGATGCTGGTCGCGCCGGTGGTATACTATGTCTGGAAATTGTTGGGTTAAAGTTTAGGGGTGAGTAAAAGAAATGCCCGAACGATTATCCCGGGCGTTACAAGGGTTGTTGGTACTCTTATTAGCATGTGTGGTGGCGTTTTTACTTTTGTACTACATTATTCCTGCCGTAGTAAGGATTATAAATGCCTTGCTACCTGTTGTATTGCCTTTTTTTGTGGCAGCTTTGCTGGCTGCCTTATTAGACCCGCTGGTTAATTTTATTCAAACTCATACAAGGGTTAACCGGACAGCCGCCGTATTGGTTACTATGTTTTTATTCTTAGGGTTGGCTTCTTGGGGGCTTTTTTATCTTATTTCCAACCTTATCATAGAGCTAGAGGGTCTAGTAGCTAGCCTACCAACCCAAGCTAGGCGGTTAGGAATTTTACTACAGGAAATCTTTCAGCGGCTTCAGGCCTTTTACTTTTCCGGAGCCCTTCCACCAGACTTTTTGAGCTCCCTTCAAAATCTCCTTGATACGGCTATGGTGGCCTTGAAGGGTTTGCTTACTTCCGTAATGCAGGTCTTAATAAATTTTTTGAGTTCCTTGCCCGAGCTTTTTATAGTAGTTATTATAACTTTAGTAGCCACTTTTTTCTTTAGCCGGGATAAAGAAGCCATAATAGGTACTCTTTACCGGTTTTTACCCCTAGGTTGGGCTAAGAATATGGAAAATATTGTCTCCTCTGTCGGTAGAGCCATCATCGGTGTTTTACGGGCGGAGATTCTTTTGATAAGCTTGCAGATCACCCAGACCGTAATAGGACTGTTGATGTTGAATGTAGATTATGCCTTAACTTTAGCTTTCTTGATCGGATTAGCAGATATTCTCCCCATCGTAGGACCGGGCACCATTTATATACCTTGGGCGGTTTGGGAGTTCATCCAAGGGAAATACGGATTAGGTGTAGCTCTTCTGGTCCTATACAGTTTTATCATACTACTTCGCCAGATTTTACAGCCCAAACTGATAGCTGTAAATTTAGGGTTACATCCTTTAACCGCCCTCATAGCTCTATATGCTGGGCTTAAGCTTTTAGGTATAGCAGGGCTTATTATAGGGCCGTTAACAGTAGTGGTGTTTAAGGCCTATATGGCTGCAGCTATGGGGAAGCGATGAAAATAACGAGAAGGATGGGCTTAGATGGGAAAGGGCATAGCTATCCTGGGTTCAACAGGTTGTATAGGACGCCAAGCCTTGCAGGTTATCGAAAGCTTAGGGGAACGTTTTCAGGTGTTAGCCTTAGCGGCAGGACGAAATATAGACCTGCTTGAAGAACAGGTCCGCCGTTATCATCCACGCTTGGCAGTAGTCCTGGATGAAGATAAAGCGAGAAGGTTAAAGGAAAGGTTAAGCGGGTTGAGGGTAGAGGTGGCTGCTGGGGAAGCTGGGCTTATAAGGGCCGCTACTTTTCAGGGGGTTGACCTTGTATTTGCGGCTATGGTGGGTGTTAAAAGCTTGCCGGCGGTACTGGCTGCCATCCAGGAAGGGAAGAATATAGCTCTGGCTAATAAAGAAATTTTGGTAGCGGCGGGAACCCTGGTTATGGAAGAGGCCCGCAAACATGGAGTACATATAATTCCTGTGGATAGTGAACACTCGGCCATATTCCAGTGCCTCGGCCAGGGTGGTAAGGTTAAAAAGATTACTATAACCGCTTCCGGCGGCCCCTTTAGGGAATTATCCAGGGAAGAGATGGATAAGGTTACTCCTGAAATGGCTTTAGCTCACCCCAACTGGAGGATGGGCCGTAGAATAAGTATAGATTCAGCTACTCTTATGAATAAAGGATTTGAGGTTATTGAGGCCAGGCATCTTTTTGATTTAGATTATGAGCAAATTGAAGTATTGGTCCATCCGCAGAGCGTAATACACGGTTTGGTTACCTATGCGGACGGCAGCACCTTCGCCCACTTGAGCTACCCGGACATGCGCTTGCCTATCCAGTATGCCTTTACCTGGCCAGAAAGGCTGGATAATCCGGCTGTTCCCTTTTTAGAACTTGCTACTTTGGGCCAGCTTACCTTTGAAAGGCCGGATGGGCAGCGTTTCCCCTGTTTGGGAATGGCTTTAGAGGCTGGCCGTCAAGGGGGGACGTTGCCGGCCGTACTAAATGCTGCAGATGAGGTGGCCGTGGAGTTATTCTTGCAAGGGAGGATAAAATTTACCGCTATACCTCGCTTAATTGAGGAAACCTTAGATCGTCACGAGAAGGTAAAAGATCCTACTTTGGAGGATATTTGGGAGGCTGACGCCTGGGCTCGGCGCCAGGTGTGGTCCTTGGTAGAAGGCAAGAAGGGGTAGATTAAAGGTGAGCATCCTTTGGTCTTTGCTGGTATTCAGCTTGCTCATTTTGGTACACGAGTTAGGCCATTTTCTCGTGGCTAAAAAGGTGGGCATACGGGTTGAAGAGTTTGCTTTAGGTATGGGACCGGTAATAGCCAAGGTTAAACGGGGAGAGACGGTCTATTCTCTAAGGGCCTTACCTTTAGGGGGATTTAATCGCATGGCTGGCATGGAGGAGAAGGATGTCGACGATCCCCGGGGATTTAACCGACAGCCTGTCCTGGCGCGTATGGCAGTTATCGCTGCCGGATCGGGCATGAATTTTTTGCTGGCGGTTTTCTTATTTATTTTTGTGTTTATGGTTATAGGTATTCCTGTAGATAAAAACATAGTGGGGCGAGTTGAACCCGGCCGACCAGCTGCACTAGCGGGGATTAAGACGGGAGATAAGATAGTAAGCATAGATGGGGTAACCGTAAACTCCTGGTCGGATATAGTGCAGGAGATTTACCGGCGCCCAGAACAGGATATAGTTTTAGAAATAGAACGCCAAGGAGAACGTTTTAAAGTGGTGGTGCGGAGCGAGAAGGATCCTCAGTCCGGAGTGGGTCTCATAGGTATAGGACCTTCTTGGGAACGGCAAGGTTTTTTTAAATCTATTCGGCTCGGCTTTTCTCAAGCCGTAGCGATTACAGGTATGATTGTAGTGAGCTTATTGGAGATGGTTACCGGACGGGCGGCTCCGGAGATAGTGGGGCCAGTAGGCATCGTACAGCTGGTAAGCCAGGCTGCTTCTTTTGGATGGATTAACCTCCTCAGCTTCACGGCAGTTTTAAGCCTGGACTTGGGTTTAATAAACCTTCTACCCGTTCCGGCCCTGGACGGAAGCCGGTTAGTGTTCTTGATTTGGGAAGGGTTACGGGGACGACCTATTGACCCAGCGAAAGAAAACTTCATTCATTTGATTGGATTCGCTTTGCTTATGGGCTTGCTCTTGCTTATTACTTACCAGGATCTAGTACGACTTCTGGGGTAAACAGGGGCGGAAGAAAATGGGCGTTATTCGGCGCAGGATTTCCAGAAGAATCTATGTAGGTTCGGTACCTATTGGAGGCGGAGCTCCCATTGCGGTCCAGTCTATGACTAATACCGACACCCGGGATGTAGATGCCACTGTAAACCAGATCCGGCGGCTAGAAGAGGCAGGTTGTGAAATCGTACGGGTGGCTGTACCGGACCGCGAGGCTGCCCGGGCTATAAAAAAGATAAAAGAACAAATCCGGCTACCCCTCATTGCAGATATTCATTTTGATTACCGGTTAGCCTTAGAAGCGCTGGACTCTGGTGTTGACGGCCTGCGGATAAATCCGGGCAATATCGGAGGACCTCAAGCCTTAAGGGCCGTAGCCCGGCGGGCCTCCGAGCTTGGGGTGCCCATCCGGGTGGGAGTTAATGCAGGCTCCCTAGACAAAAAGATAGTGGATGCCTATGGCGGTATTACACCTGAAGCAATGGTAGCCAGCGCTCTTGAGACTATTCGCCTTCTAGAAGACCAGGGTTTCCATGACCTTAAGGTTTCCCTTAAGGCCTCGGAAGTGCCGCTCATGGTGGAAGCTTACCGGTTGCTGGCGGAAAAGGTGGATTACCCTTTCCACCTGGGAGTAACCGAAGCCGGCCCGCCTCTGGTGGGGGCTGTTAAATCTGCTGTGGGTATAGGGATTTTGTTAAACCAGGGCATAGGAGATACCATCCGGGTATCCTTGACGGGTGATCCTGTATTGGAGGTTGAGGTGGCTTATCACATCCTTCGCTCATTAGGTTTGCGCCAGCGAGGGATCGAGCTTATATCTTGCCCTACTTGCGGGCGCTGCCAGATAGACCTGCAAAATTTGGTGGTGGAAGTAGAAAAGAAGACGAAAAATCTACGCTATCCTTTGAAGGTGGCAGTGATGGGCTGTGCAGTAAACGGCCCAGGTGAAGCTAGCCAGGCCGATGTAGGTATAGCAGGGGGAAGGGGATGGGGCTTGCTCTTCCGAAAAGGCCACCCTATAAGGAGGGTTCCCGAGTCTCAGTTAGTCGATGCTCTTATGGAGGAAATAGACAAGATTACTCAAGAACGGGAGGGAGAAAATGCGCGCTAGCCAACTTTTTGCTCCTACTTTGAAAGAAACACCGGCGGAGGCCGAAGTAATAAGTCACCAACTGCTTCTACGTGCAGGTTTTATAAGAAAAGCGGCTGCGGGGATTTATACTTTTCTCCCCCTAGGTTGGCGGGTACTAAAGAAAATTGAAAACATTGTACGGGAAGAGATGGACCGGGCCGGAGCCCAGGAGCTCGTACTACCTATCCTTCAGCCTGCAGAAGTTTGGCAAGAGAGCGGGCGCTGGGAACTTTATGGAGAAGAAATGTTCCGACTAAAAGACCGCCATGGTCGCTCCTTTTGTTTGGGCCCCACCCATGAGGAGATAATTACGGCTCTGGTGCGTAACGAAGTTAATTCTTACAAGCAGCTACCCCTTCTGCTTTACCAGATTCAAAACAAATACAGGGATGAGCGTCGCCCCCGTTTTGGCCTCTTGCGGGGTCGCGAATTCATAATGAAAGATCTTTACTCTTTTGACCGCGACGAAGCCGGGTTGGAGGAAAGCTATTGGAAGATGTATACTGCCTACTCGAATGTTTTTCGGCGTTGCGGATTAAAATTCCGGGCGGTGGAGGCGGATACAGGAGCCATCGGGGGTAATTTCAGCCACGAATTTATGGTGCTGGCCGATACAGGTGAGGCGCGGGTGGTCTTTTGTCCCTCCTGCGATTATGCTGCTAATGTCGAAATAGCTCAGAGTGTCCCCCAGCCCTTGCATACTCCAGATGAACAGCTACCTCTTAAAAAAGTGTCCACTCCGGGAAAGCGTACCGTAGAGGAGGTTTGTGCCTACCTCGGGGTTGTGCCTCAGCGGCTTATAAAAACCCTACTATATGAAGCCGATGGTCAACTGGTGGCTGCACTAGTGAGGGGCGACCGGGAATTAAACGAAATTAAATTGCAAAATGCTTTAGGATGCCAGAAGCTAAAGTTGGCCGAACCGGAACAAATTAGAAAAATCTTTGGAGTAAGCGTGGGTTATGTTGGGCCGGTGGGGTTGGAAGGCATCCCTATCTACGCCGACCTGGAGATCCCTTACTTGGTTAATGCGGTGGCCGGGGCTAACGCAGACGATTACCACTGGGTGAATGTTAACCCCGGAAGGGATTTCCTACCGGCTAATGTGGTGGACTTGCGGGAAGTGAGGGTAGGGGAGCCATGCCCGCGGTGCGGGCACCCGCTAGAAGGCTGCCGGGGGATTGAGGTGGGGCAGATTTTTAAACTGGGGACCAAGTACAGCGAAGCTCTCAGAGCCACTTACGTAGATGAAAAAGGTAAGGAGCGTCCTATAGTCATGGGTTGCTACGGCATAGGAATAAGCCGGACCATGGCTGCAGCCGTAGAGCAGCATCATGACGAAAAGGGTATTATATGGCCTGTGTCTATTGCGCCCTACCAGGTGGTAGTGATACCCGTCTCCGTTAAGGACCCTCTGCTAAGGGAGGAAGCGGAGCGACTTTATAAGGAACTTGAGGCGGAAGGCGTGGAAGCCGTCTTGGATGATAGAGATGAGAGGGCAGGGGTGAAGTTCGTGGAGGCCGATCTCATAGGTTACCCTTTGCGGCTTACCTTAGGTAATAGGACTTTATCCCAGGGAACAGTAGATTGGAAGTGGAGGAAAAATCAGGAGGAAGAAGCCGTTCCCAGGGAAGGCTTGGGACGGCGGGTGAAAGAGGCTATACAGAAATCCCTCGAGGAGCTAAATGCACCTGGCACTTAAGTTTAGAGCCTTGCTAGCAAGTATAGAGTGCTTTTCCGGGATGCTTTAGGGGGAAGTCTTATGGCCGTGGACCCTAAAGTGATATGCAAAATAGAAGTCTTTCGCCGCCAGGGCCTGTGCCGTGTTTGGTTGGGAGAAGAGGGTTTGGACCCAAAGGAAGAGGAAGCCTGGCTAAAATTTTGGAAGGAAGAGTTTCCAGGTTTGGAAATTGAACTGGAAAGGGTTGTTCGGGCAGAAGACCGTGAAAAGTCGTGGGAGGAGCAGGTTTTAGAAGAAGTAGCCCTCCATCTAAACAGAAGTGCAAGACCGTGGTTGGTCGGAGCACGGCTAATGGGCCGAGGAGACCGCTGGGAGCTTGTACTTCCCGGCCGCCTGGCCCACGAAATTTTAAATGAGGCAGGTTGCCGCACCATCCTTAAGAACATCCTCAGCGGTAAGCTGGGCTATCCTGTAGAAGTGCAAGTGAAATCTGATGACGAGTATAACCGGGAGCTGATGAGGGTTTCTCGGGAGAAGGAGATTAGAGAGATTCAAAGGGTTATACAGGCTGCGCAAAACCAGAACATTAAGCATAACGATGGTGGAAGTTCGGCGAATGCAGTACTTTTAGGCAAGAAAATTAAAGGGCAGGAGCGCCCCTTGAAAGATATCCTGGATGAGGAACGGCAGGTAGTAGTAAAAGGTGAGGTAATGAATTTTTCTAGCCGGCTCCTAAAAAGTGGGAGAATGGTGCTCACCTTTGATCTTACGGACCGCACCGATAGTATAACGGTAAAAGCTTTTGTGTCCGATGGGCCTTTAAAAGAGAGAGGGTTGCAGGTTGGCGACTGGGTCTTAGTGCGGGGCGACGTACGGTATGACACGCATGCAGGTGAGCTTACGTTAATAGCTAAAGATATAGAGCTTACTCACCCCCGCCAGCGCCAAGACCTAGCTCCAGAAAAGAGGGTGGAGCTACACTTGCATACAAAAATGAGTGCTATGGATGGAGTGGCGGAGGTGGAGGAGGCCGTACGGTTGGCTGCCCTTTGGCAGCACGGTGCGGTGGCTATTACTGATCACGGGGTGGTCCAGGCTTTCCCTGCGGCTGCCGAGGCAGCACAAAAGTACGGGGTTAAGGTGATATATGGAATGGAAGGTTACCTTTATGATGACGAGCCAGGGCTGCCGCCTGATAAACAGAAAAGCTATCATATAGTCATCCTGGCCAAAAACCAGCAGGGGCTCTATAATCTTTACCGCCTAGTTTCCAAATCACACCTGGAATTTTTTTACCGCAAACCCCGCATACCCAGAAGACTTCTTAACGAATACCGGGAAGGTCTTCTGCTGGGTACAGCTTGCGAGGCGGGGGAGCTGGTACAGCATTACCTGGCAGGTGCAGGGGAAGAAGAACTGGCCAGTATCGCGTCTTTTTACGATTATCTAGAAATCCAGCCCCTCTCCAACAACGAATTTTTGGTCCGGGAAGGGAAGCTTCCTGATGTGGAAGCCCTAAAAGAAATGAATAAGAGAATAGTAGAATTAGGCCGGAAGCTCAATAAGCCTGTAGTGGCTACAGGGGATGTGCACTTTTTAGAACCTGAAGATGCTATATTCCGTCAGATACTCCTTGCCGGTCAAGGTTATGAAGACGAAGTTCAGGCGCCCCTGTTCTACCGGACAACTGAGGAGATGTTGGAGGAATTTAGCTATTTGGGAGAGGAAATAGCAAAGGAGGTAGTTATAGATAACCCTCGGGCTATAGCGGAATGTATCGAGGAAGTTAAGCCTGTGCCTAGCGAGTTTTACCCGCCCGAGATCCCTGGAGCAGAGGAAGAACTGGTCCGCCTTGTCCAGGAGCAAGCCAGGGCATGGTATGGCGACCCTCTACCCCCTGTTGTACAGGCCCGCCTGGACAAAGAGTTAAATGCCATTATCAATCATGGTTTTGCCGTATTATACTTGATAGCTCACAAATTAGTAAAGAAGTCTAATGAAGATGGTTATATGGTGGGCTCACGGGGCTCCGTAGGTTCTTCCTTGGTGGCTACCTTAGCGGGCATTACAGAGGTTAACCCTCTGCCCCCCCATTACCGCTGCCCGAATTGCTGTTACAGCGAGTTCATAGAGGACGGAAGTTTCGCTTCTGGTGCTGACCTACCGGACAAATCATGCCCCCGCTGCGGTGGCAAGTTGGAGAAGGATGGTCATGATATTCCCTTTGAGGTTTTTCTTGGTTTTAAAGGTGATAAGGTCCCGGATATCGATCTCAATTTTTCAGGGGAATATCAGGCCCGCGCACACAGGTATGCTGAGGAGATGTTTGGTAAAGAGTGCGTTTTTCGGGCCGGCACTATCGCTACTTTGGCTGAGCGAACTGCCTTTGGTTTTGTGCAGAAGTTTTTAGAGGAACGCGGGCTAAACTTAAGGAAGGCTGAGATTAATAGATTAGTGCGAGGTTGTAGCGGAGTAAAGCGTACTACAGGACAGCACCCAGGGGGCCTTATGGTTGTTCCCAAGGGACTAGATGTACACCTGTTTACTCCGCTGCAGCATCCGGCAGATGACCAGGACAGCGAAGTGATAACTACCCACTTTGATTACGAAGCCTTGAGTGAGCGGCTGGTAAAATTAGACCTTTTGGGCCACGATGATCCTACCGTACTTAAAATGTTAGAAGACCTGACTGGAGTACCGCCCAAGAGTATCCCTTTAGATGAAAAGAAAACCCTTTCCCTGTTTTCTAGTGTGGAGGCTTTAGGAGTTAGACCTGAAGATATAGGCTCGCAAGTAGGGACTATAGGCATTCCGGAATTTGGTACCCGCTTCGTCCGACAGATGTTGGAGGAAACAAGACCCAAGACTTTTTCTGAGCTTGTTCGCATCAGCGGGTTTTCCCATGGGACGGATGTTTGGTTAAACAATGCGCAGGAGTTGATTAGGGAAGGCATAGCCAAGTTAGGCGAGGCTATTTCTACCCGGGATGATATAATGAACTTCTTAATTCAGAGGGGAGTAGCACCTGAGATTGCCTTCCGGGTTATGGAGGACGTTCGGAAGGGTAAAGGGGTAAAAGCAGAGTATGAAGAAGCCATGAGGGACGCGGGTGTTCCGGAATGGTTCATTAATTCCTGCAAAAAGATTACTTATCTCTTCCCTAAGGCCCATGCTGTAGCCTATGTTATGATGGCCTTCCGGATCGCTTTTTATAAGGTATATTACCCTGAGGCCTTCTATGCAGCCTTCTTTAGCGTAAGGGCCGAGGAATTCGACGCTGACATCATCTGTCAAGGACCGGAACGGATCCGCCAGGAGATCGAAATCTTAGAGCGGAAAGGTAGTGAAGCAACGGCCAGAGACAAAAACTTTCTTACCATTTTAGAGGTAGCCCGGGAGATGTTTTGCCGAGGTATAAAGCTAAAGAGGGTAGACATTGCGAGGTCAGATGCTACGCGCTTTCTTGTTGCACCTGGTGAGCTTTTACCTCCCTTGGCTGCTTTAGCTGGAGTAGGGAAGGCGGCTGCAGAGGCTATCGTGCGAGCCCGGCAGGAGAAACCTTTTACTTCTGTAGAAGACCTTCAGCGGCGGGCCCGGGTTAATCGGGCAGTCCTAGAGGTTTTGGAAAGGCATGGCTGCCTGTCCGGCCTTCCGGCCACAGATCAACTGGTGCTTTTTTAGATGTTGTTTTATTAGGTTTGTTTGGCGTGTTAAACAGTTCAATGGTATTTTGTTTAAGTAGAGCGCTCCTTAGAAAGGAAGCGCTCTACTTAAATTAAAAAACGCAGCTAAAAAGAAGGAAACATTGTAGTTATTGGCGAATAAAAAGGCATTTGAGTTTTGACCTGAAGCTCTTCAGAAGGGGGGTAGACTTTAGAATTAATAGGGAGCTTAGATGTAATTAAGTTCAGATACCTAGATACTTGATTTATCGAATTACATTGAAGCTGGTTCTTGGAGGAAGGAGGAACGGGTTCCTTATGCTTCTAAAGAGGATAAAAAAAGGCAGATTTATTCTACTGAGCTTGTTTGTGGCCGTTGCTCTTGCTTTAACAGGTTGTAGCGGTAAAACCGCCCAGACAAATACGGGAGAAAAGACCATAAAGATTGGATTTATGGGGCCCCTTACGGGCGACGCAAAAACATTCGGGGAATCTACGAGAAACGCTTTCCTTCTGGCGCTGGAACAGGCGGGGATGAAAGCAGGAGAATATAAAATTGAGCACGTGATCACCGATGATCGCAACGATGCTACGGAAGCTGTAAACGTGGTCGACAAACTTATATCCCAAGATAAAGTCCAGGCTATTGTCGGTTCCGTAACTTCCAGGACTACTATTGCTGTCTCGGAGATCGCCAACAGTAAAAAGGTGGTTCTGATTAGTCCTACCGCAACAGCCGAGAAAGTTACTGTGGATAATAACCAGCGCAAAGAGTTTGTCTTCCGGGCATGCTTCTTGGATCCCTTCCAAGGGGAGATAGCAGCCCGGTTTGCCCGGGAAAATCTTAATGCCCAGACGGCTGCTATTCTTTACGACCAAGGAAACGACTATAGCAAAGGGTTGGCTGAAGCCTTCAGAAAGAGCTTTGAAGCCCTTGGAGGACAAATAGTAGCTTCTGAGGCTTACTCCAAGGACGACCAAGATTTTTCGGCTGTGTTAACCAACATCGCGCAGAAAAACCCCGATATACTTTACCTTCCAGATTATTACGGGAAAGTTTCTTTAATTGGTAAGCAAGCGCGAAATAAAGGTATTAAAGCTGTGTTCCTTGGCGGGGACGGCTGGGATTCTCCTGAACTGGACTTTGCAGCCATGGAGGGCGGTTACTTTACCAATCACTATTCTCCTGATGATCCGCGTTCTGAAGTCCAAAAATGGATCCAGGATTATAAATCAAAATATGGTGCTGTACCGGATGCTTTCGCCACTTTAGCCTATGATGCCACCAATCTCCTGCTAAATGCTATTAAGACGGCTAACAGCAATGACCCCGTTAAAATCAAAGAAGCCCTCCAGGCTACCCGGGATTTTCCCGGGGTTACGGGTAAGATTACCTTCAACGCTAACGGAGACCCCGTTAAACCTGCTCATATTATACAGATCAAAGGTGGAAAGCAAGTTTACGTGACCACGATAAATCCGTAGTTTAATAAACTACATGGAGGGGCGCTGGCGCCCCTCCCCTTTAAGTTAGAGGGAGGGGGTAAAGGCCTTTGGAACGCTTGCTGGAGCAAATCATTAACGGCCTTCAATTGGGTTTCGTGTATGCTTTAATTGCCTTAGGGTATACCATGGTGTACGGAATAATTAAGCTCATTAACTTTGCGCATGGCGATGTTTTCATGATTGGCGCGTTCATCGGGTACTTCGCTTATACCTTTTGGGGATTTTCCCTCTGGGGAGCCGTACTTATAGCTATGATTCTGTGCGCGGTGCTGGGGGTTCTTATAGAACGTATAGCTTACCGCCCTTTAAGATATGCCCCGCGCATAGCCGCCCTTATAAGCGCTTTAGGCGTCTCTCTTTTTTTGGAGTATTTTTGTAGTCTTAAATTCGTCTTCGGGCCCAACTTTCGGGTAGTACAGCCCCCTGTAAAGCAAATACATTGGAATTTGGGTGGTATACCTATCACTAATATTCAGATCATAATTGTGGCCGTGGTGATCCTGCTGCTCCTTGTTTTACAGTATCTTGTCTACCGGACCAAGATAGGTACAGCTATGCGGGCGGTTTCCTTTGACCATGATGCTGCGCGTTTAATGGGGATAAACGTGGACTTTATAATTGCCTTTACCTTCGCCTTGGGTTCAGCTTTGGCTGCAGCAGGGGGAGTGTTGTATACTTTAGCATATCCCCAGATTCATCCCTTTATGGGTATCATGCCCGGCTTGAAAGCTTTTACAGCAGCGGTCTTGGGCGGCATAGGGATCATCCCCGGGGCGGTCCTCGGTTCCCTCATTATGGGCCAGGTGGAAACCCTTACAGCAGCCTACCTTACTTCTCAGATGAGGGATGCTATAGCCTTTTTAATTCTTATCATTGTGCTCCTGGTCCGGCCTTCAGGTATTCTGGGGCGTGGCGGGCCCGAAAAAGTGTAATGCTAGGACGGAGGGTGTGAGGTATTTTGGAAAGGTATTTTTGCACGCTTTTACGTAGACGAGAACGCGTGCGTTTAGCACTTTTAGGAGGCTTGCTGGCTTCCCTGTACGGGGCTTTGAAACTATTGAGCCTAGCAGGGCTGATAAATGAGTACTGGCAAAGAGTACTGGATCAAGCATTGATTACTACCATAGGAGCCCTAGGATTAAGTATTATTTATGGCTTTGCTGGACAGTTCTCTTTAGGTCATGCAGCCTTTTACGGTATAGGTGCCTACACAGCAGGAATAATAGGCAAAGTATGGAGTCAAGGTAGCATAACCTTTTTTTTACTAGCCCTCCTGGCCGGGACCTTGGCAGCTAGTTTCATAGCCTTCCTACTAGGGATACCCATTTTGAGGCTGCGCTCTGATTATTTAGGAATAGCTACCCTGGGGTTTGGCGTAATAGTGAGGGTAGCGTTGGAAAATTCCAATAGGTTTTACCCCCCTTTAGGTGGCGCCACCGGAATGACAGGGATTCCTCAAGTAGCCAACTTCGACTGGATTTTTTGGTTTACGGTAGGTACGCTCATATTGGTGTGTAATCTGATTGCCTCAAGTTACGGACGGGCATGGCTTAGTATCCGAGAGGATGAAATGGCAGC
Organism: Thermanaeromonas sp.; assembly: GCF_021890735.1. Classification (GTDB taxonomy): domain Bacteria; phylum Bacillota; class DSM-521; order Neomoorellales; family Neomoorellaceae; genus Thermanaeromonas. The sequence continues at coordinate 58,077 of NZ_JAKKUR010000004.1, forward strand.
TGATACTTTAGGAATCAATACTACGCGCTATAAAATCACAGCTTTCGTATTAGGATGCGGTCTGGCTGGGCTGGCAGGTGGGCTTTATGCTTACCGCTACCCTTACCTTCATCCCAGTAGCTTCGATTTCCTCAAATCTTTTGATTTCCTTCTTATAGTTGTTTTAGGAGGGTTGGGAAGTATATCAGGTACTGTAGTTACGGCTATTTGTTGGGTCTTCCTACTGGAAGGATTAAGGATAATTCTGGGGCAGGCTTTTGTGGACTGGCGGGGAGTAATTTACGCGGTGATTTTAATTGTAACCGTTCTTCTTCGTCCCCAAGGCCTCTTTAGCGGCAAGGAGTGGAGGCTGTTATTCCCTTCCAGGGACCAGGATGGAACATGGGGGAAGGAGGGGAAACATGCCTCTCTTAGAGGTTAGGGACCTGTGCAAGGATTTCGGAGGGCTAAGGGCCGTATCCAACTTTCAGCTTAAGATGGAACAGGGAGAGATAGTGGGCCTTATCGGCCCGAATGGAGCAGGTAAAACTACTGTGTTTAATTTAATTACGGGACTTATCCCTCCTACTTCCGGGAGCATCATATTTCAAGGAGAAAACCTGGTAGGGCTGCCCCCGTATAGGATAGCAGCCAAGGGAATCGCCCGTACCTTCCAAAACATACGGCTCTTTAAGGATATGAGCGTATTGGATAACGTACGTGCAATTCTCCACGTCCATAACGGGTATGGTTTTTGGGATGCTGCTTTACACAGCCCGCGGTTTGCTAAAAAAGAGGAAGAGATCCTAGCTCGGGCAAGGGAGTTATTAGAGGTAGTAAACTTGGAGACCCGTAGCCGGGATCCGGCAAGGAGTCTTCCTTATGGTGACCAGCGGCGCTTGGAGATAGCGAGGGCTTTGGCTCTACGGCCTAAGCTCCTTCTTTTGGATGAACCAGCAGCCGGAATGAATCCCCGGGAAGTGGCCTCCTTGACGGAGTTGATCCGTTTCATTAAGGACAAGTTCCAACTTACAGTACTATTAATTGAACACCAGATGGGTCTGGTAATGAACCTGTGTGAGAGGATAGTGGTGATGGATTTCGGAGAAATTATCGCGGAAGGAACACCGCATGAGGTGAGCAATAATCCTGTAGTCCTAGAGGCGTATCTGGGGAAGGGGGCTGTAGTTAACCGGTGTTAGAAGTTAAAGATTTGGAAGTATTTTACGGTTCTATCCAGGCCCTTCACCGTATTTCTTTTAAAATTAACGAGGGAGAAATTGTCACCCTTATAGGAGCCAATGGGGCCGGAAAGTCTACGACTTTACGCACCATTTCGGGGTTGGTACGGCCACGCAGCGGAAAGGTGGTTTTTCGTGGAACGGATATAACCCAAGTTCCAGCTCACACTATAGTGCGTATGGGCATAGCGCAGGTGCCGGAAGGGCGGAGGATTTTTTCTAACCTTACGGTCTTGGAGAATTTGCTAATGGGGGCTTATACCAGGAACAACAAGCAAGAGGTCGAAGAGAACTTGGAAAGGGTGTTCAAAAGTTTTCCGCGGTTGAAGGAACGGATAAAGCAGCTAGCGGGAACCCTTTCAGGTGGTGAACAGCAGATGCTGGCCATGGGCCGAAGCTTAATGTCCAGGCCTTCCTTGCTCCTCCTGGATGAGCCCTCTATGGGATTGTCTCCTATTATGGTGGAGGAGATATTCGAGATTATAAAAAACATTAACCATGAAGGTACGACGGTTCTTTTGGTGGAGCAGAACGCGTTTATGGCCTTGCAGATTGCCCACCGGGCTTATGTGTTGGAAACCGGTAGAATAGTGTTGGAAGGACCAGCTAAAGAGGTGCGGGATAACCCAAGGGTACGTACAGCCTATCTAGGAGAGCTTGCCTTTGTAAGCTAGGCGAATCGGTTCTAAGGGTTTTAAGGGTTGCAGAGGGAGGAAAGCTGTGTTATACTAGGGCTAGCATAGACTTCTAGCTTTGTCGGTACGATTTTTGGCAGGGAAAGAGTGGGTTTAAGCCCACTCTTTTATCTTGAGGAGGTAATTCCTTTGAGCAAGATAGCGGCTGCTGTTGAGGGCTTAGTAGCTCCCATTATAGAAAGGATGGGCTACGAGCTGGTAGATGTAGAATACTGCAAAGAGGGACAGAGGTATTTTTTACGGATATTTATCGACGGGCCGGATGGTATAACCCTAGAGGATTGCGAACGGGTAAGCGAAGTAGTAGGGGAGGAGCTCGACCGGGTCGATCCCATTCCTCATAGCTACTATTTAGAGGTGTCCTCTCCCGGTGTTGAAAGGCCGCTTAAAAAAGATACCGACTACCAGCGCTTCCGCGGCCGCTTGGTTAGCGTGCAGACCTTCGCCCCTGTAGAAGGGCGAAAAAGGTTTGAGGGCCGGCTTTTGGGTCTGGAAGGGGATGAGGTCCATATACTAAGTAGCACCGGTGAACATTTTAGGATCCCCCGTCCAGCCATAGCTAGGGCGAGATTAAAGTATGAGCCGGGAAAGGAGTGAAGGGGCTTTAAGGATGAATACAGAGTTTATTCATGCTTTAAAGGATTTAGAGCGGGAAAAGGGCTTACAATTGGGGGTACTTTTGGAGGCCATTGAAGCCGCTTTGGTTTCTGCCTATAAGAAAAATTTCGGTTCAGCACAGAACGTACGTATCGAGATACATCCCGAGACAGGGGAGATAAAAGTACTGGCCCAAAAAAGGATAGTAGAGAAGGTGAATGATCCCCGGGTGGAGATAAGCCTGGAAGAAGCCAGAAAGTTAAACGTTAACTACGAGGTAGGAGATATAGTAGAAAAAGAAGTTACCCCTAAAGAATTCGGTCGAATAGCAGCCCAGACGGCCAAGCAGGTTGTTATCCAACGCATCCGCGAAGCGGAAAGGAATCTAATTTATGAGGAATTTGTCGCCCGGGAAAACGATATAGCTACAGGCATTATACGAAGACAAGAAGGAAGAAATTGGATTGTCGATCTGGGTCGTGCTGAGGCTATAATGACACCCTCGGAGCAGATACCCTCTGAGACGTATACTCAGGGAGACAGGATAAAAGTTTACATTTTGGAAGTCAAAAAAACAACTAAAGGCCCTCAGATCTTCGTATCCCGCACCCATCCCGGGTTGCTCAAGCGGCTTTTCGAACTGGAAGTACCTGAAATCCACGACGGTATAGTAGAGATAAAAGGGGTTGCCCGTGAAGCAGGGACCAGGTCGAAAATAGCAGTACATTCCCGGGATGAGAAGGTGGATCCCGTAGGAGCCTGCGTAGGACCTAAAGGGATCCGGGTTCAGGCGGTGGTGAACGAATTGCGGGGAGAAAAAATAGATATTATCAAATGGAGTGATGACCCCGCTGTATTTGTTGCTAATTCTTTAAGCCCGGCCCGTGTTTTGGATGTAGAGATCGATTACGAGAACAGGATAGGGCGGGTTATCGTACCAGACAATCAGTTATCGTTAGCGATAGGTAAGGAGGGGCAAAATGCCCGCCTGGCAGCTAAGCTTACGGGTTGGAAAATCGACATCAAAAGTGAAAGCGAGGCGGGTGACTGGCACGGGTGGGATGATGAGGAGGATTTTGAGTTTTAAGTTTTAGGTGGTTTGGAGGAGAAAGGAAGGTGCCACGTCCGAGGAAAATACCTTTGCGTATGTGCGTGGGATGTAAAGCCCGTAAAGACAAACGGGAATTGATACGGATAGTGCGCACACCAGAGCACGAGGTGCTTATCGACCCTACAGGTAAGAAGGCTGGTCGGGGGGCTTATATTTGCCCTAAATTGGAGTGCCTTAAGAAAGCGGCCAAAAGCCGGGCCTTAGAGAAAGCTTTAGGAGTACAAATCAGCCCCGAAATTCTCGCTGAATTAGAAGCGAGTTTGCAGGATGAATCCTGATATGAACCAGAGAGTGAGAGAACTCTTTGGGCTAGCCCTCCGCGCCCGTAAGTTAGCCTGGGGAGCCAGGGCTGTAAAAGCTGCGTTAAGTAAAGGAGAAGTCCATTTCGTGTGGATAGCCCGGGATGCTAGCCCGCGCTTGAAGGAAGACTTACTACGGGCCTGCCGGAGAGCTGGCATTGAAGTAGCGATAGGGGGTACTAAAGAGGAACTGGGCGAGGCTTTAGGTAAAGAACCGTGCGCTGTGATAGGTTTAAGGGATGGTGGTTTTGCTGACTTAATACAGCAAGCCCTGAAGGGGGTTGATGGTAAATTATTGAGATAGCGGGGGTGAAAAGATGGCTAAAACCAGGGTGTTTGAATTAGCCAAGGAATTACGGGTTTCCCATAAGGAACTCATGGATACTATGGCCAGCCTTGGTATTTATACCCGGTCGCATATGAGCGTATTAGAGAATGGAGAGGTAATAAAGATACGGAATTATTATAGACGTTTACGGCGGGCCGCAAAGGCTGCAGCACAAGCCGCAACCCAAGGAGTTACGGAGACAGGAGGTGTGGAGCAGCAGGCCGTGGCGCAACCCACCCCGTCTGGAGCGCCTGCTCCAGAGGAGGGTAAAGGTGAAGCGCCGACCCGGGTACCACAGGAGAGGATTGAAGAACCTGTCATCAAGGCAGAAGCAGCTTTAGAGGAGAAGCCGGTGGCACCTTCAGAAAAAATAGAGGGAGCCAGCGAGGGAACCAAAGTTTCGCCTTCTCCTCGAGTAGAAAAAGGAGAAAGGGCAGAGAGAAGGGAAAAGTTTCGTCCGCGTGGGCGAGAGCGCCGTGAGAGGGACCATAAGGGCAAATTGGCGTCTCTGGACACTACTAAGCCTTCACGTAAGCGGGCGGAGAGCAAGCCATTGCGTATTCCTAAGCCCCCGGAGTTGGGTGCCAAGGAAACACAGGAGAAAAAGCGCGAGCGTCCGGGTAAGATCGAAGCTAAAGCCCGGGAAAGGACGCGGGATAGATTTTTAGAGGAAGAACGTGAAGAAGAACGGTTGCTCTGGCGGGAAAAACCGCGGCCTAAGGCTAAGGAACAACCGGAGCCTCCTAAAGTGGTCCCACATGTTGTGCTAACCGGGCCTTTGACTGTACAGGAGCTAGCCAAAAAGTTAAATAAGACCGTGGCCGAGGTAATTAAGAAGCTTATGAGCCTCGGGGTAATGGCTACCATAAACCAAGAGCTAGATGTGGATACCGCGGCCATCGCGGCTCAAGAGCTGGGCGCCGAAGTGGAGATTAAGATAGAAAGACCTATAACAGAGCTTCCAGATGTTCCCGATGATCCTGCTACCCTCAAGCCGCGACCGCCTGTAGTGACGGTCATGGGTCACGTAGACCACGGGAAAACTTCGCTTTTAGATGCCATCCGCCATACTAACGTGACGGCAACGGAAGCAGGAGGAATTACGCAGCATATAGGAGCTTATCAAGTTGCTGTCGATGGACGGAAGATAACTTTTCTGGATACACCGGGGCATGAAGCTTTTACAGCTATGCGGGCACGGGGGGCTCAGGTAACAGATATAGCTATATTGGTGGTAGCTGCTGATGATGGAGTAATGCCCCAGACGGTGGAGGCCATAAACCACGCTAAAGCAGCCAACGTGCCCATTATTGTAGCAATCAATAAAATAGATAAGCCCGATGCTAATCCGGAAAGGGTCAAGCAGCAGCTGACCGAATACGAACTTGTGCCCGAAGAATGGGGCGGGGACACCATTATGGTACCCGTTTCAGCTTTAAAGAAGCAGGGCATAGACCAGCTTCTGGAAATGATACTTTTAGTGGCCGATCTACAGGAACTCAAAGCCAATCCAGACAGGCCTGCCCGGGGAGTTGTTATAGAGGCTAAACTGGACCGAGGGCGTGGGCCGGTAGCTACGGTACTGGTGCAGAAAGGTACCTTAAGGGTAGGAGATGTTCTCGTAGCCGGTAGCGTTTACGGCCGTGTCCGGGCCATGATCGATGATCGTGGTAACCGGGTACAGGAAGCTCCGCCTTCCACACCGGTAGAGATCTTGGGTCTTAATGACGTGCCCGAAGCTGGAGATATATTCCAGGTGGTGGAAGACGAAAAGCTGGCTCGTCAGGTGGCAGAGGAGCGCCTAATGGAGAAAAGGCAGAAGGAGCTCCAAGCTACTGCTAAGACCTCCCTGGACGAGATCTTTAAACAAATGGAAGCCGGACAGCTCAAGGAGCTTAAGATTATTCTTAAGGCTGATGTACAGGGATCTGTTGAAGCTTTAAGGTATAGCCTGGAGCGGATTTCTACCGAGGAAGTCAAGGTTAATATCATTCATAGCGGAGTAGGAGCCATTACTGAGACGGATGTCATGCTGGCAGCTGCCTCCAAGGCTATAATCATAGGTTTTCAAGTAAGGCCGGATGCTAATGCTCGTAAAGCAGCAGAGGGTACCGGAGTGGAGATACGGCTTTATCGGGTTATCTATGAAGTACTCGACGACATCAAGGCTGCTATGGCCGGTCTCCTGGAGCCTGAAAAACGCGAAGTATTCTTGGGTCGGGCTGAAATACGGGCTACCTTCAAAGTGCCTAAAGTAGGAACTGTGGCGGGGTGTTATGTCACTGAAGGAAAGATTGTGAACCGGGCTCTGGCGCGATTGGTTAGGGACGGAGTGGTCATTTACGAAGGACGCATCGCCTCTCTGAAACGTTTTAAGGATGATGTTCGTGAGGTGGCACAAGGGTTCGAGTGCGGTGTTGGACTGGAAAAATTTAACGATATCAAGGAGGGTGACATTATAGAGGTTTATACTATTGAAGAAGTAAGACGCGAGTTATAAGGGGGCGAAAGGGCTGATATGTCGATAAGGGTGGAACGGGTAGCGGAGCAGATGAAAAAAGAAATAGCACAGCTTTTGCAGGACGAAATCAAGGATCCCCGGATCGGTTTTGTAACAGTAACCGATGTGGAGCTATCTAATGATATGCAGCACGCCAAGGTATACGTCAGCATCTACGGGGACGAAGAACAAAAAAGGCAAACTTTAGAGGCATTGAGCCGGGCTACAGGTTTTATCCGCAGGGAGATAGGACGGCGGATAAAGTTGCGCGTGGTACCGGAAATCGTGTTTAAATATGATGCATCTATTGAGCGCGCAGACCGTATAGCCCGGCTTTTATCCCAAATTAAAGCGGAGGAAAGGTAAAGCGCTATGAATACCGCAGCCGATATAGCCGCTGACTTGGTACGGGCTAAGGAGGTAATAGTTGCTTCCCACCGTTTACCTGACGGGGACTGTATCGGTTCTACGTTGGCCCTGACCAGAGCCTTGGGTCAGTTGGGAGCTCGGGTAGCGGCTGTAATAGGGGATCCGGTACCGGAAATGTACAGGTTTCTTCCGGGTAGCGAAGACATATTGCTGCCCGACCAGGTTACTTTCGTACCCTCTCTCCTGGTAGTGGTAGACTGCACAGATTTGGAAAGGGTGGCGGAGGGTTTTGGTTCATGGAAGCAAAAAGTCGAGCGGGTCATTAACATTGACCACCATACCAGTAACACTCTTTTTGGCGATTTCAACCTGGTGGATGAGGAGGCGGCTGCTACTGGAGAATTAATTTATGCTGTATTAAAGGAGATGGACGGGCTTTGCATAGATAGTGGCATAGCCACTGCACTGTATACTGCTCTGGTAACCGACACGGGGTCCTTCCAATTTGAAAATTGCCGGGCCCGTACTTTAAGGATTGCTGCCGACCTTTTAGACCTAGGAGCTGATCTGGCCCTTATTCGGGAATATTTGTGGGAGAATAAACCTCTCTTGGCTATTCGCCTTTTAGCTGAGGTTTTACCCACGCTTTCTTTAGCCTATGAGGGGAAGGTGGCATGGTTAGTAGTAAAACGGGAGGTAATGGACAGGCTAGGTGCAAAGGGTGAACATGCCGAGGGACTGGTGAACTACCCTCGTTCCATAGCCGGTGTAGAAGTAGCAGCGGTTTTTAGGGAATTAGAGCCGGGGGTTGTTAAAGTAGCCTTGCGTTCCAAAAAGCAGGTAGATGTCAACGAGGTGGCCGCCCTTTTTGGTGGTGGAGGGCATAGACGGGCCGCAGGTTGCCTCATTCGGGGTTCTATAGAAGAGGCGGTAGAGCAGGTAATTAGGGTGGTAGGTGATCGTTTGGATCATGGCGGCAGGGTTTATTAACGTATTAAAACCTCCCGGCCCTACCTCCCGGGAAGTAGTGGAACGCTTGCAAGAGATATTGGGGATAGACAAAGCGGGCCACGGAGGTACCTTGGATCCCTTAGCCTGTGGGGTATTGCCGGTGGCTTTAGGTCGTTGCACGCGCCTTTTAGAATATGTCCAGGGTGAGCGCAAATGTTACCGAGTTGAGGTAGTTTTCGGCATCAAAACCACGAGCCATGATCTCGAGGGAGAAGTAGTGGAGCGCTCTCCTGTAGAAAGACTGGAGGAAGAGCGCCTCCTTCGTGCCCTTCCCCACTTTACGGGAGAAATTGAACAAGTTCCCCCTATGTTTTCAGCCATTCGCCATCGGGGTCGGCGTCTTTACGATCTGGCCCGGGAAGGCAAGGAATTACCCCGCCAGGCCAGGAAAATTATTGTGTATGAGCTAAAAGTAATAAAGATATGGCCTGAAGGCCCTTATCCGCGAGCCCTTCTAGAAGTAACTTGTTCCAAGGGGACTTATGTGCGCACCCTCTGCCACGACTTAGGAGAATTTTTAGGTTATGGAGCTGCCTCACAATTTCTATTAAGAACGCAGGCGGGACCATTTAAAATTGAAACGGCCTGGGCTTTAGAAGAGATCGTCAGGGTAGCTAAAGAAGGCCGGAGGGATTTTCTGCTTCCTCCGGAAGCAGGTGTGCAACACTTGCCCGCCGTAGTGGTAAAAAAAGAAGGAGCAAAAAGGTTTTTAGATGGTTCCTTTGTGCCCGTCGGTCTTTGGAAAGAGTGGCCTTCTGGCCTCTGCCGGGGAGCACGGGTGCGCTTACACAAGGAGGAAGGAGGGTTCTTAGGTATAGCTTTGTACTCTGAGAGGATGGGTGAAGGATTTCTAAAACCCGAGAAAGTTATTTTTACCTTAGATTAGAGTTTAAGGGGTAAGGAAACGGGACATTATGAGGGTACGCTACGGGTTGGAAGGAACCAGTGAACTAAAGGGGTGCTGCGTAGCTTTAGGAAACTTTGACGGTGTCCACCGTGGACATCAGAAGCTTATTCGTACTACAGTTGAAAAGGCCCGACAAAAGGGCTGTCCGTCAGTAGTTATTACCTTCGATCCTCACCCAGCCCTAGTCCTCAACCCGGGGGAGCCTCCGGGTTTACTTACCACTAAAGAGCAAAAGATTGAGCTTATAGCTGGATTAGGTGCCGATTTTCTTTATTTTTTAACCTTTGATTTAAAACTTGCTTCCTTAACCCCGGAAGCGTTCGTGCACCAGATCTTATGGCCTTATTTTTGTCCTTCCCTAGTGACTGTGGGTTTTAACTATACCTTTGGACGGGGAGGGCGCGGTAACCCGTCGTTATTGTCTGCTTTAGGTAGGGAGCTCGGGTTCGAGGTAGAAGTTATTCCGCCGGTGAAGTTGGGTGAGCGTATTGTTAGCAGCACTGCAATCCGAGAAGCACTAGCGCAAGGCGATGTATTGCTAGCTAAAGAACTTTTAGGATACTGGCCGACTCTTATAGGACGTGTAGTGTCAGGTGAGGGACGCGGCCGACTTCTAGGTTTTCCTACAGCTAATATAGCCGTAGCTCCAGAGGTTATGCTCCCTGCCTATGGAGTATATGCTTGTCGGGTCGGGCTTCCTAATGGTTGTTGGCGCGAGGGAATAGTCAACATAGGGAAGCGGCCCACCTTCGGTCCCAATCTTATGCCTACTGTAGAGGTTTATCTTCTGGATTTTTCAGGGTCCCTTTATGGAGAAAAACTTAAGGTAGAATTAAGATATTTCCTGCGACCAGAGAAGGCTTTTGCCAGCTCCGATGATTTGGTCGAACAGATAAAAATCGATATAAGGAGGGCTAGACAGGTCTTAAAAAGCGTAACCACGTCTTTAAAAGCAACGTAAGATGATTATGGCAGCTAAAGTTTCATGAGGGCCTCCCGGGTTAAGTGGAGCTGGTGCGATGTGCGGGTAATCTTTACCGCCCACGGGCGAAAGCGCTTGAAAGAGCTTCGGCAGGAAGGTATAGATGTGAATGATGTGGTGTCTGCTGCTCGAGAGATTCCGGGACGCGTTGTGATAGCTACTAGATTTCGGGGTTTCTTGGCCTCCTCGGGTAGGGCCTTCGATTTAGTTATAAAAGATGTGCCGGCCGGGCGATTAATCATTACAATTATCGGGAAATAGTTGCATGGGCCTAATGGTTCATTATATAATACTAACTAAATGAAAAATGAACCCTAGCTAGGGCAAGCGAGCCTCCGGCGCTTTCCTTGGCTGTGGGCGATTTAGGTAAAGGGAGGAGTAAATTGTGGCTCTAGAAAAGGAAAAAAAGCAAGAAATTATAAAGCGCTTCCAGAGACATGAAACAGATACGGGGTCACCCGAGGTTCAGATAGCTATTTTAACGGAGCGTATTAATTCTTTAACCGAGCATCTCAAAATACACCGTAAGGACCATCATTCGCGCCGCGGCCTTCTTAAAATGGTAGGCCAGCGCCGGCGTCTCCTCAATTACCTTCGGGAAACCGATGTGGAAAGATACCGCCAGGTAGTGGAGACGTTAGGTTTAAGGCACTAAAGGACGGGGAGCGGTAAAGCCGCTCCTTTTATTTGTAGTACCTGGTCGATTTTATGAGCGGGCCTGGCAGGAAATACTATGATAAATGTCGAATTAATACTAGATCATCCAAGTTAACACAACAGGGGAGGAAAAAGGGAGTTCATGCAACCGGTATTACGTAAAGCACTTACTGTAGCCGGCCGGGATCTTATTTTAGAGACCGGGAGGCTGGCGAGACAGGCTGGTGGAGCCGTTCTGGTTCAGTACGGAGGCACCATGGTATTGGTTACTGCCACGGCTTCGGAGCAGCCGAGGGAAGGGATTGATTTCTTTCCGCTAACTGTTGATTACGAAGAACGTTTGTATGCGGCCGGTAAAATACCGGGGGGATTCATAAAAAGGGAAGGTAAACCCAGTGAGAAGGCCATACTCTCCAGTCGCTTGATTGACCGGCCTATACGGCCCCTTTTTCCTAAAGGTTACCGAAATGATGTGCATGTAGTAGCTACGGTTCTATCAGTAGACCAAGACTGTCCTCCTAACGTGGCCGGAATAATAGGGGCTTCGGCAGCACTAACCATCTCTGACATCCCCTTTAACGGGCCTATAGGTGCAGTAGCTGTAGGCCTCATTGAAGGAAAGCCGATAATAAACCCTACGTTAAAACAGGACGAGGAAAGCAAGCTTCACCTGGTGGTGGCAGGTACCCATGAAGCTATTATGATGGTGGAAGCCGGAGCTGATGAGGTACCTGAAGACCTCCTTTTGGAGGCCATAATGGTCGGTCATGAGGAAATTAAACGCATTGTTGCATTTATCGAGGAGTTTTACCAGGAAGCTAAAAATTTAGGATTAGCTAAGGAAAAGCAAGAAGTTCCGGTAGTGGAACTATATCCGGGGATTGAGGAAGCTACCCGATCTTTAGCTTGGAGTAGATTGGAAGAGGTGATACGGCAGGGGATAGCGGAAAAATGGGGAAAACAAGTCCGGGAGAAAAACTTAGAAGCCTGTAGGGAGTCTATTGTCCAGGAAATATTGGCTGCCCAAGGTGAAGCGGCCGTAGAACAACCTGAGCTCGAGAAACAAGTACGCGATATAGTAACCCAGGTGCAAAAGGAGATCGTACGTAAGCTCATATTAGAAGAAGGGATACGCGTAGACGGCCGGAAGTTAGATGAGATCCGCCCGATAAGCTGTGAGGTAGGAGTTCTGGCGCGAACGCACGGTTCAGCCTTATTTACCAGGGGAGAGACACAGATCCTCACCGTAACCACCTTAGGTTCAGTAAGTGATGAGCAAATCCTAGATGATCTAGGGGTAGAAGAATCCAAACGTTACATGCACCACTATAATTTCCCGCCTTATTCGGTGGGAGAAGCAAGACCCATAAGAGGCCCCGGCCGCCGAGAGATAGGCCACGGCGCTCTGGCGGAGCGCGCTTTAGAGCCTATGATCCCTTCGGAAGACGAGTTTCCTTATGCTATTAGGCTTGTATCCGAGGTCTTAAGCTCTAACGGGTCTACCTCCATGGGGAGTGTATGCGGCAGTACTCTGGCCCTTATGGATGCCGGGGTACCTATTAAGGCCCCGGTGGCAGGCGTGGCTATGGGTTTAGTTAAAGAAGGAGATAAAGTTGCTATCTTAACCGATATCCAGGGTATTGAAGATGCTTTGGGAGACATGGATTTCAAAGTTGCCGGTACAGAACGCGGAGTAACAGCACTACAGATGGATATCAAAATACCGGGTATTGACCGTGATATATTATCCCAAGCTCTGGAGCAGGCCCGGCAGGCCCGGTTGTATATTTTGAGAAAGATGCTGGAGGTTTTGCCTGAGCCTAGGAAAGAGCTATCTCCCTATGCTCCACGCATGCTCACCACGGTGGTGGATACGGACAAAATACGCGATATCATAGGCCCGGGCGGTAAAGTAATCAAAAAGATCATAGAAGAGACCGGGGTAGAAATTGATATCGAAGATGATGGCCGCATATTCATAGCTGCCAGCGACGCTAAAGCTGGGGAAAGGGCCCTCCAGATTATAGAAGCCCTTACTAAAGATATAGAGGTGGGTAAGATTTATAATGGCCGGGTAACCAGGATAACCGATTTTGGTGCTTTCGTGGAGATTATACCGGGTGTGCTGGGGATGCCTGGAAAGGAAGGACTGGTGCATATTTCCCAGCTAGCTGAAGGGAGAGTAAACCGGGTTGAGGATGTGGTAAAAGAGGGAGACGAAATACTGGTGAAGGCTATAGGATTTGACGCTCAGGGCAGGATAAGGCTGTCACGTAAGGAAGCTTTACGGGCCCTACAAAGTTCCTCTGCTCCTACACGGCCTGCCTACCGGCGCCCTGGCCGTGAGCGCCGACTGCGCTAAAGTTGATTTTAAATTGCTAACCCTTCGCCAGTAGAGCATATATTTATGTATGAGCTTTCAAATAAAAAAGCGGGAAGTGGGTGAAAGATTTGCGTGTGCTCTACTGGCGACGCCGCAGTTTGATACTTGGGGGGTTGGTTGTCTTAGCTGGAGGGTTAGTGTTTGGTGGTTGGTTATGGTGGGCGGCACGAGCGGTTTACGTGAGTAAGATGGCGCCTATATACCAGGGTGATGCAAGCAAGAAGGCTATAGCCCTGGTATTTAATGTGGATTGGGGAGAGGAGTACCTGCCACGTATTTTAGAGCTTCTTGCTCAAGGAAAGGCGCGGGCTACCTTTTTCTTTACCGGGCAGTGGGCGGATAAGTTTCCGGAATTAGTTAAAAAAGTGGCCGATGCTGGCCATGAAGTAGGAAATCACGGCTACGCTCATTTACATGTAAACAACCTGAGCCCTGAAGAAATACGCCGGGATATAAAGCGCGCAGAAGAAGTGCTTACGGGCTTGACGGGGCGCAAACCCTCCCTTTATACTCCCCCCTATGGGGAGAATAAACCCCATGTTATCAATGCCGCGGCCGATCTGGGGTATAAATTTATCCTTTGGACAATAAACCCGGGAGATTACTTGCCAGGTACTAAACCAGAAGATATTATAAAAGCAGTAACATCCCATAGCCAAAACGGAGCTATTGTTCAGCTTCATCCCACTGCTGCCACCACCCAAGCTTTAACAGGCCTTATTGACGAATTACAGAGGCGAGGATATGCTTTGGTTACGGTATCCGAAATCTTATAGATTAGTTTTATAGTTGAGTTCCTCCTCGAACATAATAGAAGGTGATAAAGTTGTTCGAGGAGGAGAAGGATGAATCTCTGGCGTAAGGTTTTAACCGTCTTTTTTTTGTGTATAACCTTCCCGTTGCAAGTAAAAGCCCAAGAGGCGCCCTGGGTTAGCGCTGCGGCGGCCATTCTCTTGGAGGCCAGTACCGGTCAGGTTTTATATGCTAAGAATGCCCACCAGGAGCGCCCTCCGGCAAGCACTACCAAGATCGTTACGGCTATCCTGGGGTTGGAATTGGGACGTTTAGATGGTTATGTTAAAGTAAGTAAATATGCAGCCAGTACTCCGGGGGCCAGTATCGATTTAGTGCCGGGTGTGGTACTTCGGTTAGAGGACCTTCTTAAAGGAGCGTTGTTAAGTTCCGGGAACGACGCTACGGTAGCGATAGCAGAACATCTGGCGGGATCAGAAGAAACCTTTGCCTGGCTTATGAACCGGAAGGCCGTTTTACTCGGAGCCTTCCGGAGCCGTTTCGTGAACCCTAACGGCCTTCCCGCTGAGGGCCACTACGTGACGGCCTATGACTTAGCCGTCATCACTCGTTATGCCCTTGCCCATCCTCTCTTCAGTCAAATGGTTAAAACCCGCCAGGCGGAGATCATGGCTTCCGACGGGCCGCGGTATCTTTATAATACTAACCGCCTTTTAGGAAGTTACCCAGGGGCTGACGGGGTAAAAACCGGTACCACCAACGCGGCAGGCCAGTGTTTGGTTGCCTCGGCTACGAGGAACGGTCGGCAGCTCATAGCCGTAGTTTTAAGAAGCGACGACAGATATGAAGATGCTAGCAATTTGCTGGACTACGGATTTAATAGTTTCTACCTGGAGAAGGTACGAGAGGGGCAAAGGGTCGGTACGGTTTACGTACGTAACGGCCAAAAGCAAGAGATAGGGGCTGTAGCCTCCCGGGAAGTGGCCTGGGCGGTTCCTAAGGATAAAATAAGCCAATTGGAAAAGCGGGTCATACTTTACCCCCGTGTAAAAGCACCGGTCCAGAAGGGACAAGTTGTAGGCCGGATCGTCCTTTTGTACCAAGGTAAGGAGGTTTCTTCCGCCGATTTGGTGGCCGAAGAGGGGGTACCCGCGGAAAGACGACTAATCCCCTTCTGGAAGTGGTGAAAGCATGTACCGCAAAATATTTCTAGACAATGGCATAAGAGTCGTAAGCGAAGAAATCCCTTTTGTCCATTCTGTAGCTCTGGGAGTTTGGGTACGGGCCGGTTCCCGTAATGAAACTGAGGAGAACCACGGAGTATCCCATTTTATAGAACACCTTCTTTTTAAGGGGACTGAAAAAAGAAGCGCCAAGGAAATTGCCGAAGCCCTAGAATCGGTTGGCGGTGTCCTCAATGCCTTTACTACAAAAGAATATACCTGTTTCTACACACGTGTACTGGCGGAGCACCTGGACTTGGCCATCGACGTGTTGAGCGATATGCTTTTTAATCCGCGGTTTAGCTTGGAAGATATTGAGAAAGAAAAGAAGGTTATTCTAGAGGAAATCAAAATGTATGAGGATTCTCCGGATGAACTGGTCCACGACTTGTTTGCGCAAACCGTGTGGCCCGGGCATCCTTTAGGAAGGGCCATCTTAGGTACCTTCCAATCCATAGAACGGCTAAATAGGGAGCAAATTTGCAATTATTATCACAAGCATTATAATGCCCGGAATATCGTCCTGGCTGCGGCCGGCAATTTCAATACCCAGGAGCTGGAGGAGAAACTGGCCAAGGCTTTTGGACAGCGAGAACTTCCCGGAGAACCGGCTATTTATTATCCACCCCAAGGGAAGCCCGGGGTCAGTATAAATATTAAAGATACCGAGCAAGTTCAGATTTGCCTGGGCGCTCCTGGTCTTGCCCAAGACGATAGGGATATTTATGCACTGCAGGCTTTGAATAATATTTTAGGTGGGGGAATAAGTTCCCGCTTATTTCAGCTTATTCGTGAGGATAACGGTTTAGCCTATTCGGTGTATTCTTACCATGCAGGGTACGTGGATACGGGGTTATTTACTATATACGCAGGGACTAGCCCTTCCAACTTTCAACAGGTGGTTGAGCTTATCTTAAAACAGCTTGCACTGGTAAAAAATGAAGGTGTCACGGAAGAAGAGCTTAAGCGCACTAAAGATCAGATCCGTGGTAATTTACTTCTTAATCAGGAGAACGTGAGTCACAGGATGAGCCGCTTAGGGAAAACGGAGCTTTCCTTTGGAAGGGTAATTACCACGGAAGAAGTCATAGAGAACCTGAATAAGGTGACTACGCAAGATGTAAAAAGAGTAGCTCAAAATCTATTTTCTAGCGAAAATATTTCTTTAACTACTTTAGGCCCACCCCTAAGGGAGCTGGACCTTAGGTTGCTCGCTGAGCAAGCGGGGTTGTAAGGCTTTGATAAGGGAGGATAAACTCAGGGTGGACCGGCTTCAACATATTTTTGAACTTCAGGCAAGGCTTGATGCCGAAATTGAAAAGAACCACCGGCTTCCCGAATATGATTTGCCTACTTGGGTGCAAAAGGAAGCCCTGGCTATAATAGCAGAGCTCGCCGAGCTTCTCGAAGAGGTTAATTTTAAATGGTGGAAGAATCCCCATCCTTTAAACAGAGACGCTTTGAAGGAGGAGCTAGCAGACATTTTACATTTTTTTGTTAGCATGTGCCTTAAAGTAGGGGTAAGCGCTGAGGAATTATACCGGGCCTATCTGACTAAGAATGAAGAAAATTTCCGGAGGCAAAGGGGGCTATCCTCCCGGGGAGGCTACAGTCGCTTGGAGGGGAAACTGAATGAATAAAGCAAATATCCTTGCTCAAGAGATAGAAAAGTTACGCCGCCAGCTAGAGGATGCCTTAAAGCGGGGGAACGGGGTGGGAAGCCAGGAGGTGGCGAATTTAAGCCGGCAAATAGACGCCATGGTAGTAGAATACACCAGACTACAAAGGAAATGCCCCAAGTAATAGAAATGCTGTTGTCGCCATATTTTTTAGCAGGAGGTGGCTTTCCATGTTGGTTACTGTGGGTGCGGTCAGCCTCCTGCTCTTGCTTTTTTACGGGGCACTAAAAGCTAAAATGCGGGCATACCGGGTTCCGCATAACGGAGAAAACCTGCCTAGCCCAGCCTCCAGGGCATTGGCTGAATTGGTAGGAATTGCAGGGGGGATATATTTATCCTTGGTTATGCTGGTTAGCTTTCTTAAGCTTGGAGTTCCAGAAACCGTTTCCTTAGGGGGGTGGTCTATGGACCCCCTAGCTTTGCTGGCTGTTTTAGTAGCCCTTATTCAGCCTTTGATTTTGGCCTGGTGGCCGGGACGCAAGAAGCGGTAGGTGACGAGAGCGGATGCGTCTTATGGAATTGAAGGGTAAAGAGGTAATCAATATACACGACGGGTCTCGCCTGGGAACTTTGGGAGAAGGTGACCTTATAATCGACATAGAGACAGGTGAGATAAAGGCGTTAGTTTTACCGGGGCCCAAGAACGTTTTTTCTGTCTGGGGTAAAAGGCAGGAATTGGTGATACCTTGGGAGGCCGTCCATAAGGTGGGAACTGAAGTAATCACCGTAGATTTTGGACCGCCTTAATGG
>NZ_JAKKUR010000095.1 GCF_021890735.1 Thermanaeromonas sp.
ACTTCTACAGTAGCCTTAAAAATAAGGGGCTGCCCCTCTTCCGCCTGAATTATCTCCACTTCGGGGTGGTCGATAGGTTCAATTTTAGTTTCCTCTACGGCCTGGCGGTAGGCTTCCGGTACCACCATATCTATGGCTTCATGATACAGGGGCTCTTTGCCTAGATACCGTTCTAATATAAACCGGGGTGCTTTTCCCCGCCGGAAGCCCGGTATGTTTACCTGGCGTACCAACTTACGGTAAGCTCTCTCAAGAGCTCTAGCTAGCTGGGGAGCTTCTACCTCTACTTCCAAAACTACCCGGTTACTTTCTAGCTTCTCCACTGTAGCCTTCATTTATGCTACGTCCTCCTCGAGGTTTTATACTTAGAGGATCATTTCGCTGTTTCCAAAACAATTCCTGCTAGAAGAAGGCCTCGGCCTAAGGTAGCTTTAGCCGAGGCTGGCTTTGTAGCCGCATTTTAACAAATATCTTGTGGAGCTGTCAAGCTTGTTAATAGAAGCCATAAATCTTCTATATTTTACTTCTTCCGGGCTACCATGGTATTTTAATCTCAAAAACCAAATATAGAGAGGAGGTTTGTTATGAGCACCAAACCCCTTACGGCCCAAGGCAGAAGCCAGAGCCTGGGGCTGGTGCCCGGACTAGGATTAACCTTTGTTTTAGCCCTGGTAGCCAAACAACTTTCTAGCCTGCCCTACCTTAACCTTTTAGGGAGTATGGTTCTCGCTATACTAGTAGGGATAGCCTGGCGGTACTTTATAGAAGTTCCTGCCACAGCCCTCCCTGGTATAACTTTTGCCACCAAAAATATGCTCCGTTATGGCATAATCCTTCTGGGCTTACGCCTTAATATACCCCAAATCCTCGCTACCGGAAGCCAGGCTCTACTTTTAGATGTAGGGACTGTATTTACTGCCCTCACCCTTATCCCTTTATTAGCTAAAAAAGCGGGATTGCCGGGAAACTATGGTTCGCTGCTCGCCATAGGTACAGGTATATGTGGTGCTTCAGCCATCGCCGCTACCGCTCCCGTAGTTCAAGCTCGGGAAGAAGAAGTAGCTATATCTGTAGGTATTATCTCCTTGATGGGAACCCTCATGGCCCTAGTGTATGTCTTACTTTACCCTATACTTCCCCTTTCGCCTACAGAGTTTGGGCTTTTCTCCGGTAGTACCCTCCATGAGCTGGGCCATGTGATAGCCGCCGCACAGGCAGGAGGTTCAGATAGCTTGGATCTAGCCCTCCTAGTCAAACTGGGTAGAGTAGCCCTCTTGGTACCCGTAGTTCTCTTCCTGGGGATATTCTATAATCTTCGGGGGAATAAGGCCACGCCCACTTGGCGAAAGCTCCCCATACCCTGGTTTATCCTGGGTTTTCTGGCCTTGAGCCTTCTTAACACCTGGCATGTCTTGCCTCCTTCCTTGGTAACTTCCCTTGTCCAGTTAGGGGTATTCTTCCTTACCATGGGTATGGCGGGGTTGGGCCTTAACGTGAACTTGAATATGGTAAGGCAGGTAGGCATCAAAGGCTTAAGTACCGGATTAGTAGGTTCCCTGCTCCTTGTTCTGTATAGCTATTTAGTTATATTTTTGATGTAGATACATGTAGATACATAACTTAATCCAGAAGGGTCAAGGCTTCCTTAGACAGCAACAATTTTAGGAAAGCTTCAGCTGACGGGCTACGAAATTTGTGCCGGCTATAGGCTACGCGCAACGACCGTTTAAAGTCCACCCCTTGTACCCTAACCTCCCGGAGCAGGTTGTTCCTGCTTTCTTTTTTTATAGCCAGCCGCGAGATAATAGCCACTCCCAGGCCCGCCTCTACAGCCTCTTTAATGGCTTGAGTGCTACCCAGTTCCATGGCTATTTTTAAAGCGCATAGATCTAATCCTGCTTTTTTTAGCCCTTCTTCTGCCACCTGGCGCGTTCCCGAGCCTTTTTCCCGGAGGATCACCGGCTCTCTCCTTAAGTCCTCTAAGGTGATCTCTTCTCGTTCGGCCCACGGGTGCTCCGGAGAAACAATGACCACCAGTTCGTCTTGGTATATGTCCTGTTGGATAAGGTCAGGGTGATCCACCCGACCCTCTACAAGGCCTAAGTCTAGCTCATGAGCCAGTATCCTGCGCACAATCTCTTGGGTGTTAGCGATCTGGAGGGTTATATCAACTTCTGGATACCTCTGTTTAAAATACCCGGCGATGCGGGGTAAAAGATATTCACCAATAGTTAAGGTGGCCCCGATCACCAGTTTACCTTTAACTTTCCCTGTTACCTCGGCCACCGCCTTGCGGGCTTCATCATAGAGCCGGTCTAGCTCTACAGCGTAATGATAAAGTACCCGGCCAGCTTCAGTCAGGGATACATGTCGATTATTCCGGTCTAAGAGCCGGGTGCCGAAATATTCCTCTAGATTCTGTATATGGATGCTTATAGCAGGCTGGGTCATGTGGAGCACCTTGGCTGCTCTGGAAAAACTCTTCTGCTCAGCTACTGCCTTAAACACCAGTAACTGGGTATCTAGCATAGTTAACCACCTATCCCTAAAGAAAAAAGGGGCTTTATGCCCCTCCTCTTTCTTAAAAATAAATTTTGGTGCGGGCGAGAGGACTTGAACCTCCACGGGCGAAGACCCACTAGATCCTAAGTCTAGCGCGTCTGCCATTCCGCCACGCCCGCACTTTGGTGAGCCATGGAGGAATCGAACCTCCGACACCCTGATTAAAAGTCAGGTGCTCTACCGACTGAGCTAATGGCTCACGGAGAAGAATGGCTGGGGCGGCTGGATTCGAACCAACGAATCACGGATCCAAAGTCCGTTGCCTTACCACTTGGCTACGCCCCAGCGCCAAAGTCTTAGAATTGGGGTGGGTGAAGGGACTCGAACCCATGACCCCCAGGGCCACAACCTGGTGCTCTAACCAACTGAGCTACACCCACCACGCCTGTTTTAACTCTATAGCATGGCGCGCCTGGCAGGATTCGAACCTGCGGCTCGCGGCTTAGAAGGCCGCTGCTCTGTCCAACTGAGCTACAGGCGCTTCTCTAACTCCTTGCTCCTAAAGCCTGCCGGGGCAACCTACGCTTGAAGCCTGCCCCGGCGTCTTTAGTTTTGATGGAGCGGGTGACGGGAATCGAACCCGCGCAACCAGCTTGGAAGGCTGGGGCTCTACCATTGAGCTACACCCGCAGGAGCAAGATTAATTATACCCTATAACCCCCGCCATCGTCAACCGTACCCTGGCTCTGATCGGCCAAAAACTCTAAGCAAGGCAGGCCAAATGGCCCGTAAAGCCCGGGCGCGATGGCTTAAAGTGTTTTTTAGTTTTAAATCAAGCTCAGCTAAAGTTTTACCTGCCTCTGGTAACAAGAACACGGGATCGTAGCCAAACCCGTGGGTACCTCGCGGTTCGGTAGCTATAACCCCTTCCAGGGATCCCTCGCCGGTATAGATATCACCCTCCGGAGTACATAGGGCCAACACGCAACGGAACCTTGCCCGTCTTTTTTCTTGTGGGTAACCTTTAAGAAGCCCTAGCAGCTTTTCATTATTTTGAGCATCCGTAGCCCCCTCCCCTGCAAAGCGCGAGGAATAAACCCCCGGGGCTCCACCCAGGGCTTCTACTTCCAAGCCCGAATCATCCCCTAGTGCTGCCAATCCCGTAAAACTTGAGACAAAGCGCGCTTTAAGGATCGCATTCTCCTCAAAAGTACGTCCTGTTTCAGGCGGAAGCTTTAAGCCAGGAAAATCCCGCAGTGAATAGATCTCCAGACTAAGAGGCTGTAAAAGCTCCTTAAGTTCTTTTACCTTCCCCAGGTTAGAAGTAGCAAGGACTAGTTTCTTAAGCACTGACCTCCCCTACCCGTTCGGCCAACGGTCCTAGGACCTCCTTCTGGATGGCTATGAGTTTAGCGATCCCTTCCCAGGCTAGGTCCAACATTTGCTCCATTTCAAGGCGGGAGAAGGTCCCCCCTTCACCTGTACCCTGAACCTCTACCAGTTGCCCTTTCCCCGTCATAACAACATTCATATCTACTTGTGCGGTAGAATCCTCTTCAAAAGAAAGATCTAACAAAATATGTTCATTAACCTTGCCTACACTAATGGCAGCCAGGAAATCCCGGACCGGAAGCCGGGACAAGGTTCCAGCTTCCACCAGACTAGCTAGAGCATCAACTAAAGCCACAAACCCACCTGTTATGGCTGCTGTCCTGGTCCCCCCATCGGCCTGCACTACATCGCAGTCGATCCAGATGGTCCTTTCCCCTAAAGCTTCTAGATCTACTACACTCCTTAAAGAGCGACCTATAAGGCGCTGGATCTCATGGGTACGGCCCGATAGTCTCCCTTTAGCTGCTTCCCTTACCGTCCTTTCTTTAGTAGAACGCGGTAGCAAGGAGTATTCTGCCGTTACCCACCCTTTACCCGTACCTTTCAAAAAAGGAGGGACCTTTTCTTCTACGCTGGCGCTGCAGATCACTTTAGTGTCGCCCAAAGTGATTAGTACCGAACCCTCAGCATACTTTAAATAATGACGCTGGATATCCACCGGGCGCAGGTCCCGGAGCCCCCGGCCGTCAGCCCTAACCATAAAATCCACCCACCGTTCCTAGCTAAAATTATTTAGAACCTAAAATCTAATACCTAATCTACTAGTTTTACCTGTTGGACAGACTGTAGCTCAGGCCAGCCTACTAATTTTTGGGCCGTGTTACGGAAAGTTTCTATTGGGCCGCTCACATAAAAAACATGGCTTTTAGACCCGTGAAAACTACGTAGCCCACCTTGTTCCCTTAAGACAGTAGCCAGCTCCCTCACCGTACTTGCCGCTGGATCCACCAAGACTACCTCCGGTCCGGTGATCTCCTGAATCAACGGAGCTAAGAAAGGGTAATGGGTGCATCCTAAGATTAAGGTATCAATCCCCTTCCTTACCAATGGGGTTACGTACTCGGCCACCGCAGACCTGGCCTCTTCTCCTTCTATGATACCTGCCTCAACCAAGGGGACCAAGCGAGGGCAGGCTTGAAGGTACACCTTAACTTCCGGAGACAGGGATTTTAGCAACCGCTCATGTACACCGCTGGCCACAGTAGCTTCGGTTGCTATTACACCGATACGGCCCCGGCGGGTTACCGCCAGGGCTTCCTTAACCCCAGGTTCAATAACACCCACAATGGGTAAATTGTATTTCTGCTTTAAATACGGCAGAGCTACAGCTGAGGTAGTATTACATGCATCTACTATAGCTTTAACACCTTGCTCTATTAAAAACTCTACGATAGCCTGGGCATAAGCGTTTAGCTGGTCTGTCGTTTTAGACCCGTAGGGGACGTGGGCAGTATCCCCGTAGTAAATAATAGTTTCTGCCGGAAGCTGGCGAAGTATTTCTCGTGCGACGGTCAACCCGCCCACACCAGAATCGAATACCCCTACCGGCTGCTCTGGCAGCACTTTTTTCATCTCCCCTGGAGAGCCTTATAGCGTTATAATCTTTAATTTACCCTTAAATCTATATGTAGGCACAAAGCTTTTTAAGAATAAACAAGCAAACCCATTCTAACAGAGAAGGGTCTTAAGCGCAAGGTATTATGGCGTATTAAAATATTTCTTCAGGCCCTCCAGGATACCCTGCGCGGCTTTGGCCTGGAAAGC
>NZ_JAKKUR010000096.1 GCF_021890735.1 Thermanaeromonas sp.
ATCCTATCTCTATTTCGGAGCATTTCTTGAACGATAGCTGCGATAATCCTCAAGCTCTCCTCTGCTTTTTTAAAAGAATAGAGAAACCTTAAAGTGGGGTCCAGACATGTTTTATCTAAAGAACGATCCGCTATCACTAAAAGTAAATTAGCCTGCCATAGACGGAAAAGCTTACCGTCGCTGGACTTAGGAGGCAATCCTAGTACCCACCCGGAAGCTACGCTCTTCTAAAGCTACACCTAACCTTTCCAGAAAACCTTGAAAAGATGGATCCGGTGCGCCTAGTGCTTTAAGGATAATAGTCGTGTCCAATTCTCTTCCCTCCTATCCATTGAAGATTGACCATTAATAGCATATTGAACAAGGGGAGAGGAATGTGGGCGGGTACCGGCATAAAATAGAGAGAGCAACTCCATCTGGAGGTGACAGGTTCGTGAGTTTTTATATCAACGAGATCAAGGCTTTGATGGGTTCTGGGAACTGGGGTAGCCAGGAGGCTACTGTTACCCTCATCATTACTAACATGAAAAGTGACGAAGATACCTGGAGATTAATAAATACTTTGCAAGCCCTTCCAGGTGTAAGTAGCGTGGTACCCTTCCCCAGCCACAGACGCCTTATGATTACCTATAATTCCTCGCAAATAACCCTAGAAATTATAGGTTACCATATCACCAAGCTAGGTTACCACTACATTCATAAGATATGAAAAACTTGTTAGCGGAAGGGCCCGGGGGGCCCTTCTTCTTAAAAAAATTGACAGGATAGCTGAAGTAATGTTAAGGTAAAGTTGAAAATTTGCCCTCAGGGGCTGACATGCGTTTAGGAGCTCACTTATCTATTGCGCAGGGGCTACCTCAAGCTGTATCGATGGCTAAACGGATTGGTGCCAACACTTTCCAGTATTTCACCCGTAATCACCGGGGTGGCCGTGCCCGTCAAATAGAAAAAACAGAAATAAAGGAATGGCTGGAAAAAAGAGCTAGAAATGATATCTACCCAGTAGTAGCCCATCTTCCTTATACAGTTAACTTGGCTGTCCCTCCCGGAAAATTGCGGGACTTTGCAGCTTCGGTTCTGCAGGAAGACCTAGAACGAGTAAAACTAATAGGCGGAGAGTATATCGTAACCCACCCGGGTAGGCATAAGGGAGATGCGGCAGAAGCATTAAGACGTTTGGCGGCCATTATCAGGGAAAATGTCCTGGAAGGCCAGGATCATGGTCCCATGTGGCTCTTGGAAACCATGGCTAGGCAAATAGGTGAATTGGGAAGCCTCGACGAACTCTATCAGGTTTTGGATCTCCTAGACTGGCCTCCTCAAGTGGGGATATGTCTGGATTCTGCCCATCTCTTTGCCGCTGGCTGGAATTTGAAAAGCTCCGCAGGCTGTGATGAACTAGTAGCTACCCTGGAGGATAAATTTGGGCTGGAACGGATTAAAGTGTTCCATCTGAACGACTCTCTAGCTCCCCTAGGCAGTAACCGCGACCGCCATGCCTGTATCGGTGAAGGAGAATTGGGAGAAGAGGGCATCAGCGCTATTACTAAATCATCCTTTCCCAGGCTCTCTGCCTATGATTCTGGAAACCAGGGTAGAAAAGTATGAGGATTATGAAAAGGAAATAGCTAAAGTTGTGAGGCTTTCTAGGGAAAGGGCCGAAGAGATATAACCCTCCAAGATCAGCAAAGAAATCCTGTTGACAGCTATTGCCAGTTCCTACTTGAAGTTGACACTAACCAATCACCTAACTCTACTTGACAGCATCAGCGACTCAGGGTAAATCTTTGCCAGGGTTATTATCTCGGACTGCCGTCAACAGATATTTAAATATTTAAGACTGGCAATCGCGACTTTTAAGGGCCGGAGGGATTGATTTTGGGAGAAGTCACCAAGGATGTTATCGTCCGGTACGAGACACTCCTTAAGGAGATGTGGTCGGAGTCGGCAAAATACCTGGGAATACTTTCCACTAATCTACTGGTAGAACGAGTAATTTGGGAACTATCCCAAGAGTACCCGGCTATCCAGCTCCTCAAATATGGTCCAGAGGGTATATCTTGCACTCAAATATTGACAAGCGTAGAGAAGGGCTTTAATGATCTTGAGGAGATGTTTATGAAGTTTATTACCAGATATGTTTCTATCCTGGCAAAGTTATTGGGCCACGAGAGGGCAGAGGAGATCAGGAAAAAGATAATCACGGAGTTTGGCGGTGCTTTCTGATTTAGGGAGGGGCGGAAAAATTATGGTCAGGCTGGTCACGGGGATAAAAAATCTCGACCACATCCTTGAGGGAGGAATCCCTGCTTATTCTATAAATATTGTCTCCGGTGCACCCGGCAGCGGTAAAACGATTTTCGTTCAAAACATTATATTCAACTGTGCCAGGCAGGGAATGAAGACCCTATATTTAACTACTATATCAGAATCTCAATTTAAGATGGTGCGGAACCTAGAAAACTTTCGTTTCTTCCAAGACGAATTACTGGGTGATAAGATCGTATACGATGATCTGGGCATGATACTACGCACACAAGGTGCCAGTCAGGCTCTACAGTATTTGGGTGACTTGATCAAAAAATACCTGCCAAATATAGTCGTCATCGACAGTATAAAGGTTATTAGGGATTTATTTCCGGATGAGAAAAATTTTCGCATGTTCCTGTTCGACTTGGCCGCTACCCTATCCGTATGGGAGATAACCTCTTTCCTCATTGGAGAATACGAAGAGCAGGAGCTTACGCGTCTTAGCGAGTTTGCTATCGCTGATGGGATTTTTCACTTGTATGGCCAGGAAGAAAAACGTTTCCAGAAACGGTATATGCGTATCTTAAAAATGCGGGGCACTAGTTACCAACAAGGCGAACACCTCTTTCAGATCAATTCAAACGGGATAGAAGTTTATCCCCGAATGAAACCGGAAGGAGAGGAGCTTCATTACGAAATCAAGCACGGGAGAAAAAAGTTCGGTATTCCAGAGCTGGATGAAATGCTGGGGGGTGGCCTGCGAGAGGGCACAATTACCCTGGTTTCCGGCGCAACGGGCTCTGGCAAGACTCTTTTGGCGTTGAAGTTTTTGATAGAAGGAGCTTATCGCGGGGAACAAGGTGTATTTGTGTCCTTTGAGGAATCAGCGGGACAGTTACAAAGTACTGCTAGCCAACTGGGGTGGGATATAAGCAAGTTCTTACACAGTGGCCAATTAGATATCAGGTTTATTTCTCCGGTAGAGCTAGACGTCGATAAACACGCCTTCGAGATAATGGAAATGATAAAAGAAAAAAACGTAGAAAGGTTTGTTATAGACAGCATTTCCTCTTTTGAGAACAGCGTCTCTGACTTAAAGAAGTATAAAGACTATCTCTGGGCAATCGGACAACTTCTGCGTAAGCAACATGTTACTTCTATATTCACTTCGCTAAATGAGAACCCGTTTTCTTCTCTTATCGTGTCGAAATCTCAAATATCTCTTATCGCGGACAATATTATTTTCTTGCGTTACGTAGAAGACCGCGCGGGCATAAGGAAAGTACTCGGAATATTAAAGGCTCGCGGTAGCAACCACGATAAAGACTTAAGAGAGTATGAAATAACGTCAAGCGGCATAAATATCCTGGGCAAGCTGGAAAAACCTGATATGCTGAGGTAAGGTGGTAGTCCAATTGGCCAATAACCTGTTACTGACTCTTTCAGTAAGATACTGGCAGGAATTTCAAGATACTCTGTCTAAAGTCATGGATGCTAATATTTATATCTTTGATGCCCAAGGCAACCCTTTTTCCCAATTTAGCCTGCCTATTGAATTATGTCAGGCCATAAATAAGGGGAAAGCGGTCATAAACAGTACGTGTCTAGATTTTTATAGGACAACTTTTAATCAATTAAAGGACAAAGAACTTCTTACATGCCCCCGGGGTATTAAGTTGTGCGTATATCGTCTGGGTAACTATATGCAACACCTGGGATACATGATCGTGACCCTTGGCCCAGAGACGACACCTTTCGACCGGGAAAAGGAAATGATATTAAATGCCAAGGCCTATAACGCTTACCGCACCGTTAACGAGGTTCTTAGTGCCCTTTTGGAAAAGAATTTGTTAGGTTTACAACGTCTCGAGCTCAACAGCATTTATGAAATCAGCCGCTTGATGACCTCTATTACCGAACTAGATAAAGTATTAGACCTCATCACCAACTCCCTCGTGATAATCTATCAAGCGGACCTGTGCTTTGTGGGCCTAAGGATAGGAGACAAAATAAGGATTGCCCAAGCCAAGGGGGAGTCCGGACACCTATTGGGAGGAAAAGAGTGGGCTTTGCTCCACCCAGTTATCGAGCGGGTATTTTCTCAAATAGAGCCCTCCATGTTGACGGCAGATGAACTAAGGACGCTAACTGGCGTCTCCCCGTTGGAAGTTTCCTCGCACAGCGAAATTATCTTGTACCCTCTATGGACTGCTCTGGGAATAGTGGGGCTCTTAGGTATAGTGGTACCTATGTCGTTAGGGGAAAATGGAAAAAGAAACTTGCAAATATACGCCAATTTTGCTGCTGTAGCACTGGCTAATGCGACCCTTGTCAGCCGGCTAGAAGAAGAGGCTAAGACTGACTTTCTAACCGGTTTCTTAAACAAGCGGGCCCTCGGGTTTACCCTGGTTGAGGAACTTCAGAGAGCAGCTACATATGGCTATCCGGTGTCTATCATGTTTATAGATCTTGACGACTTCAAGTATTACAATGATACCTTTGGTCACCTAGCGGGCGACGTTGTCCTCCAAAAGGTGGCAGAAATAATAAAGAGCTGTATAAGGGTTACAGATATTGCCTGTCGGTACGGTGGTGAAGAATTCGTAATTATTCTCCCGGGTACGGACAATGACAACGCTTTGAAGGTAGCTAAAAGGATACTGAATTCCTTGGAAAACCATCCTTTCCCGCACCGGCAGATTACAGCAAGTATAGGTGTCGCCACCTTAAGAGAAGATGATACGATTGACTCTCTTCTACGAAGGTCCGATGAGGCTTGCTATATGGCTAAAAAGTTGGGCAAGAACCGGGTCTACAACGCTACGTGAAGTCCGGAAAAATAATTTTCCTTCTACTTGACAGCTTCTTTCAATACTTAGGGTCTCTCTACCACTTTCGCTTTAGCTTTCGCCAGCTCCTTCAATTTCTGTTGTTCCACCGGCCAGCGCCATATGTACTGTTCTAGCTTGCAGTTGACCTTGGCAGCTAATACACGAGCCATGCGGTCTGCACCTGAGGTCGTCCACCTGGCCCCCAGACGTTTCATCCGCCGGGCTATGTTGTGTTGTATCTGCCCCATTAGTACAAAGTATAGCCATAGCCTTAGCCACCAAGATGACCTACCGGGAGGCGGCGGAATTTATGCGGCATTATCTATTAGTCTCCGTAAGCCACCAGGAGATACACCGGTGGGTACAAGAGGCGGGTAAAGCACGGGAAGAAGAACAGAAGGAGAAAGAAGAAGGGGTATACCAGCGTGGGGAGAAAGTGGAAGGCGAGGGCAGTGCGGAAGTAGTAGTCATAGAAGCGGATGAACTGTATAATGGACCCAGAAATTTAGACACGAAAAATGGGGGTCCTAAGCGTCAAAAT
>NZ_JAKKUR010000021.1 GCF_021890735.1 Thermanaeromonas sp.
GCCCTGGAAGCCTTTGAACTCCTTGCCCGCACGGAGGGCATACTACCGGCCCTGGAGAGCGCCCATGCTGTTGCCCTAGCCGGAAAATTGGCGCCCGCCTTGGGTTCTGAGGAGATTATAGTCGTAAACCTTTCAGGCCGGGGGGATAAAGATGTGGAGCAGGTGGCCGGCCTTCTGGGGGGCTTGGAGCGGTGAAGAACCGGAAAGAACAAGGCAAAATTAAACTGCTCAATTCCTTCCGCCGGGGAAGAAAGGCCCTCATCGTTTATTTATGCGCCGGAGACCCCTCACTAGAAGCTACCTTTGAAGCTGTATGTGCCCTGACCCGGGCGGGCGCGGATATAGTGGAGCTAGGCGTGCCTTTTTCGGATCCTTTAGCGGACGGCCCCGTAATCCAGGCCGCCAGCCAGCGGGCCCTCGACCAAGGGACTACTTTGGGCCAGGTCCTAAAACTTACCCATGACCTGCGTAAGATTTTAGACATACCTCTGGTACTTATGAGCTATTACAACCCCCTGCTGCGCTACGGCCTTGCTAGTTTCGTACGGGAGCTGGCTGAAGCCGGCGGCGACGGGGTGATCGTCCCCGACCTACCGCATGAGGAAGCGGGCCCGCTAAGGGACCACCTAGATGAACGAGGTCTAGCCCTCGTACCCCTGGTCGCTCCCACTACTCCGGTCGGGCGGCTGCAGGAGATCGCCCGGCAGGCCTCGGGGTTTATCTATTGCGTATCTTTAACCGGCGTGACCGGCCCCCGGGACGAGTTGCCCCCTGATCTTGCCGGATACCTGTCACGGGTTAGACGAGTTACGTCCTTGCCTTTGGCTATAGGTTTTGGCATAAGTACACCAGAGCAAGCCCGGCGGATCGCTTCCTTGGCCGACGGTATTATAGTAGGCAGCGCTGTGGTAGAGACCCTGGCCGAGCAAGGTATAGATAAGGCAGTGAATCTCGTTCAAGCCCTGCGCAAAGCTTTAGAATAACGTATAGGAAAGATTAAATAACCTTAAAAAACCCTTGCCAGGAGGAAAGGCCTTGTGTTATAGTATAAAAAACCAGAAGGACAGTGGGATGGTGTTATATTCCAACTAGAGGCAGGATGGTAGGACGGCAGGAGGCAGGCCAAAAGACGGGAAAATGTGCCACTCCTGGCGGGGTGGCTTTTTGTTTTGCCTGTGGAGGGAGCAACATTTGGGGGGGGTAGCATCACATGATTGTAGTTATGCGTGCGGGCGCTAGAGAAACGGAAATTCAAGGGGTAATGGCCAGGCTGGAAAAAGAAGGGTTTAAAGTTCACCTGTCCCGGGGGGCCCTCAGGACGGTCATCGGGGCCATAGGAGACAAAACACGCTTAGAACACCATGCCCTAGAGGCTATGCCGGGGGTAGAAAAGGTGATACCTATACTTAAGCCTTACAAGCTGGCCGCCCGCGAATTTAAGCCCGAAGACACCGTAGTAGAGGTGGGCGAACTCAAAATAGGCGGCCCTGACCTCCATATTATAGCCGGACCTTGCGCTGTAGAGAGCCGGGAGCAGCTTCTAGAGACGGCCCATGCCGTACGGGAGGCCGGGGCCACCATGTTGCGAGGCGGGGCCTTTAAACCGCGCACTTCCCCCTATTCCTTCCAAGGTTTGGCCGAGGCCGGTCTTGAACTTTTGGCCGAAGCGCGGGAAGAAACGGGCCTGGCCATCGTTACAGAGGTTACCGACCAGACCAAGGCCGGAGCGGTGGCGGAGGTAGCCGACGTCCTCCAGATCGGTTCCCGCAACATGCAAAACTTTGCCCTGCTTAAAACTGTGGCCCGCCTGGGGAAGCCCGTGCTTTTGAAAAGAGGGCTTTCTGCTACCATTGAGGAATGGCTCCTGGCAGCAGAATATATCCTTGCAGAAGGCAATTTCCAGGTGATTCTCTGCGAACGAGGTATCCGTACCTTTGAAACATTCACCCGCAACACCCTCGATCTTAGTGCCCTGGCGGCGGTAAAACAGCTTTCTCACCTCCCGGTCCTTGCCGACCCCAGCCACGGTACCGGCAAAAAGGAGCTGGTAATTCCTTTGGCCCGGGCTGCCATAGCTGCGGGTGCGGACGGCTTGTTGGTGGAAGTACATCCCCAACCCGAAAACGCTCTTTCCGACGGCCCCCAGAGCTTAAGGCCGGAGGAGTTCGCGTCTTTGGTCCGGGAAGTGGCGGCTGTGGGTAAGGTCCTGGGGCGCAGCCTGGGACGGGTACCGGCGTGATTTCTAAAGGCCTAGCATACTTGGGTCCGGAGGGCACCTTTTCCCATGAAGCGGCTGTAGCATGGGGGTCTGCAAGGGGGGTAAAGGTTTTCCTTCCGGCCGAAAACCTTTTACAGGTGGCCCAGGCGGTCTTAGAGGGCCGGTGTGATGCCGCTGTACTTCCCTTGGAGAATTCCATAGAAGGCAGCGTAAACCTTACTCAGGACCTACTTATGGAAGAACCTTCCCTAAAGATCGTCGGTGAAGTGATACTAGATATCCACCACTGCCTTGTTACTAAGGAAAAGAGCCTGGAGGGCATCACCGAAGTATGGTCTCACCCCCATGCCCTGGCCCAGTGCCGCCGGTTCCTGGCCAAGTACTTGCCCAAGGCCCGTCTCTGCCCTACCTCCAGCACGGCAGGGGCTTTTCTTGTGGCCGCATCCCGGAAGGGAAGCTCGGCCGTAGGCTCTTCCTTTGCCGCAAAACTATACGGGCTACCCGTACTATGCCGCGATATCGAAGATTACCCGGAGAATAAAACGCGTTTTATAATCGTAAGCCGGGAAAACATACCCGGGCAGGGCCCCTATAAGACGTCTTTAGTTCTGGCCCTCCATGAGAACCGGCCCGGGGGACTCTATAACGTCCTGCGGGACTTTGCCGAGGCCGGGATAAATCTTACCCGCATAGAATCTCGCCCCACCAAAAAAGAACTGGGCGAGTATCTTTTTTTCCTGGATTGTGAGGGCCATGCCGAAAACGAACCGCTGGCGGGAGTGCTGGCCTCCCTGCGGCCCCGCACAAGCCTTTTAAGGGTACTGGGCTCTTATCCTGCTCACCGGGAAGGGGAGGTTAGATGAACCATCGCGTTTGTACTCGCGTTTGCATTATAGGCGTGGGTCTTATAGGCGGTTCCCTGGGAATGGCCCTCCTGCAGGGCGGAATAGCGCGGGAGGTAGTAGGATATGACCGCCAGAGGGAGACCCTAGAGAAAGCCTTGGAAGTAGGGGCCATAAGCCGGCCCGCTTCAAGCCCCCAAGAAGCCGTACAAGGGGCCGAACTGGTCATTTTGGCCGTACCCGTTGGCGTTCTCCCCTTAGTTGCCGGACAGATAGCCCCTCATCTTTCCCCTCAGGCCATCGTCACCGATACGGGAAGCACGAAAGCCCAAGTGGTACGCGAACTGGAGAGCATATTTCCTCCTTCCGTGACTTATATCGGCGGCCATCCCATGACCGGCTCGGAACGGTCGGGTATAGGCGCTGCGGACCGTTATCTTTTAGAGAATGCCGTCTACGTACTGACTCCCACGTCAAAGACCCCCGAAGAACCTTTAAACCGGCTTAAAAACGTGCTTACGGCGGTAGGCGCCAGGGTAATATTCCTTTCGCCCGAAAAACACGATTGGGTAGTCGGAGTGGTAAGCCACCTTCCCCATATTTTGGCCGTATCCCTCATGCGCACGGTGGCAAAGTATTCGGAAGAACACCGGGAGCTCTTGATGCTTGCTGCCGGGGGCTTTAGAGATACTACCCGCATAGCCTCCGGCCACCCCGTAATGTGGAGGGATATATATCTAAGCAACTCCCAGGCTCTTCTGGAAATACTGGAATCCTTTGAAAAAGAAATCCGGCAGCTGGCCGCTTTAATTAAAGAACGGGATGGGCAAGGACTGCTAGAGGCTTTAGAAGATGCCAGGAAGTGGCGGGGCCAGATACCCGTGCACCGTAAAGGTTTACTCCCTCCCCTCCATGAGATAGTTATCACGGTGCCCGATAAACCGGGAGTTATCGGATTTGTGGGTCAGATCCTGGGACAGGAAGGTATCAATATCAGCGATATAGAAATTCTTAGAGTCCGGGAAGGAGAAGGGGGAAGCATACGGCTGGGGTTTACAAATGCGTCTTCCGCGGGACGGGCCCTTAATGTGCTTTTGCGGCACGGCATCCCCGCCCGGCATCTCCACCTTGACAGCCGGTAGCTTTCCTGGTAACTTTGGTGGCGGGAGGAAATTAGCTTGGATCTAGTAATCAGGCCTACGCTACATTTGCGCGGAGAGTTTTCCCCACCGGGGGATAAATCCATATCCCACCGGGCAGCTATTTTTGCCGCCTTGGCCGACGGCACCTCGGAGATCAGCGGATTTTTGGAAGCCGAAGATTGCCTGAGCACCTTAAACTGTCTTAAGGCTTTGGGCGTAGAAATAGAAGGTCCCCGGGAGGGGAAAGTTAAAGTATACGCCCACGGTCCCGAAGGCTTAAAAGAGCCGGAAGACGTATTATATGCCGGGAATTCGGGGACTACCATGCGGTTTTTGTTAGGGGTTCTGGCGGCCCAGCCCTTTTATACTGTAATAACGGGTGACCGTTCCTTGCGCCGCCGCCCCATGGCCCGGGTGGCCGATCCGTTAAGACAGATGGGAGCCCAGATCTGGGGCCGCGAGGGTGGAAACTTGGCCCCTTTAAGCATTAAGGGCGGCAACCTCCGCCCCATAGAGTACAATCTTCCTGTGGCCAGCGCCCAGGTAAAATCCGCACTTTTACTGGCCGGCCTTCAGGCCGAAGGGGAAACTGTGGTACGGGAGCCTGCGCCAGCTCGGGACCACACGGAACGGATGCTAAAATATTGCGGGGTAAAGTTAAAAAAGGAAGATCTCCGGATCACCATTTACGGCCGCCAGAGGATCGAGCCCTTCAAGATCTCGGTTCCGGGTGATTTCTCCGCGGCCGCTTTCTTTTTGGTCGCTGCCTGTATCCACCCGCGGGCTGAGATAGTAGTGCATAATGTGGGGCTCAATCCCACACGCACCGGGCTGCTCACGGTGCTTCAGGATATGGGAGCTGATATAGAGGTGGTCCAGCAGGGTGAAAGCGCAGGCGAGCCGTACGGAGTTATAAAAGCTCGCAGCAGTTCACTCAAAGGGACAAAGATCGGTGGCGCTCTGATCCCCCGGCTTATCGACGAAATACCGGTGCTGGCTGTAGCGGCGGCGGTGGCCCAAGGTTCGACGGTGATAAGGGATGCCGCGGAACTAAAAGTCAAAGAGAGCGACCGCATAACCACCTTGGCCGTAGAACTCCGCAAGATGGGCGCTAAAATCGAAACCCTTCCGGACGGCATGATTTTAGAGGGGGGAAATTTAAAGGGTGCGGTGGTGGACAGCCACGGCGATCACCGCCTGGCCATGGCTTTAGCGGTAGCCGGACTGGTTGCTGAAGGAGAGACGGTAATCCGCGGTGCAGAATGTATGAATGTGTCTTACCCCGGTTTCCTGGCCGACCTGGGGGCATTGACCAAGTGAAGGGGAACATAGCCATAGACGGGCCGGCGGGTGCAGGAAAAAGCACGGTGGCCCGGCAGGTGGCTAAGCGGCTGGGCTATCTGTATATCGACACCGGGGCCATGTACCGCGCCCTGACCTGGAAAGCTCTTAAAAGTAATGTAAAGGTCACCGATGAGGCCGCTTTGGCCGAACTCGCCCGCCGTACCTCTTTTGAATTTAGGGAAGCTAGCCCGGGAGAGCTGGCGGTCTTTTGCGACGGAGAGGATGTAAGCCGCTTTATCCGTTCTGCCGAGGTATCCCGGCTGGTGTCCAGGGTAGCGGCCTGGCCGAAGGTGCGCGAGGAAATGGTAAGATTGCAGCGTAAGCTGGCGGCAGGCGGAAAGGTAGTTATGGACGGGCGGGACATCGGTACCTGTGTGCTTCCGGAAGCCCGGTACAAGTTTTTTCTTACCGCCTCTTTGGAGGAGCGGGCCAGGAGGAGATGGCAGGAATTAGTGGCTCAAGGCGACAACGTCCCTCTAGAAAAAGTTAAGCAGGAAATTGAGGAGCGGGACCGTCGGGATTGCCAAAGAGTGGTAGCACCTTTGCGCCCGGCTCCGGATGCCGTTATCATAGATACGAGCGACCTCACGCCGGAGGAAGTGATTGAGTATATTATAAAGGTAGTTAGGGAAGATCGGTATGGGGGATAGTCCTGCCTTGTTTTACCGTATAGCCAAGTTTATCTGCTACCTCTTTTTTCGCTATATATGCCGCTGGGAAGTCAGAGGGCAGGAGAACTTTCCCCGCGAGGGTCCTGCGGTGGTAGTATCTAACCACGTATCTTTTTGGGATCCGGTAGCCGTGGGTGTAGCCGTTCCCCGGCCCGTCCGGTTCATGGCTAAGGAGGAACTATTTAGGATTCCCCTCCTCGGTCAGGTGATCCGCGGCCTGGGCGCTTTCCCCGTCCGGCGCGGAAGGTCCGACCGGCAAGCCCTGAAGGAAAGCTTGGAGATCCTCCGTTCCGGTCAGGTACTCGGCATGTTCCCGGAAGGGACCCGGGTTAGGACGGGGGGGCTGGGCACTTTTCATAATGGTGCGGCGGTTTTAAGCCTTAAAACGGGAGCGCCCCTGGTTCCGGTGGCCCTTAAAGGCACCCAGAACATCTTCTCCAAGGGGTGGTTCCGTCCCTTCCAAGTTTTTATCGGAGAACCCATCTATCCTGGCTGTAAGGGGAGCTACACCCCTTTTGAAGTAGAGGAACTCTCCCGCAGAGCCCGCGAGGCTATAGCAAAGTTATTAAGCGAAGGATAAGGCTTTTGCCTTGTAAGCAGGAATTCGACGATTTTTAGCGAACTCTTATAAAGGCTCTTTAAGGAGAAGATGACCCGGTGGATGTGTTCGTCGCCGACTATGCGGGGTTTTGTTCCGGTGTCGCGCGGGCCGTAAAAAAAGCCGAAACAGCTCCCAAACCGGTAGCCTCCCTGGGTCCCCTCATCCACAATCCTCAGGTCGTAGAAGACCTGGCTGCTAAGGGTGTGCGGCCGGTGGCCAGCTTAGATGAGGTGCAGGAGGGGAGGGTGCTGGTTCGCTCCCACGGAGTATCTCCCCGGGTTCTAGAAGAGGCTAGGGCCCGAGGGCTTGAGGTGATAGATGCCACCTGCCCCTTTGTGCGCCGTTCGCAAGAGCTGGCCCGGGAGCTTGCTTCCCAGGAAATAGAGATCATCATAGTCGGCGACCCGGAACATGCCGAGGTCAGAGGGCTGGTAGAGTGGGCGCAAGGTAAGGCAAGGGTAGTATCTAGCGCGGCCGAGGCCGAGGCCCTGCCCCGGGGCCTGCGCAGGGCGGTCATCGTCCAGACTACCCAGCCGCAGGAACTGTTGCAAGCTGTGGTTGCGGCCCTTTTACCCAAAACAGGCGAGCTTAGGGTATATAACACCATTTGCGAAGCGACCCGCCGCCGCCAGGAGTCAGCGGTGAGGCTGGCCCGCGAAGTGGATGCTATGGTAGTGGTGGGGGGCCGTAACAGCGCGAATACCCGGCACTTAGCCGAGCTATGCCGCAGTACGGGTACGCCCACCTACCATGTGGAAAAAGCTGGGGAGTTGCGTCCCGAGTGGTTTAAGGGTGTAAAAAAGGTGGGTGTTACGGGTGGCGCTTCTACCCCGGCGTGGATCATCGAGGAGGTAGTGCAAATGTTACAGAATCTTCCTGAGGCTGCCGAAGAACTAAAAACCCCGGAGGTCGGCGAGGAAAACGAAGCCCTATACTCCAAGCCTAACGGTGAAACCGGTGAAAGTATCCCTGAAAGCCAGGCTGTGGCAGGGCAAGTATCTAGGCTCCGCCGGGGTAGCGTTATATCCGGGACGGTAGTTCAAGTAGGTGATAATGAAGTCCTGGTAGACGTAGGTGGTAAGTCAGAAGGGGTCATTCCTTTAAACGAGCTTTCCTACCGCTCCTTTAACCACCCTTCAGAAGTAGTATCCGTCGGTGAAGAAATAAAGGTCATGGTTTTGCGACCGGAGAATGAGGACGGTCACCCCTTGTTATCCAAAAAGCGGGCAGACCGCCGCATAGCGTGGGATAGGTTGGAAGCCGCCTTTTCCAGCGGGGAGGAACTCCGCGGGGAAGTGGTGGGAGTGGTTAAAGGCGGGCTTTTGGTGGACGTGGGCGTGCGCGGCTTTGTCCCGGCTTCGCTTATAGAGCGGGGTTACGTAGAGGACCTTAACTCCTATGTGGGCAAGACTCTGAGGCTTAAGGTTATCGAGATAGACCGGGCCAAAAATAAACTCGTCCTTTCCCAGAGGGCCATCCTGGAGGAAGAATTTGAGAAACAGCGCCAGGCCACGTGGGACAGCCTAGAACCGGGTCAGGTACGTAAAGGTATTGTGCGGAGGCTGACCAATTTCGGTGCCTTCGTCGACCTGGGCGGAGTGGACGGATTGCTTCACGTATCCGAGATATCCTGGGGCCGGGTGGAGCATCCTCAAGATGTGCTGCAGGAAGGCCAGGAGATCGAGGTCAAAGTATTAGGGGTGGACAGGGAGGCCGGGCGGGTTTCCCTGGGCCGCAAGCAGCTCCTGCCCAATCCCTGGGATACCGCCGCCGAACGCTATCCCGTGGGCAGCGTTGTACAGGGTAAAGTGTTGCGGATTGCTCCCTTCGGGGCCTTTGTGGAGGTAGAACCCGGGATAGAAGGGCTGGTGCACATTTCGCAGCTGGCTGATCACCGGGTGGAGAAGCCCGAAGAAGTGGTATCCGTTGGGCAGGTCATCCCGGTCAAAGTGTTGAAGGTGGACCAGGAGGCCCAGCGCATGAGCCTGAGCTTGCGTCAGGCCTTACGGGATCAAACTAAAAACTATTCTGCTTCAAGCACCAGAGAACCCTCCGAAGAAGGAAGCGGGGTAAAACTGGGCGAACTCTTCGGCGACCTCTTTGGCACCACCAAACCTCAAGAATGAAGTCTAGCGTAAAGTCAAAGCCCTGCATATTTCTCCCCTTTCCAGGACAATATATAGCCGGAAAGGGGAGATTTTTTATATGGCCGGATATCCTTTAGGAGTCCTTGCCCTTGTAGCCGTGTTTCTCCTAATCTATTTTGGACTGGCCCAGCGGGTCCTCGACCGTCTTTACTTAAATGATAAAGCCGCCCTCGCCCTGATACTTGCCTCTATACTGGGAAGTTTTATTAATATACCTTTATCTCGCGGCCCCATAACGGTTTCGGTAAATGTAGGAGGCGGTCTCATACCTTTAGGACTAGCCGTCTACGTCCTATATCGCGCGGGCACCCGCAAGGAGGTAGCGCGCGCCCTTGCCGCCGCAGTGGTTACGGCAGCAGTTATCTTCGGCATAAATAGCTGGCTTACGCGAGGGCGCGAGCCCTGGGATTTTGCCTGGAACGTACTCGATCCCCTTTACTATTATCCTTTAGTGGCTGGTATCACAGCCTACCTGGTAGGTCGCTCACGGCGGGCTGCTTTTGTAGCCGCCATCTTAGGAGTTCTAGCCTTGGATATCATTGATTACCTGGTTCTAGCTTTTTCCGGAACCCGAGGTACCGTAGCCATAGGCGGCGCCGGGGCCATGGATGTCAGCCTCCTTGCCGGTATAGTGGCCGTGTTACTGGCCGAGCTTATAGGTGAGGGGCGGGAGCGCCTCCAGGGAGGTCCCGAGGTGGAAGGTCGGCCCAGATCGCTTCTAGAGAAACTGCGCCTTTCCCCGGCTAAGAAGGTCCTGCCCTTAGATAAGAAGGACGGTGAAAACCGTGGCTAAAAAGAGCGGACTTTTGATCCTTCTTTTAACCCTAACCCTTCTTTTAACCCTGGCCCTCACCTATAGGCTAGGGATACCCCCGAAGGCGGCTCTAGTACCAGCCTTTAGCTTTAGACCCGCGGAGTTAAAAGAGCATACCGTGGGTGACTATTCCGTCTTAGTGGACGAAAAGGGCCAGGTACTGGACAAAATGGCCCGCACGGTCTACAAAGACGATGAATTCATAGCCGAGGACAACCAGCGCTACCGGGTAACCCGTATTGAGGGGAATAAGGCCATATGCAGCCCTATAGGCAAGGAAACCGTGTCCCTGGAAGACGGTTCGGCTAAAGCCCCGACTTCGAGCCAGCCGGTCCAGGCCGGAGGAGCTAAGAACCTGGTGGCCATATACCATACCCATAGCGATGAGTCCTATGTGCCCACGGACGGAACAGAGAGTATCCCCGGGCATGGCGGCATCTTCAAAGTGGGCGAAGTTTTTGCGGCTAAACTACGCAGTATGGGGGTAAATGTAGATCACGATCTTTCCTCCCACGAACCTCACGATAATAATTCCTATAAGCGGTCACGTCGTACGGCAGTCCAGCTTTTGAATAAGGGACCGGCCGCCATTTTCGACATTCACCGCGATGGGGTCCCGGATCCTGACTTTTACCGGCAAGTAGTAGCCGACACGTACGTTACTAAAATCCGCCTGGTAGTGGGCCGGGAAAACCAAAATATGAACGCCAATCTGGACTTTGCTAAAAGGATCAAAGCCGCAGCGGATGCCAAATATCCCGGCTTAATCCGCGGGATCTTTATCGGGGCAGGAAGCTACAACCAGGATCTCTCCCCGCGCGCCATCCTTTTAGAGATCGGCACCCACACCAATACCAGAGAGGAAGCCCAGCGCGGCGCCGGGCTTATAGCTGAGGTTATTCCCACTGTATTGGGGATTACCCCTCAGCCCGGACCGGCCGCACCCAGCACCTCGGGAGACTGGAAGGGAGTATTTTTTGTAATCCTGGCCTTCGTTTTGGGCGGGGGAGCGTACCTTATCATAAGCTCCGGTGGTTGGGACAAGGCCCTGGCGAGGATTAAACAATATACCTCCGTAGAGTGGGCGAATCTTTTAGGCCAGCGCCTGCGCCGCCCCTTACTACGTCGTAAGAAAGTACCGGCCGAAAAACTGCCCAACAACCAAGAAAGAAAAGACTGGGAAAAAGACTAAAACATGGACTCTCTGGGCATTACTGTAACCGTGGGCATGGCTGCCGGCCTGGCCTGTAGGATGTATCTTCTCCGTATGGATTACCGCCGCTACCCGGGTTATCCCCACAGCGTAATAACCCATCTCTCCCTGGCAGCCATAGCTTCCTTGATTGGAGCTGTGGCTGTCCCTGCCTTGGCAGCCCGGGAATTTACGGCTGTCACCTTCCTGGCTTTAGCGGCCCAGCAGTTCCGGGAAATACGCAACCTCGAGAGGCAGTCTCTGGCCGAATTGGAAGAGCTGGAACTCGTGCCCCGGGGCCGGGATTACATCGAAGGAATCGCGCGCGTCTTCGAGTCCCGCAATTATCTGGTGATGCTTACCGCCCTGGGAGCAAGCCTGGCTACCTTTTACCTTCACTGGGGGGTAGGCGTAGCATTAAGCCTAGTATTGATCTATATAAGCGGCCACCTAAGAAGGGGAAAATACCTTGGAGAAATAGCCACCGTAGAACCGGCGAGCATATCCTTTGACGGGCCTTTCCTGACCATAGAGGGTGTGGTGGTTACCAACGTAGGCCTCAAGAAGGCACGGGAGAAAATCTTGCGTGAAGGGCGGGCGGTGATTATAAAACCCAAAGACGACGATGCCAGGGCTATCTTACACGATGCAGGGCAAAGGCAGGCCATACTCCATACCGTAGCCAGCCTTCTGGGTACAAAAGTGGATATAAGCGAGCAGGAGTGGAAACCCTTGGCCTGCAAGAACGTGGATACAGGCGAAGTCGTCCTGTATATCGTACCCAACGAACCGGATATGGAATGTCTCCTTCAGGCCGTGCGCATGACTCCTGTTTTAGAGAGCGCTGCAGCCAGGCCCTTAAAAAGCCGTATCGGCAGAGCCGCCGCCGATTAGGAGGATGAAGCATGGCTGTAGAGCTTAAAGGTGAAATACTGGCCGTAGTGGCCACGCGCGACTCCAGCAATAAGGTAGGCGGTGGGCTACCCATTTTTTTAGCCGAAGACGAAGAAGAGCGGCAGAAACTAGGGCTCATTTTAAGCCGGGCCCTTAATGCGGTAGCCCACGATTTAGAAAACGGTGTATTAATCATCGTGCGACATTAACGGGGTTATGTATGAAAATAATTTATCACTGTTTCGGCGGAACCCATTCTTCCGTAATAGCGGCTGCCCTGCATTTAGGATGGCTTCCCCGGTCTAGGCTTCCCAGGGCGGATGAAATAAAGGCGATACCCTATTTCGACCGGAGGCGGAAGAGTGAAGAAGGCCATATCCAATTCATGGGCCGCGACACTGCAGGAAACGAAATTTATGCCGTGGGCAAGCGGGGTATGGGGAAGCTACTGGAAAATTTTGTCTACGACTTGACCTGCGCCCTCGGATTGCCCCGGGAAGAACTTCTGCTCGTAGACACAACACCCCTGGTAAATTCCCTGATGGCGTTAGGAGGTTTCCTTTCCCGCCGGTTAGGCCTCACTTTTTTAGGAAGGCCCCTGGTGGTCTGTGGAGTAAGGAAGGCTTACCCCGGGCTGGTAAGGCTGGTGGAAAATTTGCGCCCACGCGTTATGTCACTCCCTGTAGAAACAGCTTCACTTGGAAACGGCTCATCGCCAAAGTCATCTCTATCACCAGAGAAAAACTTGCGGCTTCTCATTTTTACTTCTTCCCGTAACGCCGGAGCGGCCCTGGCTGCGGCCGGTTTTTATCTCCGGTCGAGGGGGTGCCTGTCCGAAGGATTCGGCGGTGAAAAGGGTACTGACGCCTTCGAGCCGGGCCGGCTTATATTTGTTGGAAGGGACCCGGGCGGCACGAAAGTCTACGCCACGGTCATAGGCCCTTATTTTCAACTGCTTTGCCGGATTGTGAAGGACTTTCTTAACCTTTGGGGTATAGAGCAGGATGCCGTACGGCTGCTACCAGCCCGGAAAGAAGGCTACCTTGACGCTTTAAGTAAAATATCGGATAATGGGAACGAAAAATTAAAGAAAGGAGAATCTCCGGCCAGAAAAAAGTGAAATACCGCGGAAAGGCCATAATAAAGGGTGTGCGGCCCGGGAGCATCGCCGAAAACTTGGGTGTAGAGCCCGGCGACGAGCTAATCAGCATAAACGGTGAGCCCGTACAGGACATAATCGCTTACCGGTACCTGACGGCTGCAGAGGATATCAAGGTAGAGATAGTTAAGGCAGACGGTCGGCGGCTGATCCTAGATATAGAGAAGGATTACAACGAAGATCTGGGTTTGGAGTTTGCCGGAGCAACCTTTGACGGCCTGCGCCGGTGCCAAAACAAGTGCCTTTTTTGCTTTGTGGACCAGCTTCCCTCCGGCTTGCGGCCCAGCTTATACGTAAAAGACGACGACTACCGCTACTCTTTCTTGACCGGCAGCTTTATTACCCTTACTAATCTGAAAGCGGAAGACTGGGAAAGGATATGCCGCCTTCGACTGAGCCCTTTATATATATCTGTTCATACCACCAATCCGGAACTGCGGGCTTTTATTTTGAGAAACAAGCGCGCGGCCCGTATTTTACAACAGCTCAGGCGCCTTAAGGAAGCGGGGATAGAATTCCACACCCAGATCGTGCTCTGCCCCGGCCTGAACGACGGCCCCGAGCTGGATAGGACGCTTAAGGATCTTTTTTCCTTTTTCCCCGCCCTACGGTCCATAGCCGTAGTACCGGTAGGGTTAACCGGCCACCGGGAGGGCCTTTTCCCCTTAAGGCGCTTTCGACCCCAGGAGGCCCTGCAGGTGGTAGAGCAGGTAGAAAGGTGGCAGCGCCGCTTTAAGCGCCTGGCAGGTTCCCGGCTTGTTTATGCTTCCGATGAGTTTTATCTTCTGGCGGGATTGAGACTTCCCCCTGCCAGACACTATGAGGGATTCCCTCAGGAAGAAAACGGTGTGGGTTTAACCCGCCGCTTCCTAGATTCCTTCCGGCGTGAGGCGCGGAGGCTTCTCACCCGGAGGGAAGAGCCGGGAAATTTTTCGCATTCCGTACTCATTGTAACCGGGAAATTGGCCGCACCCCTCCTCAAAGAGCTGGTGGACGAATTCCGGAGTGAAGTAAAGGATCTAGAGGTTCGCGTGGTCGGCCTGACTAATCATTTTTTAGGCCCAGAGGTTACCGTGGCCGGCCTTTTAAGCGGCGAGGATATATATCGTGGTCTTAAGGAGTTTGGGGTAAAGGAAGGTGAGACCGTCTTCATTCCCAGTGTTATGCTAAAAAAGGGCGAAGACATTTTCCTAGACGGCTGGAGCCTGGCACACCTTAAAGAACGGTTAGGTGTAGACCTTAAAGTTATACCTTCCTGCGGTCGTGAGCTCGCCCGGGCCCTGTGGGGGGAGGTGCGCCGGTGACTAAACCCGTGGTAGCTAT
This sequence comes from Thermanaeromonas sp., assembly GCF_021890735.1. GTDB lineage: Bacteria > Bacillota > DSM-521 > Neomoorellales > Neomoorellaceae > Thermanaeromonas. The sequence continues at coordinate 14,348 of NZ_JAKKUR010000021.1, forward strand.
AATAGGCAGGCCTAATGTAGGTAAATCTACCCTCTTCAACCGCCTGGTAGGCGGACAGGTGGCCATCGTGGAGGATATCCCGGGAATCACCCGGGACCGCCTGTACCGTGACACCGAGTGGCGGGGGTATGAATTTACTTTAGTTGACACGGGCGGAATAACCGAAGGGCCCGGCGGGTTAGAAGCAGCCGTGCGCCGCCAGGCCGAACAGGCTGTGCAGGAGGCGGACGTAGTTCTCTTTTTAGTGGATGCCCAAGAAGGCCTTACTACGGGCGATTTCGCCGTAGCAGAAATTTTGCGCCGCGCCGGCCGGCCCGTCATTTTAGTGGCCAACAAGGTGGAGGATTTTACGGACCTTTCTCCTCTGGCCGAATTTTACAGGCTGGGTTTAGGGGAGCCCCTTCCCGTATCGGCCGCCCACGGAATGAATACGGGTGACCTGTTGGACAGGGTAGTGGAGCTCCTGCCCCGCCGGGTGGAAGGAGAGGGAAGGGGTGGCACCCGGGTGGCCATTGTAGGTCGGCCCAACGTAGGTAAATCCTCCCTGGTAAACCGTATACTGGGTGAAGAACGTGTTATCGTGAGCGAAATACCCGGTACTACCAGGGATGCGGTGGACACCCATTTTAAAAAAGATGATAAAGAGTACATACTTATAGACACGGCCGGCATACGGCGCAAAGCGCGCATCACCGATGCTACAGAACGCTTTAGCGTTCAGCGCGCTTTGCGCGCCGTGGACCGGGCAGATGTGGTGCTGGTCGTTCTAGATGCCACCGAAGGCGTTACCAAGCAGGACAAAAGAATAGCCGGATACGGTCACGACAAAGGCAAAGCTTCTATAATAATAGTGAATAAATGGGATCTGGTGCCCAAGAACGACAAGACCCTGGATCTCTACCGTAAGGCGGTCCTCTATGAGCTGGGTTTTATGGATTATGCGCCTGTGCTTTTTGTCTCCGCCCTGACCGGCCAGCGCGTGCATCAGGTTCTGCCCCTGGTTGACGAAGTGGCCGCGGAAGCCCGCAAAAGAGTTCCCACCTCAACTCTCAATACGGTCGTGCAGGAGGCCGTTTTCCTTATGCCCCCGCCGGCCAAGATATATTATGCCACCCAGGTGGGGGTACAGCCGCCGACGGTAGTATTTTTTACCAGCGACCCGGAAGCCATAAACTCGTCCTACGAGCGGTACTTAGAAAACCGGTTGCGCCAGGCCTTTGGGTTTAAAGGGACGCCTTTAAAGCTTATTTTCCGGGAAAGCAAAGGAGGAAGGGCCAGATGAAATCCTTACTTATTCTTATATTCGCCTATCTTTTGGGCTCCCTGCCTACCGCCTATATTGTGGCCCGTTATAAAGGATTCGACATCCGCCGGCGGGGCAGCGGAAATATCGGAACCACCAATGCCTTCCGCACCATGGGGACGGGCCCGGGTCTCTTGGTGTTCGCGGTTGACGTACTAAAGGGCCTAGTGCCGGTTCTTGTTGGCCGGGCCGCGGGCGGAGATTGGCTGGCAGGGTTGGCCGGTCTTGTGGCCATGGCAGGTCATAGCTGGTCGGTGTTTTTGTCCTTTCAGGGCGGTCGCGGGGTAGCTACGGCGGCCGGAGTATTCTTGGGGCTTGCGCCCGGGGTACTGTTCTGGGCTTCTCTTTTATGGCTGGCCGTACTTTTCACCACCAGGTATGTTTCTCTAAGCTCCATGGCGGCCGCCGCCTCAGCACCCTTCCTCGTTCTTTTACTTGGGCTACGCTGGAGCCATTTCTTCTTTGCCCTGGCCGCAGCCGCTCTTATTATCTACCGGCATACCCCAAATATAAAAAGGCTTCTGGCCGGAACCGAGCCCAGGATAGGGGAGAGGAGGTAAAGTGACGGAAAAGATCGCCGTAGTGGGGGCGGGAAGCTGGGGTACTGCCCTGGCAGTGTTGCTGGCCCGCAAAGGATTTAAGGTGGGCCTGTGGGCAAGGCGCGCCGAGTTTGCACAAATGTTACAAAAAAATAGAGAAAATACAGCCTACCTTCCTGGAGTTTTTCTCCCGGAAAATATAGAAATAACCGACGATATAGCTCTGGCAGTCCGGGATGCCAAATTAGTCGTATTGAGCGTCCCTTCCCATGCCGTACGCCAGACGGCCAGGCTCCTTAAACCCCTCCTCAAAGAAGAAACACCCCTGGTCAATACTGCCAAAGGGTTAGAACTGGACAGCGGCCTCCGCCTCTCCCAGGTGCTGGAGCAAGAAGGAATATCCACCGTGGCCATTCTTTCCGGTCCCAGCCATGCCGAAGAAGTAAGCCGGGGCCTTCCCGCTTCCGTAGTGGTGACGGCCAAGAAAAAGGCGGTAGCCGAATTTGTGCAAGACGTTTTTATAGGCCCCTCTTTCCGGGTATACACCAACCCGGACCTGATAGGCGTAGAACTCGGAGGAGCCCTTAAAAACATCATAGCCCTGGCCACGGGCATGTCCGATGGTCTGGGTCTGGGGGATAATGCCAGGGCGGCCCTTATAACCCGGGGCCTCGCCGAGATAACCAGGCTGGGCATGGCTTTGGGAGCCAACCCCTTGACCTTTGCCGGTCTCTCCGGACTCGGTGACCTGATAGTGACCTGCTGCAGCATGTACAGCCGCAACCGGAGGGCGGGGATAGAGCTGGGCCGCGGTCGCCCCCTCAAAGAGGTACTGGACGGCATGGGTATGGTGGTAGAGGGGGTGCCTACCACTGCTGCGGCCCGGAAATTGGCCCGGGAATTGGGGATCCCCATGCCTATAACCGAAGAAGTTTACCAGGTGCTGTATACAGGTAAGCCTGCAAAAGAGTGCGTATCTTCCCTTATGGAACGTAGGCGTACGGTAGAAACGGGCTTTTTAGGGGTGAATTGGTCATAATCCCCCGGCTACGGCATATATATGTAATGTTAAAACATGCCAAGCGGGACGGCCACCAAAGGCTTGGGGAGGGAGAAGGGTGGAGAGCAGGGATATTTTCAGGGATATAGCTGAGCGTACCGGTGGCGATATATACATCGGTGTGGTGGGGCCGGTGCGCACGGGCAAGTCTACCTTTATCACCAGATTTATGGATAAGCTGGTCCTACCCCATATCAAAAATCCTAACGAGCGCGACAGGGCCAAGGATGAACTGCCCCAGAGCGGTGCTGGCCGCATGATCATGACCACAGAACCCAAATTCATACCCCAGGAAGCGGTAGAGATTACGGTCAGGGAGGGCTTGAAGCTTAGGGTAAGGCTGGTGGACTGCGTAGGCTATACCGTCCAGGGTGCCCAGGGTTACGAGGGTTCCGAGGGGCCGCGCATGGTACGTACACCGTGGTTTGATAACGAAATACCCTTCCAGCAGGCTGCGGAGCTGGGAACGCGCAAAGTCATAACCGATCACGCTATTTTGGGTATTGTAGTGACCACAGATGGGAGCATTACCGAGATCCCCCGGGAAAATTACCTGGATGCGGAAGAGCGCGTCATCTGGGAGCTTAAGGAGCTGGGTAAGCCCTTTGTAGTTCTCCTTAATTCCATCCACCCGACTGACGAAGAAACCTTGAGGCTGGCCGGCGAGATGGAACAGAATTACGGCGTTCCGGTCTTGCCTGTAGACTGCCTGCATTTAGAAGAAGAGGACCTGCTAAATATCCTGGAGGAGGCCTTATACGAATTCCCCGTAACCGAGGTCAGTGTCAACCTGCCTCCTTGGGTGGAGGAGCTGGAGATCTCCCACTGGCTGCGCCAGCAGCTGGAGGAAGCCATCCGGGAAGCAATAGGGCAGGTAAAGCGCCTGCGGGACATAGACCAGGCCATACAGCAGCTCCAGGCTTTCGCTTACTCCTCGCGGGTAGTGCTTAAGGACATGGACCTGGGTACCGGTACGGCCCATATCGACATGTCCGTGCGGGAAGGCCTCTTCCACCAGATACTGAAGGAAGTCACGGGTTTAGACATTACCAACGACAAAGAGATCCTGCGCTGGATGCGGGAGCTGGCCGCCATTAAGCGGGAATGGGATAAGATCGCCTACGGCATCCAAGAGGTGCGGAACACAGGTTACGGTGTGGTCACCCCTACGGAAGACGAGATGGAGCTGGCCGAACCGGAGCTTATCAAACAGGGAGGCCGTTTTGGAGTTAAGCTCAAGGCCACGGCTCCTTCCTACCACTTCATACGGGCCGATATCACTACGGAGGTTACACCTCTCATAGGCACCGAGAAACAGTGCGAGGACCTGGTAAAATACCTCATGGAAGAGTTTGAAGAGAACCCGCAGAAAATATGGCAGACCAATATCTTCGGTAAATCCTTAAGCGAACTGGTAAAGGAGAGCATCCAGGGCAAGCTTTACCGCATGCCGGAAAACGCCCAGATTAAGCTCCAGGAGACGGTGGAGAAGATAGTTAACGAGGGAAGCGGCTTGATATGCATAATAATATAATGACCCGTTTAAAGGTAAAGGGATGACGGCCGCCGGGGAGCGGCTAAACTTTTTTACTTGATCCGGGATGCTCACGCCGGAAAGCTATTTTCCGGCTTACCCGATCTGGCCGCGCTGGAGGGCACGGCCGATGTACACAGCCCGGAGCGGCAGCACGTGGGCCAGACTAAAGCTTCCGCTAAGAAAAGCCTTAACCTGTTCCTCCTTCACTTCCTTGCCCAGCAGCGCCATAAAGGGGCCTGTCCCCTGGGTGGGGCCCACGGCCACCATCCCTGTAAGGCGCCTTCCCTGGAGTACTGCCTTGCGGTAAAACCTCCTCTTCCTGTCCCTGCTCACCCTTACCTCATATTCGCCTTCTTCAGGTGGGTTTACCACACCGCCGGTAATAACCCCTAATCCGGCACAGATCAGCGAATTTTGTGCGAGACTACCCCTGTAAGGCACCTTCTTACCGGCCATATTAAGCCCGGCGATCCGGCCTTGTTCCCGGGCATTGCCCCACAGAGCGTTGACCCGCGGTGCTTCCCGCACACGGTCATAGGCTTCGGCCACGTCCCCGGCTGCAAAGATCCCGGGCCGGGTAGTCTCTAAATATTCGTTCACCAGTATCCCCCGGCCCACCTCAATACCGCTGCCCTCTAAAAAGGAAATGTTAGGCCTCACTCCTTTAGCCACCACTACTACTTGAGCGGGGAGGGTCCGGCCGGAGCGGAGGCGGGCGCCTTCCACCTTTTTAGACCCTTCCAGTGCCACCACATCTTCTTGAAGATACAGACGGTACCCCTCTTGTTCCATAGCCTCCTGGAGCAAAAGGGCCCCTTCCGCATCCAGAGCCTGCGACAGCAGGTGGGGAGAGGAGACCACCAGGGATACTTCTAAACCTAAAGCCTTCAAAGCCTCCGCCGCCTTAACCCCTACCAGTCCCCCTCCTACGACCACGGCGAAGCGCAGATCACGGCACCACTCTTTTAACTTCCGGGCATCATCCAGGGTTCTGAGTGTAAAAACACCGGGAAGATCCGCACCCGGAACCTCCAGCTTCTGGGGTGAGGCGCCTGTAGCTATGAGCAACCGGTCGTATTCCAGCTCCGCGGACCCCTCCAGCATAAGCTTCCTGCGTAAAGGATCTATCCCGACTACCCTCTGGCCGGGCCGGAAATCGATCTTCCTTCCCGTGTACCATGCGGTATCTGCAAGCCAGATGTCCTCCGGCTTTACCCAACCGGCTACGTAGTACGAGGTCAACACCCGGGCGTAATAAGGGTACGGCTCTTCGCTGAGAACGATAATCTCCCCTTCCGCACCCGCCTCTGCCAGTGCCTCTGCCGCGGCAGTGCCAGCAGCACCGTTACCTATAACTACATAGCGCATGACTTTGGCCCCCTGCTGCGGGTGGTATTAAGGAAACGGTGTCCTCAGGCTTAAGGGGCGTATCCAAGCCCTTAAGGAAAACAATATTGCGCCCGTTTACCAGAATAGTAAAGCCGGGCCGCAAATTCCCATCCGGGAGGAAAAGCTCCCCACGCAGCCTTTCCCCGAATCTCACCACCAACGCCTCTAAAAGATGGCGGACGGTAGGAGCTTCCAGCTCCAACCGCCCGCAGCCCGTGGCACGCTGCAAAAAGCCGAAAAGTTCCACCTTCATGGCCTAAATCCCCAGCCGCTGTTTTGTAGCCTCCGTAGGCCGACCTTCTTCATCCCAACCCCGGACCCGGTAATATTCATCCAGCATTTCATCGAGCCTGTTCACGCGGCCCTTAGCCGGACCCTCCGGAAGGGGCTCTTGCAGTATGCGCGGGGCCAGGGTATCGTCGGCCCGGGTAAGGCCGGCAGCCAAGTTAAATAGGCGCTCCAGGTTAAAGATGCGCTCACCGGCCAGCATTCCTGCCTCTTCAGTGTACGGTATACCTGTTGCCGGAGCCAGCATACTTACAACATCGGAGGCTCCCAATGCGAAGGTCACAAAGAGGCATATACCCGTAGAATCGACCAGGGCGGTGAGATCCTGGAAGGTTTTCACCAGCCCGGCCTTGCCTTCCGTTACCAGGGGATCTGTCTGGACGGGGATACCCAGGACCTCTGAGGCTATAGTATATCCCCGTACGTGGCAGCCTCCCCGGTTGGTGGTGGCGTAGTTCAGCCCTATGCCCTGGATGGCCCGCGGATCGTAGGCCGGATACTCCTGTTTCTTGGTGCTCATGGAAAGCTCGGGGTGACCGTACCTTTCCGCCAGGCGGTAGGAGCCTTCGGCTAAAAGGTCCCCGATACCTTCACGGTAGCCGACCTTTCGCGCCGCCTCAACCAGGGTACGGGCGTTGCCGAATTCCAGCTCCAGTTCGGTATCTTGGGCCGGCAGGTAGCCCTTCTCGTACAGCTCCATGGCGCAGGCCAGGGTGGCTCCGAAAGTGATGGGATCGTAGCCCAGTTCGTTGGCGTAGTAGTTAGCTTTGGTAATTGCCGCCAGGTCGTCCACACCGCAATCGGCTCCCATGGCCCATATTGCCTCGTACTCGGGACCTTCGCCGTGGCCGGCATAGGGGCCTTCGGGTACTAAGGTAGCCCGGCCGCAGGCAATGGGGCAGGCGAGGCAACCCTTTTTACGCACCAGGTACGTGGCCGCCAGGGTTTCACCGCTGATCTTTTCCGCACCGGGGAATACCCCCGTCTGGAAATTCCGGGTCGGGAACGCGCCATGGGCATTGATCACATTCACGAGAACAGCCGTACCGTAGTCGGGAAGACCTCCGTGGGTTACGGGATTATTCTTGATCTTCTCCAGGGCAGCCTTCACCGCCTGGCGGAATCCTTCAGGATCGGCTATCTTAATTCCACCGGTTCCCCGTACCACTACGGCCTTCAGGTTCTTAGAACCCATCACCGCGCCGACACCCGAGCGCCCGGCAGCCCGGTTCTTATCGTTTACAACGCAGGCAAAGCGGACCAGCTTCTCTCCCGCCGGCCCTATACAGGCCACCTTGGCTCCGGCCGGTGCCTCACTCTTAAGGATATCTTCCGTTTCGTGGGTAGTTTTGCCCCATACGTGACCGGCCGGCCTGATCTCTACACGGTCATTTTCGATGTAGAGGTACACCGGTTCCGAAGCCTTGCCTTCAAAAATTATACCGTCGTATCCCGCATATTTAAGTTCACCGGCAAAATATCCGCCGGAGTTGGACGCCGCGATGGTCCCGGTCAGGGGGGACTTGGTGACCACATTATACCGGCTACCCGAAATGGCCGAGGTACCCGTAAGGGGACCGGTCATAAAGATCAACTTGTTTTCGGGACTTAAGGGGTCCACCTGGGGATCTACTTCATTATAGAGGATCTTGCTCGCCAAGCCCCGGGCACCTATGTAATCCCGGGCCATAACCGGATCGAGCTTTTCTACCCGGCATTCCCCGGTAGTCAAGTTTACGCGCAATAACCTGCCTACCCAGCCGTACATGGCTTAGAGCACCTCCCGTGTAGAGGCTTGAACTTTGCGGGCGATATCCATTCTCTTGCTCCAGGCCGCACCTTCCGGCTCTTTATACTCCAAAGCACCCCAGACGCAATTCTGGACGCACTCGGGTTCGCCACCGCACAGGTCGCACTTTACAACTTTCTTCTCGGAAATCGAGTAATCTGCTCCACCGAAGGGGCAAGCCATTACACACATGCGGCAGCCGATGCAGCGCTCGTAATTTATAACCACTGCACCCGTCTTGGCGTCCCGGCTGATGGCGCCCGCCGGGCAGACCTCCTGGCAGGCAGGCACATCACAATGCTGGCATACAACCGGCAGGTAGTAGTCTTCATCCAGGAAGGCTGCCACGGTAAGCCTCGCTGCTGCAGGGTTGAACTCTCCGGTATGCTTGAAAGAACAGGCCAGCTCACAGCGGCGGCACGCGGTACACTTGCCTGGGTCCACCACCAGTACTTTAGGCATGTAAAGCCCTCCCTCCTCACTGTTAAACGTTAAAAAATACAGAAGGCACTCTTTTACCGCTAAAGAGTACCTCCTTTGCGCAGTGGCAGGCCTGGGGATTGCTCCCCGACCCTATCGTTTGCCCCTCCTGGAGGGAAAAGGCAACTCGGAAGTATCGACACGTATATTGAATTGTCATAATATATTATTCGACGTCTGGAAGGAAAATCCTTCTAGACTATGAAATAGAAGCTTTATGGTAAGTTCTAGAGAGCTTAATGTTAAAACTATGGCCATCTTAGATTTCTTAAGGGCAAAGCCTACCTGTTAACTTCTTATAGCCGGAGAAACAATTTGCTTTAAGCCCGGCTCTTTCCTATAGTTAAGAAAAAGAAGAGAGGCGAAAAAGGGGGCTGGAAGGGCTTTGCTCAGGCTTCGGGGTAACCGGATTACCCGCTTACCCTGGAGGGGACTTCTTTTTACTTTTTGCTTTTTGTTACAGTACATACTGTTAGGAGCGATAGGGGGTCTACCCGCCCAAGCAGGCAGCGACATTAGGCTATACATCAATGGGAAACTCTTTGCTCCTCCCGTTCCACCTTACCTGGATACCGCTGGTCGCACTATGATACCCCTCCGCGCCGTTATGGAATACGTGGGCGCGCAGGTGGAATGGCAGGAAAGGGAACAGAAGGTCATCATCCGGCGGGACGGTAACACCCTCGAGCTTTGGATAGGCAAAAGGCAAGCCCG
>NZ_JAKKUR010000097.1 GCF_021890735.1 Thermanaeromonas sp.
ACTGGTACAAGGTCGGGATATTTCAGGCCGCTACCGGTATTAAGCAGGACAACCTTCTCGTTACGTTCTAATATTCCTTCCTTGCGCAGCTTGTGAGCCGCAGCTACAACTGCTGCTCCCTCCGGACAGATAAACATCCCTTCCGTAGAGGCCGTTAACTTCATGGCCTGCAATATTTCCTCATCCGAAACACTTACGGCAACTCCGCCGCTTTCATACACGGCCTCCAAAACCAGGAAATCACCGAGCGCCTTGGGGACTCTGATTCCCCCTGCTATGGTCTGAGCACCCTGCCAGAACTCCGACTCCTTTTTTCCTTCCTTGAACGCCTTCACAATGGGAGCGCATCCTTCAGCTTGCACGGCGATCATCTTGGGTAATTTTTCGCCTATCCATCCAATTTCTTGTAATTCCTTTAAAGCTTTCCATATTCCAATAATTCCCACGCCACCACCGGTGGGATAGAGAACGGCCGAAGGCAGCTCCCAATCGAATTGCTCTGCAATTTCTATACCCATAGTTTTTTTGCCTTCGATACGGTAGGGCTCTTTTAAAGTGGATGCTTCGAACCACCCATATTTGCGCACGCCTCTACCGATAATTTTCCCTGCATCTGAGATTAAACCGTTGACCAGATAGGTTGTGGCACCTGTGATGATACATTCTTTTTTCGCAAGATCGGGAGCGTCCTTAGGCATTGCAATAACGGCCTCTATTCCCGCTTTTCTGGCGTAGGCAGACCAGGCTCCTCCGGCGTTCCCTGCTGTCGGCATAGCTATCTTTTTTACGCCCAATTCCTTTGCCCGCGAAACTCCCACCGCGGCTCCTCGCGCCTTGAAGGTACCCGTCGGGTTTAATCCTTCATCCTTAATATACAGGAAGTCAAACCCTAGTTCTTTTCCGAGGTTTTCTGCCTTAAATATTGGCGTGTACCCCTCGCCCAAGGTTACGATATTTTCTGGATTTCTTAAGGGCAAGAATTCCCAATAGCGCCACAAGTCTGCACGACGACCGATAAGTACGTCTTTTTTAAGTGTTTTAAGTCTTGTTAGATCATATCTTACCAACAAAGGAGAACCACATTGGCAGGTATTGATAACGCGGTCACAATCATATGTTTGCCGACACTTAGGACATTCAAGGTGGCTTACCATTCCCACCTTTTATCCCCTCCCTGTTTTTATTCACAAATGGCTATAGCTTCGATCTCTACCAGCACATTTTTGGGTAACCTGCTCACCTCCACGACCGACCTTGCAGGATAGTCAGCAGAGAAATATTCAGCATAAATCTTATTTACTGTGGCAAAATCGTCCATGTTCTTTAGGTAAACTGTTGTCTTGACCACCTTTTCCAAAGAACTACCTGCAGCCTCCAGTACCGCTTTTAGATTTTCTATGGCTCTCCGTACTTGTTCTTCTATTCCGTTACCTACGATCTCACCCGTCTTGGGATCTAGCGGTATCTGCCCAGAGCAATAGACCATCCCCGCCGCTTTAATAGCTTGGGAATAGGGGCCGATGGCTTGAGGTGCTTGGTCTGTTGTTACTTTTGTTTTAACGGTCATTGCTTCTCCTCCTTTATACATAGTTTAATTTGGAATTTTTTCTGCCTCTGACTTCTTCGAGGTACCCATAGAGCGTATATTTGGACACTGCCAGGGCTTGCGCCACTATGTCCACTGCACCCTTAACCAGAAAAATTCCTTTTTCTTCCAGCATCTCCACCGCACGTACTTTGTCTTCTTTCGTCATAGCTGCTACGGGTTTTCCTAGTTTACTTAATACGCTATCCAAAACAGCCTGTACCATTTCCCCAATATCCTGGACAAACCTTTCGCCTTCTCGGCCTTCACCGCTTAAATCGTAGGTTTCCGTGAATTCTGCTAGGTATTGTTGTGCCACCTGAAACTCGGTAAGATCATAATTTATGCAAAGGCACCCTACTATCTCTCCCTCTGAATTCCTTATAAAAATTGTAGAGGACTTAAGGTTTTTACCTTCCTTGGTAAAAGACTTATAGCCGATCAGGTCCGGCGTATTATTTCCGTCTCGCTTTAGGGCCTCTAAAACGACATTAGTGACGGGAGCACCGATATCTCGTTTTGTAACATCGCCGGCCTTGTATATCATAGAATTCTCCGGCTTACTTAAATCGTGAATGACTACTTCACAATTTTTCCCAAAAGTCTTCTGTACGCCGTCCGCTATGGCTTTAAGAATTTCTAAAAGGTGTCCATCCACTTTTGTAGAATCACCTCAATTTCTGTTCCTACATTTATTATTCGCTGCTTAATTATTTTTTCCTGCTTAGCCATAAAATTTTTTTGGATAGATACCAAAAAATTTGTAGCCCCCCTAAACATTTGTAAGGGAACACAGCCCTGATACTTTGCTATGTTATGTACCCACCTTCTTAGTACTTTTGTTTAAGACGAAGAACCTTAATTATCTCTTTTCCATAGTCCTCGTATTTTTCTACTGTGGTCTCTAAGATCATGGGGAGAGAGCCCAAAAAAGGGTGGTTTATAATAGTACTGATGCCTTCTTCTCCTAATTCGCCCTCTCCTATACAAGCGTGGCGATCCCGGTTGCTTCCTAGAGGGGCCAACGAGTCGTTTAGGTGTAATACTTTAATCCTTTCCAGGCCAAATTTTACCTCTAAAGCGGCAACGAGATCATCACATCCTGTGGAGCTTTTTAGATTCCAGCCAGCAGCGAAGAGGTGAGCAGAGTCTAGACATATCCCTATCTGAGGTGCCCAGTCCAGCATATCTAGAACCTGTTTAAGGTCTTCGAGGCTTCCCAGTTCACCTGTTTGCCCGGCCATGGTTTCTAAAAGCAGCATGGGGCCTTGGCCTTGGTGATATAGGAAATTTTCGTGAATAATAGCTGCTAAAAGTTTTAAAGCCTCTGTTTTATTTCCTTTGTGCCGACCCGGATGGGTCACGATATATTCTCCTCCGATTATTTTTACGCGTTCAAGATCTTCCCTTAAAACTAAAGCTGCAAAGTCCCGGAGCTTTCCGGCGGGGGCGGCCAGGTTTACTGTATAAGGGAGATGGGCAACTACCGGATAGATATCATTTTGGGGCCTTACTTCTGACCAGTCCTTTATTTCGTTTTCTCCTATTTGACGTGCACGTCCACCTCTAGGGTTGCGGGTGAAGAATTGAAAGGTATTAGCTCCTATATGTTTAGCCATAGAAACTGCCTTAGGCAGTCCCTGAGCGATTGATAAATGAGCTCCTAGACGCATAGAAACCTCCTGAAGGGCTGAAATTTTTACCTTTACCTTACATTACTTCGGTCTACTTGTCAAACCTGTTAATAGAAAAGGGCCTCCCGGGCCCTTTGTTTTAACAACTCTTTCATATTTTATGAAGGTAATGGTAACCTAACCTGGCGATGTGGTACCCTATGGCTTCTAGCGTTATTTGTGAGGAGTTGTAAGTAATTGTGAGACGGCGATGCCTAGGAAAAGGTACTACATTGGTTATACCTGGAATACTTTGTAAAACGCTGGCTAATTTGCGGGCGTCTTCATCATCCTTCATGTTAGTAATTATAAGGGTAACAGTAACCTGCTGGTTTCCCCAGTTTTTAGAACCCATTAAGGCCTTAATTTGGTCGATGTAAAAGCTCAAGCGTACTCCCCCTTTCAGTTGATTGTTCTCTTTATTTTATGCCGCAGTTTCTTCACATTCTCCTTCCTTTGGTCAATATGCTATTAATGGTCAAACCAAATAGCGGGAGGGGAAAGAATTGCCGGTTACCGTTGTTCTCAAGGCAATGGGTACGCAGAGCCAAGCTTTACAGGATCTCATGGATGGCTTGGGCGTAGCATTAAAAGAGCGTGGTTTTCAAGTACTTGCATTGCCCGTTAGATCCAGCGATGGTAAGCTTTTTCGTATGTGGCAAGCTGGTTTACTTTTGGCGGTAGCGGAATGGCCCGCGGAAAAGGTATATCCAGAGCCCACGTTGAGGTTTTTTTATTCTTTCAGGAAGGCGGAAAAGAGTTTAAGATTTATCGCTACTGTTGTTCAGGAGATACTTATCAACAGGGATGGACTTAATTATACCTTGGCCAGGAAGTGGGAGCACATAATACGGCCCGCTTATTTTAGGTTTTTGCAAGATAGCGATGTGCCGGCTGTATTGCTGGAACTACATGGTATAGGTGAGCACGAGGAGCTACGGAAGCGAATACAGACCAGGATAGTGGAAGGAGTAGAGCGTTATTTCACCTTAGATGACAATTCAAAGCTCAGCACGAGCGAAGTCTCTTCGGTGGAAAAGAACATATCTCCTACTTCTATGGACTACGTAACGGAGGATTTTGGCGAGGTTGAAGAAGCTGACCAAATCGAACAGGTTGAAGAGGTGGAAGAGGCTGAAGAAGAAGTGCAACAGGAAAGCGTCGGATGTCTTCTAGAAACAAAATCCATTGAAAAAGCTCCTGAAGAGGAGATTGGGAAAATTGATCCTAACAGAGAAAAGGAACATTTAAATGTGCTTATGACCGAAGCTAGACTTGGGCGACGGCCTCGTCACTGGGGCAGCAATCCGCTGGCTCCGCCGGGTGATGGTCCTATATATTATTTTGAGCCTCCTATGCCGGCGGAATTACCCCCGGCTATTCCAAGCGATATTATCTCTCCAACCGTATATACGACAGACTCTTTAACCAACCTAAGACAGCTTTCATTGAGTCTTAATCGTATAACTAGGGATGATAACATGCAATTAAAGTAAGAAGCACCGTCGGAAGACGGTGCTTCTTTATGCTTCTAGAAGCACTGCGGTGGTGGAGAAGGCGGGCATACGCCAGGTGCCACCACGCAAGGTGCCGGGACACAGAAGCCGTAGCTGGGAACCAGGAGTTGTACCGTGAGCAGGGTTTTAATTACCACACAAACTTGGAAGTCACAAGTAACAGTTATGGTGCCAACACCCACGGCAGATACTACGCAATTGCAAAAGAGCAAGGTGCTTTCGCTACAGTCTACCGTAACCCCATCGGGTGCGCAGAGGGTAACGATTTTTGTAAAGGTAAACACCCTATCGGCTGTTTCGGTAGGTGCGTTGGGATTAGTTAGGGTAATAGGCACCGAAACTACCAGGGTAAGATTAGCGAACCCGCCAGTAGTAGGTTGCTTATTGATGACGTTGCAGGAGATAGATTGATTGGGTGTAAGGCTACATGGTATGGCCTGGCCCACGGTAAAAGTACCTGTAGCAAATTCACCGCCGAGCCCAGTAGTTACTGTGGTATCCCTGGTCCGGCTTTCCACTTGGAAGCAGCTATCATAGACTTTATCTACTACAATGCATTCAATGCGGGTGGGTGGTGGACATCCTTCTGGCGGGCACTGGCCTGGTCTGATTACCTGTTGCTGTTGGGTTACAGCTTCTTCAGACATAATTTACTACCCCCTCCTGATAAGATTTTTACTTATTCGTCTGGTATATAATATTGCGTGCCCGCAATGGATGTGCCACCGTAGATTGTGCTTTTCATTGAGGTAAAATAGAGGCCAAACTAGGGTAAAATATTAAGCCTCCCTGCCCT
>NZ_JAKKUR010000098.1 GCF_021890735.1 Thermanaeromonas sp.
TCGCTCCATAACTGCAAAAGTAGTAGCATCGATATCCGAACGCTCAATAAGGGCCATCTTTCCACTTCACCTTTAGCTAGGTAATGATCATGTTTGACAGCGACATCTCTAAGTCCACTGTTTCCGGCACCAACTAATTTCCATATTGGATCTTTTTACTTAAGGGCTTTACCGGTTGAACTTTTTTTAAACGTATCTCGTCATGTTCTACTAAGGACATGGAACAGTTCTTCCTTACTTTCGGAAAGATTGTCTTACCAAGGGTATACCATTCCCGCTCACACAATAGCAAGCCTAATGCTCAGCCACAGGAGTAAAGGGAGTTCCTTAATACAAACTCCTATTTTTTAAGAGGGCTCCTTCCAAAATAAGGAGCTTTTCTTTTATATCCAACCCTCCGCCGAAGCCTCGTAGATCGCCGCGGGCCCCTATTATACGGTGACAGGGAATGATTATACCTACCGGATTGCTGCCCACTGCCCTGCCTACAGCACGGGAAGCCTTGGGCCGACCTATTGCCTTAGCCAATTCTCCGTAAGTTTTAGTGGTACCATAGGGGACCTGGGCTAGCGCTTTCCAGACCAAAAGCTGGAATGGGGTTCCTCGCAAGTCCAAAGGTATGTCGAAAGATTTACGGCGGCATAAGAAATATTCTTGTAGTTGTTGAGCTAATTCTTTAGCTACCCCGGGCTTTTCTTTTATGGTAGCCTGCGGGAAAATAGAGTTAAGGGAAGCTATCACATTTTCCAAGGGTTCGTTGGGGAAAGCTAGGCGACATAGGCCGGACGGGCTGAATACCGCCATAAGATGGCCTAGGGGCGAAGGGATTTTTTCCCAATAAAGCGTAAGGCTTGTAGCAGAAGACATGAACTGTTTCTTCCCTTCTAGCAGATACTGTTGGTTCAGTTATTACTCGATTTTAAGTATACCTCTCCTCCTTGATGATTTCCATATAAGCATTAATTAGGTTTTCGTTAAGCATTATACTCGGAAGTCTTTTTATCTTCTCTAGCGTAAGCCCGTTGTTCTTCAATTTTCATGGGATTTTGTCAAGGCCTTTACGCCCT
The DNA here is from genome assembly GCF_021890735.1 of Thermanaeromonas sp. Lineage (GTDB taxonomy): Bacteria > Bacillota > DSM-521 > Neomoorellales > Neomoorellaceae > Thermanaeromonas. Next base: position 1,068 of record NZ_JAKKUR010000098.1, read on the forward strand.
AGTTAAGTTTAACATCACTTTATGAGCAAATGGTTCAAAAAACGGTGATGAAGCGAAGTAAAGGTGGAGATGGTTTAAATTTGCCGGTTAAGTGGGATTTAACTTAAGAGCTGGTAACCCTAAAAGTTTTAAGTAGAGTGGGCAAAACGTAATTCTAAAGGTTGATGTGTAAATGTAGGCAAAAGGTTATAATAAGAGCATGAGTAAATCCGCAGTATAGCTTGCAGGTATTGGCTTGGAAGGAAGGCTGATGCGGAGAGCCTTGGGAACAAGCTGAAGCAGCGGGGGCGGCTGCTTGAACCATGGATCGTAAATTAATGAGGCTACAAAAATATCTGGCCCAGGCGGGAATAGCCTCCAGGCGCCGGGCGGAAGAGCTTATTAGGGCTGGCCGGGTGAAAGTAAACGGCGAAACAGTTACAACTATGGGTTTCAAGGTAGAGCCGGGCCGGGATGCGGTAGAAGTAGACGGAAAAATAGTTGAGCTAGAAACCAAGAAGGTATATTATCTTCTTTACAAGCCGGCAGGATATGTTAGTACTGCTCGTGATCCCCAAGGGCGACCCAAGGTCGTCGACCTTTTACAAGGTGTAAGGGAAAGGGTGTATCCTGTAGGTCGCCTGGATTACGATACCGAAGGACTACTTCTGTTGACCAACGATGGAGATCTTACCCTAAGGTTGACTCATCCTCGTTACGGAGTTCCTAAAACCTATGAGGCTTTGGTAGAGGGAATCCCGGATGCTCAAGATTTAAGCCGTCTCGCCAAAGGTGTTAAATTAGAGGACGGGTGGACTTCTCCGGCCAAAGTCAGGCTATTATGGGCCCGTAAGGGAAGAGCTCTGCTTGAGCTCACCTTGCGGGAAGGGCGTAAGCGGGAAGTACGCCGCATGTGTAAAGCAGTGGGCCACCCGGTTATAAAGCTTAAAAGGACTAAAATGGCTTTTTTGACCCTTAAAGGGCTGAAACCCGGGGAATACCGGGAGCTGACGGAAGAGGAGGTGGAACGCCTATATAAGACGGTAGGGTTAAAGGAGTAGAAGCACAACGTTAAATCAGGTAGCAACGAGAAATACCTTGAAGAAGCAGGTGATACTGTTGCCGAAGTTAAAACAGGGATTGGTGCAGGTGTACACCGGGGACGGAAAGGGGAAGACCACCGCTGCTCTGGGTTTGGCTTTACGGGCAGCAGGCCATGGCTTAAAGGTGGTCATCGTCCAGTTCATGAAGATGCCCCGTTATGGGGAGCACAAAGCTTTACAGAGCCTGGCACCGCAGGTAATGGTCAAAGCCTTCGGCCGTCCGGGATTTATCCACCGCGGTGGGGCGCAGCCAGAGGATTATGAGCTGGCACGAAAAGCTCTTACCTTTGCCCGGGAGATCATGCTTAAAGGGGAAGTGGATGTTCTAATTTTAGATGAAATAAACAACGCCCTTTATTTTGGCCTTCTTAATGAAGAAGAGGTTTTAAATTTTCTAAAGGAACGCCCGCCCCAAGTGGAAGTTGTCCTTACCGGCCGGAATGCGCCTTCTTCTATTATAGCTGTTGCCGACTTAGTTACTGAGCTGCGCTGTATAAAGCATCCGTACGAAAAAGGGATAGCTGCGAGGCAGGGTATAGAATTTTAAGATTGGTTTTTAGTACTTAGAAGGAGTTTCCGTTTCCAGTGCGAATAACTAAGTTTATACGTGTAAATTCTTGATGAAGGAGGTGAAATCCTGGTACCTGTTGACAGGTGACCAGGGGAGAAGTGGCAGTAATTTATTACGACCAGGACGCTGATTTAAACGTGCTCAAAGGCAAGAAGATTGCTGTGATGGGTTATGGTAGCCAGGGACATGCCCAGGCCCAAAACCTAAAGGATAGCGGGATGGACGTGGTAGTTGGTCTGCGTAAGGGCAGCAAATCTTGGGCTGCGGCTGAAGAGGCAGGGTTAACCGTTAAGACGGTAAGCGAAGCAGCAAAAGAGGCAGATATAATTCAGATACTTTTACCCGACGAGGTCCAACCCCGTGTGTACCAGGAAGAGATAGCGCCTTATTTAAGCCCGGGTAAGGCTCTTATGTTTTCCCATGGATTTAACATTCATTACCATCAGATAGTACCGCCGGAGTATGTGGACGTTCTTATGGTAGCTCCTAAAGGTCCCGGCCACCTGGTGCGACGCATGTACGTAGAGGGTAAAGGGGTACCGGCCCTTTTAGCCGTCCACCAGGATGCTTCGGGCAAGGCCAAGGAGATCGGCCTGGCTTATGCTAAGGCTATAGGAGCTACCAGGGCCGGCGTTATTGAGACCACTTTTAAGGAGGAGACGGAAACCGATCTTTTTGGCGAGCAGGCTGTGCTTTGTGGCGGGTGTACGGCCCTTATAAAAGCCGGGTTTGAAACTCTGGTAGAAGCGGGTTACCAGCCTGAAATAGCTTATTTTGAATGTCTTAATGAACTAAAACTTTTAGTAGACATGATGTATGAAGGCGGCATAAAATACATGCGCTTCTCTATAAGCGATACCGCGGAATATGGCGACCTCACCCGCGGGCCACGGGTAATCGATGATCACGTTAGGGCCACCATGAAACAACTTTTAAAAGAGATCCAGGATGGAACCTTTGCCAGAGAGTGGATTCTTGAAAATCAGGCGGGTCGGCCCGTATTCAATGCTCTACGCCAGCGGGAGCGTGAGCATTTGATTGAAAAGGTAGGCGACCGTTTACGGGAGATGATGCCTTGGCTTAAGAAGGGAAATTAAGAAGTCAAATACTGAAACATAGAAACATAGAATAAGGGGGCGTTAAGCCCCCTATCTTGTATATTTTGTAAACCAGCCCTCAGACCTTGTTTAACCGCTTTAATAAGACGAGCTCTCCTTCCTGAGTTGTTAAGCGGTCATCAAGCTTTTTGATGTCTTCCCAGACAAAGCGTAGTTCGGTCCTAATTTTTTTAACGTCTTTCTTAACATTAGCTACTCCCTTTTCTAATTTATAAAGACTTTGCTCTAGAGTCGTAAGCCTAGAAGTTATAGCTTCTTGTCCCTGTTCTAGAGCTGTAAGCCTGGAGGCCATAGCTTTTTGCCCCTGCTCTAGAGCTGTAAGCCTGGAGGCCATAGTTTCTTGCCCCTGCTCTAGAGCTGTAAGCCTGGAAGCCATGGCTTCTTGCCCCTGCTCTAGAGCTGTAAGCCTGGAGGCCATAGTTTCTTGCCCCTGTTCTAGGCCCCCGATCCGCCCGATAAGGATCTGTAGTTCGTTTAGAATCTGTTTAAGGATCTCTTCCACGGTTTCTCCTCCCCGCATTGCAGGGTTACCCTGTCTAAATCCAACTTATCCATAGAATAGCATATTTTCTAAAGCTCGCCAATACTTTATGCGTATCCTCAATAAAACCCTAGATTCCAAGCGTAACCTATGATATATTCTTACTTAAAAGCTCCACTTCAAAAGGCGGTGTAGCTTATATGGAATATGGGAGTAGACAGGTTGCGGCTGTAGCTGTACGCATGGCTCTTTCAGAGACCAGGGAAGAAGAGCAGAAACTCAAAAAAGAGTTCGCCGCCAGGGGTATACGTGCCGCGGCAGTAGATTGCGGTGGTGAATTTATAAGCTCTGTCCAAAAGATGGTGGAACGGGCTGTAGTAGCCGCGAAGAGGGAAGGTGTTATACGGGAGGTACATGCGGAAGAAGGGGCGGTAGCCGGTGCTACCCGTGAAGCCCTGACACAGCTCATGCCTAAGGCTTTAGGCCTTAATGTGGGAGGGAAAATAGGGATAGCCCGCTACCAGGACCACATCAGTGTTGCCGTGTTCTTTGGTATCGGGCTTTTACACTTGGACGAGGTAGGCATTGGTCTGGGGCATCGGGCCGTATCTTAAAAATGTAGGACGGTAGGAAGGTGGGTTGTTATTATGGGGGAACTAAGGGTTAGAGGTATTAGGGGTGCTATTTCAGTAGACAAAAATGAGGCCGGGGAGATCCTGCGTAGCACAGGTGAGCTTTTGCAGGAGATAATGAAGGTCAATAATTTAGAAGAAAGTGATATAATCAGTGCCTTTTTTACTGTAACCCCTGATCTAAATGCTGCTTTCCCGGCAGAAGCAGCCCGGCGATTGGGTTGGAAAGAAGTAGCTTTAATGTGTGCTACCGAGATACCGGTGCCAGGAAGTCTTCCTGGTATAGTAAGGGTACTGATACATGCTTATTGCAAGACCCCACCCCAGCATGTTTATCTAGGCCGTGCAGTCCTTTTAAGACCTGACCTGTACGCAGAACATCCTGAAGCCGGTAATTAGAAGAACTGCGGACGTAGGTATTAAACTAAGGGTGTTGATAATACCCGCCTGATTAATTATAATAAAAGAGGTCGGCTTTCTCTTATTAGTCCCTGCAAGCCTTCGCTCTACATGTAATATACCCCCGCTGGCAGATAGTGTGACTCCTCGTGGTGACACGGAAATCAAAGAGGGAGATATACTATTCATCCTG
>NZ_JAKKUR010000005.1 GCF_021890735.1 Thermanaeromonas sp.
ACTGCGGTGGCCCCTGGGGGTACCAGAGGATGCTGAAAATCCTTTCTGACCCGGAACACGAGGAGTATGAGGAGACAGTCGAGTGGCTGGGCGGGGAGTTTGACCCTGAGGCTTTTGACTTGGAGGAGATAAATCGGAGGCTGTGGCGGATCCGTCTAAAGTAAAAATTCACAAACCCGCGACCTACTGATCTGAAGAAAATAGAATCAGCAGGTCATGGCTTGACAGCAATTTTGACAGCAGTGGGAGTAGAAAACTATAGACACAATAGACAAATATGGATGTGAAAGCCTTGAAAAATAAAGCCTGTAGACAACTACAGACTACCACGGACAAACGGGAACTATCTTGTAATCAGCAGGTCGCCGGTTCGAGTTCGGCCGCCGGCTCCAAGAAAATTAAGGCCTCTGGGGATCCGGAGGCCTTAAAATTTACGCTTTCCTCCGCTCTATTTTCTTCCTGGCTGCCGTCATACAATTCCTGCTCCTTGCTTTCTGGTGGCGTTTTTATGGACGTGGTCCTTGAGCAAACAGGGACCTCTCACCCTGGTAGTCGTCGGGCCTTTTGATGAAGCACTCGAGCGTTCCCGGCAGCTTTAAAGCCACGACCCCGAAGTATTTCTGGTCCACGGCATCGTAAGCGATCCTGTACCGGAGAAGCAAAAAGACGCAAATTTTCCCTTCCTCTCCACCTAAGAAGAACTGGCCGCAACTCTGGATGGAATAAAGCCCTGTATTGTACACTTTCTTCTTCAAAGAATTCATAGAGCTTTTCTTCCCTGAAGCCCACGCCCTAATCGATTATTCCGAACAATCGTATGCTTTCAGGCTGGCACTAGAGGGCGTTGACACCGAGAAAGTAGCAACTAAAAATTTGTGAACCCGTGACTGATAACGGTTTAGTTAAATAAGAAGATTTAACTTGATAAATAAAATAATAGGGAAAATCCCCCCTATATGTCGAAAAAGAAAAAGGATGAAAGGGAGCAAATATAATGAGGTACCAGGATGAAGCCTTCTAATGCTCACTGGTACCTCTCTGCTTGCTATGTTAAATTCCTTAGTGGTCTTGGGTAAAGATATTAGGCCCTACGTTTAGCAGGTGTTCAGGAGATATAGCAACATGAGAGGAGGTTTTGGGATGAAGAGGAAAGCTTGGGCCGTTATGTGGGCGGCCTATCTGGGAGGCGTGGCCGTAGCTATGAACCAGTTTAAAGTGCCACCAGTAATGGGAGTTCTTATGAAGAGTCTTCACGTAGATATGGCCACGGCCGGATGGCTAATGTCGGTGTTTTCACTCGCTGGCGTTATCTTAGCATTTCCAGCGGCGTTGCTTCTTGCACGTCTGGGCCCTAAGGTAAGCGGACTAATAGGTCTAGGTTGTTGCATCTTTGGCTCAATTATGGGGGCATTGGCCCAAGGGCCAGAGGTTATGCTTGTGGGGAGAACTATTGAGGGTATAGGCCTGGCTTTGATTGCGGTGGTGGCTCCGGCAGTAATCAGTATGTGGTTCGAACCTCAGGAAAGAGGATTGCCCATGGGTATCTGGTCCACGTGGGTACCTGTAGGGACTTTCCTTATGTACAACCTGGCCAATCCCATGGAGAAACTTTGGGGTTGGGCGAGTATATGGTGGTTCGGAGCCGCCTTTGCTCTAGTAGCTTTCATAGTATACAGTGCTATAGTAACAGTACCGGATAGGGTAGAGAGCGCAGGTGAGGTACAGGATAGTGCCAAGCCATCTTTAGGTTTAGGCTTAAGGAGTACTAATAGCTGGTTACTCGCTCTCTCCTTTGCAGGATTCAATTTTAGTTTTATAGGCTATTCCACCTGGGCTCCCTTGTTTTTAAATCAGGTGCATAAGATAGACCCAACAGCAGCCAGCTTTTACGTCAGCTTAACTACATTAGTATGTATACCTGGCGGTATAATAGCCGGTTGGGCATTAGACCGTACGAGAAATCGTAAGGGTGTATTGATAACCGCCTTCGTTATAGCTGTTATTCTGCTGGTTTGGGCCTTTAAATTAGGCGAGAGCGTTTCAACCATAGTCGCGTATTTTGTCGTTTTAGGTGTGGTGGTAAGTTTTGTTCCTACCACTACTTTTACTTTAGCTCCTGAGACAGCCCCCGATCCTCGGTTAGCCGGGGTGGCCTTAGCTACAGTTATTTTTGGTCAAAATGCCGGTATGCTTCTGGGCCCTCCTATCATTGGTCGAACAGTTGCCGGTGGAGGCTGGATCGGCGGAACATATCCTTTATTAATAGGTACCATTATATCCCTAACAGCAACTCTATTGATCCGGAGTAGAGCCAAATAAGATAACTTACTTGTTGCCGCGTTCCGCAACGCTATTACGACTGTATAAGCCCGGTTTATTTTACCGGGCTAATTTATTTGAAACTGGGAGCAAGCCCCAACTTTCTGTTGACAGGCTCGTATTACCAAAGGTATCATTTATGACAAGTATCCAATTATGCTATGTATCCAAGTAACAAGTGTGCTATTGAGCACGAAGAAAAAGGTAAAACTGATGGCTTTGCAACTCATTTCACCATTTAAACAATTAATGAAATTTATATCCGCTTTTTCCTGAAATGTAGTATAATTAGTGTGAAAGGCTGAAATACGGGGTTTAATGTTTTGCATCTTCAAGGGACAATTGGCAAATTCTTAAACAAAAATTTTAACCACACTAGCAGGAGAATCGGATGTTGTGACGAATTTCACTAAGTGTCGGCTTGTGGTATCCGGAAATTTAGATGGACCATACATTAAGCTGGAGGATATTTAAAGTGAAATTGGCCGTGTCTGGTAAAGGTGGGGTAGGTAAAACGACTATTGCTGCCGGTTTAACCAAATTCTTTGCTTCTCAAGGCTTCCGGGTTTACGCCGTGGATGCAGACCCGGATGCAAGCTTAGGAATGGTCTTAGGCCTGCCTGAAGAAAAGGTGTGTTCCCTTAAGCCCGTAGCGGAAATGCGAGAGGTCATAGCCCGAATAACGGGAGGAGAAGGCGCCTTTTTTTCCCTAAACCCCGACGTAGAGGTTCTTCTTTCCGATTATACCCTCGAATACGGTAATATTATGTTTTTTAAAATGGGAACCGTAAAGCAAGCCGGTACCACCTGTTACTGCCGGGAGAATGCTGTTTTAAACGCCCTCATAAATTCCCTTCTGCTCCGGCGCCAAGAAATGGTTGTCTTGGATATGAGCGCGGGTATCGAACATCTCACCCGCGGAACAGCCCGGGGAGTAGATGTTATGCTGGTCGTAAGCGAGCCTTCCCCCGTAAGCCTGCGGACGGCGCGCACAGTGGAAAGATTAGCGAGGGACCTGGGGATCCCCCGGATAAAGTTTATAGCTAATAAAGTACGGAATCCCCAGGAAGAAGAGCTCTTCCGCCACCAGTTCGGTGAAGACTTGTTAGGAGTAATTCCCTTTGAAGAACTGGTCTGGCGTGGTCAGAATGAAAAATCTTCTACCTTCAACCTTGCCTTAGAAGCCGTAGGTCACCGTTTATTGGCCATGGATTTCCCAAAGACCTTAGTGGAGGAGGTAAAAAAAGATGCCTAGGTTTCGCGACGTTACCCATACCAGCCGGCCTTCAGGGGCCCCCCGGGTAACCGAGCCTAAAAAACGCGAAAGAACCGTTGACCCTGCGGCACTGGAGGTGCTGGAACACAGCAAGAAGACAAACGTTATAACCGCCTTTGATCGGTTTGTAGCCCAACAACCCCAGTGCAAGTTCGGATATGAAGGGATTTGCTGCCGGTTTTGTATAGCCGGGCCCTGCCGTATAAAAAGCGACTCCGGTCCTGGAAGCCGGGGTATATGTGGGGCTTCCCCCTGGACGGTGGTGGCCCGGAGCGTGGGGCTTCTGATTTTGACTGGCGCAGCTGCTCATTCTGAACATGGGAACCACCTAGCCCATACTTTACTGGAAATGGCAGAGGGCAAAGCGCCGGATTACACCATCAAAGACCAGGAAAAACTTTACCAGGTGTGCCGCAGGGTAGGAATAACGGTAGACGGGAAATCGGAAAACGAGTTAGCCTGGGAGCTCGCCCGGAAGGCCTTAGAGGATTTTAGCCGGCTTAAAGGTATGGGGGATTCCACCTGGGTCACCACTACTGTTACTCCTGGCCGGGTGGAAAAGTTCCGCACCCACAATGTAATGCCTCATGGCATCCATGCCACCATTTCTGATCTTGCCAGCCAAGCCCATATAGGCAACGACGATGATCCTGTCAACCTGGTCTTCAGCGCCATCCGCGTGGGGCTGGCCGATTATGCGGGTATGCATATCGCTACCGACATTTCCGATATTCTCTTCGGTACTCCGTCTCCTGTTGTTAGCCAGTCCAACATGGGTGTTTTGGACCCCGATAAGGTCAACTTCGTATTACACGGGCACAACCCCCTTTTAAGTGAGATGATAGTACAGGCTGCCCGAGAATTAGAAGGGGAAGCGCAAACCGCGGGAGCCAAAGGTATTAACCTGGTGGGGATATGTTGTACCGGTAACGAGGTACTTATGCGTCAAGGTATACCCCTGGTGACTTCTTACGCCTCCCAGGAGCTGGCTATCTGTACGGGCGCGGTAGATGCCATGTGCGTGGATGTGCAATGCATCATGCCCGGCCTTCAAGCGGTAGCCGAATGCTTCCATACCCGCCTCATCACCACCTCGGATATCGCAAAAATTCCCGGATCCTACCACTTAGAATTCGATACGCATAATGCTTTAGAAAAAGCCAAACAAGCTCTGCGGTTGGGAATTGAAGCCTTTAAGGAAAGAAAGGAAAGCGGCCGGGAAGTGTATATCCCGTCCGTCAAAAATACGGTGGTAGCCGGCTGGAGCTTAGAAGCCCTGCTTAAGCTTTTCGGCGCCGTAAACCCCGAAAATCCGGTGCGGGTGCTAAATGAAGCCATTCTTTCCGGAGAGTTGGCCGGTGTCTGCCTCATGGCAGGCTGCAATAACCTTAAGGTTTACCAGGACGCCTCCCACCTGACCATCATGCGCGAACTTTTAAAGAACAACGTTTTTGTTATAGCCACGGGATGCTCGGCCCAATCGGCGGCCAAGCTGGGGCTTATGGATCCAGCCAGGGTAGACGAGTTGTGCGGGGAGGGGCTAAAGCGCTTCCTCTACAGGCTTGCCGAGAAAGCTAATATAAACGTCGGGCTTCCGCCGGTGTTCCATTTGGGTTCCTGTGTAGACAATACGCGCGCTTCCGATCTCCTCATGGCCATGGCCAACGATCTGGGCGTAGATACTCCCAAGGTTCCCTTCGCTGCTTCAGCGCCGGAAGCTATGAGCGGTAAGGCTACCAGCATCGGGACGTGGTGCGTGGCTTTAGGCCTTCCCACTCATGTAGGATGTATGCCACCTGTGGAGGGGAGTGACCTTATCTATAGCCTACTTACCCAGATAGCTAGCGACGTCTACGGTGGCTACTTCATCTTCGAGATGGATCCGGAAGTAGCCGCGCGCAAGATTTTAAACGCTCTAGAATACCGTACCTGGAAATTGGGAGTTCACCGGGCGGTGGCTGAACGTTACGGTACTAAGCTTTACCAAGGTTACTAAGGGGGGACGAAAATGACGGTAGAGTTCGATAAGATTTACGAAGGAGCCATCCCCGAGGGTAAAAACCCTGTTAAGCTTTTCCGGGAGGTTTACCACGGCGCCATAACCGCGGTAAGTTATGCGGAGATCCTCTTAAACCGTGCCATCAAGGAATATGGTCCGGACCATCCGGTAGGTTATCCGGATACAGCATACTACTTACCGGTGATCCGCTGCTTTAGCGGTGAAGAGGTAACTAAGCTGGGCGATCTACCACCTATCCTTAACCGCAAACGGGCGCAAATTAAATCTGAGCTAACCTTTGAAAATGCCCGCCTGGCCGGGGAAGCTACCTGGTATGCGGCAGAAATTATAGAAGCCCTCCGCTATCTTAAGTATAAGCCTGAAGAACCCCTGGCTCCTGAACCGTGGACAGGGTTCATCGGTGATCCCATAGTCCGGCGCTACGGCATTAAGATGGTGGACTGGACCATTCCTGGCGAGGCCATTATTCTGGGGCGCGCGAAGGATTCTAAGGCCCTGGCCAAGATGGTTCAAGAACTTATGGGTATGGGGTTCATGCTTTTCATATGCGATGAAGCTGTAGAACAACTTTTGGAGGAAAACGTTAAGTTAGGGATAGACTACATGGCTTACCCGTTAGGTAACTTTACCCAGATAGTGCATGCCGCTAATTATGCCTTACGCGCAGGTATGATGTTCGGTAACGTGCCTCCTGGGGCAAGGGACGAACAGCGCGATTACCAGCGCCGCCGCATCCGTGCCTTTGTCCTGTACTTAGGGGAACGCGATATGGTCAAAACGGCGGCAGCTTTTGGTGCCATTTTTACCGGCTTCCCAGTTATAACAGACCAGCCGTTAGGTGAGGATGAAACGATACCCGACTGGTTCTTCAGTGTCCCGGACTACGATAAGATGATCCAGATTGCCATGGAGGTCCGGGGTATAAAGCTTACTAAGATTAAACTTGATCTACCCATCAACTTTGGCCCGGCCTTCGAAGGCGAAAGCATTCGCAAGCATGACATGTATATAGAGATGGGCGGAACCCGCAGCCCCGCCTTTGAGCTGGTGCGAAGCGTACCGGAAGATCAGATTACAGACGGTAAGATCGAAGTCATCGGCCCCGATATTACCGATGTTCCGGAAGGAAGCGTCCTCCCGCTGGGAATAATAGTAGATATTTACGGACGTAAAATGCAGGAGGACTTTGAAGGAGTGCTGGAGCGACGGATCCACGACTTCATCAACTACGGCGAAGGACTATGGCATACTGGGCAGCGCAACATAAACTGGCTCCGGGTGAGCAAGGAAGCAGTAGCCAAGGGCTTCCGGTTCAAGCACTTCGGGGACATCCTGATTGCTAAGATGAAGGAAGAATTCCCCGCCATAGTGGATAGGGTGCAGGTGACCATTATTACCGATGAAGAACTGGTAAAAAAGGAAATGTCCCAGGCTTTGGAGAAATATAAGCAGCGCGATGACCGTATGCGAGGCCTAACGGACGAAGCAGTAGATACTTTCTATTCTTGCGTCCTGTGCCAGTCCTTTGCTCCCAATCATGTATGCATAATTACTCCGGAAAGGCTGGGTCTGTGCGGTGCGGTAACCTGGCTAGATGCTAAAGCTTCTTATGAGATCAACCCGGCCGGACCCAACCAGCCCATTCCCAAGGAAGGAGAAATTGACCCCATTAAGGGCATCTGGAAGAGCGTAAATGACTACCTCTATATCGCTTCCAACCGTACGCTGGAGCAGGTTTGCCTTTACACCCTTATGGAGAACCCTATGACTTCCTGCGGTTGCTTTGAGGCCATCATGGCCGTGGTGCCCGAATGTAACGGCATCATGATTACAACCCGCGATCACCCGGGTATGACGCCATCAGGGATGACATTCTCCACCTTGGCAGGTATGATAGGCGGTGGGGTGCAGACACCGGGATTTATGGGAATAGGCAGGAGGTATATAGTTAGTAGGAAATTTATAGCCGCTGATGGCGGCATCGCACGTATTGTTTGGATGCCTAAGTCCTTGAAGGAATACCTCCGGGAAGATTTCATCCAACGGAGCGTTGAAGAGGGCTTGGGCGAAGACTTCATAGATAAAATAGCCGATGAGACCGTAGGCACCACAGTGGAGGAAATCCTCCCCTTCCTAGAGGAGAAAGGACATCCTGCTTTAACTATGGACCCGCTGATGTAAACGCCGCTTCCTTTCCGGGGGAAGGTTCTCTCTTTCCCCGGAAAGGTGCTATCAAGTTAAACCCACAAGTAAGTAAACAAGGAGCCGCTGCCAGTACTGGTATAGCGGTCCTTCAAGCAAGGATTTTTAGGAGAAAGGGGTTATAGAGCATGGCTTTGACGGGGCTAGAGATCTATAAACAGCTACCCAAGAAAAACTGCGGGGAATGCGGCACCCCTACCTGCCTGGCCTTTGCCATGAACTTGGCTGCAGGTAAAGCGAGCTTAGATGCTTGCCCCTATGTTTCTCCTGAGGCCCGGGAGGCGCTAGAATCTGCTGCTGCGCCCCCTATAGCTAAAGTCATCTTGGGCACCGGGGATAAGGCAGTAGAGATGGGGGATGAAACGGAACTCTTCCGTCATGATAAGCGTTTCAATCACGAACCCGCCATAGCCTTGCGGGTTAGCGATGCCCTTTCCAAGGATGAAGTTCTTTCCAGAGTCCAGTCCATAAACGACCTCTCCTTTGACCGTGTGGGCCAGCACTACACCGTCCAGGCCATAGCCGTCACCCATGACGCTCAAGAACCGGAAGCCTTCGTACAAACAGTTGAGCTGGTAGCAGCTAATACCGACCTTAATCTAGTTTTGATGGCTGAGGACCCTGCTGTATTAACTCCAGTAGTACCGAAAGTTGCAGCTCGCAAACCCTTGCTTTATGCGGCTAACGTTAATAATTACGAGGCCATGGTGTCCTTAGCTAAAGAGCACGGCTGTCCCTTGGCTGTCAAGGCCTCTGGTCTGGAAGAACTTGCTGGACTGGTAGAAAAAATTACAGGCTTAGGGTATAAGCAATTGGTGCTGGACCCGGGAGCCCGGAGCCTTTCCCGCGCGGTTGCAGATTTCACCCAGATCCGGCGGCTGGCCATAAAAAAGCGGTTCCGTCCCTTCGGCTATCCCATTATGGCTTTGACCACTTCTACAGATCCCTTGGCAGAGGTTCTAGAAGCAGTAAACTATATTGCTAAATACGCTAGCTTGATAGTGCTTAATACCATTGCCAAAGCCCATCTTTTGCCCCTCCTTTCCTGGAGGCAAAACCTTTACACTGATCCTCAAGTACCCATCCGGGTGGAGGAAAAGATTTACGAAGTGGGTGAGGTTAACGAAAACTCCCCTGTATACATTACTACCAATTTCTCCCTTACCTATTACTCCGTAGAAGGTGAAGTAGAAAGCAGCCGGATCCCGAGCTATATCATTCCGGTGGATACTAACGGGCTTTCTGTTCTAACAGCCTATGCCGATGGTAAATTTGATGCTGAAAAAATAGCCAGTGTTATAAAGAAGTTGGGTATAGAAAACAAAGTTAAACACCGGACGCTCGTTATCCCGGGATTGGTAGCAGTTCTTAAAGGAAAGCTAGAGGATCTCACAGGATGGAAAGTGCTGGTAGGCCCGCGGGAAGCCTCGGGGATCCCGTCCTTCGCCCGGAACAATTTCGCCTGAGCGGGAGCAGGTTACAGAAGGTGGCAGGGTAATGGCAAAGCATATAGCTGTAGCGGGTAAGGGTGGTACAGGCAAGACTACCTTTGCCGCCCTCCTTATACGCTACCTGTTGGAGCAAGGTAAAGAAAGCGTTTTAGCTGTAGATGCGGACCCCAATGCTAACTTAAATGAAGCATTGGGGATCCCGGTAAGCAACTTTGTCGCCGATATCCTAGAGGAGGCTAAAGATAGCAAAAGTATACCGCCCGGAATGACTAAGGATATGTTTATAGAGTACAGGCTGGCTCAAGCCATAGTAGAGACAGAGAAAGTAGACCTGCTGGTTATGGGGCGGCCCCAAGGGCCGGGGTGCTATTGTTACCCCAACGACATCCTGCGTAAGCATCTAGAAACTTTATCCCGCAACTACCAGTACGTAGTTATAGATAGCGAAGCAGGGCTTGAACATATAAGCCGCCGTATAATTCAAGGTGTGGAATATCTCTTCGTTCTAAGCGACGCTACCGTTCGGGGGATACGCTCGGCAGGCCGGATACGCCAGTTGGTAAAGGAACTAAAACTGCCTATTCCTAATCTATGGCTGGTGGTCACCCGCGTACAAGGATCTCTCAATGGCCTTAAGCCGGAGATAGAGCGCTCTGGGCTGCCCCTGGCGGGCACCATTTCCTTTGATCCCCTGGTGATAGAGTATGACGCCGCGGGAAAGCCTCTTTTCGAACTGCCCTCAGATTCTTTGGCTGTACGGGAAACGAGGCGCATATTGAAAGAGCTACCTCTATAACTCCTGGTATTCGCTTAGCCACATCTATCTGAGAGTTTTCGACCGGTCCAAAACATTAAAAGGGAGGTTCGAACTATGCCTCTTCAACTTCTAAAGGAAAAAAACCGGGCTGCTGTCCAAAAGGTGACTTTAGGGGCTACTAAAGAAGAAGGAGGTACGCGTACACATACCATAACCATAGGGGGCGATGCAGCATTACCTTTCCACCATTTTGAAGGTGAGATACCTCACCGCCCAGTAGTAGCCATGGAAGTGCAAGATATAGAACCGGATTGGCCGGATGCTTTAAAAAAATGCTTCGTCGATGTAATGAAGGAGCCCGGGCGCTGGGCAGAAAAATGTGTTAAAGAGTATGGTGCCGACCTCATCTACCTTAAATTGGATGGTGCCGACCCGGAAGGGGCCAACCGCTCTGTGGAAGATTGTGTAGCCGCAGTGAAGGAAGTATTACAAGCCGTAGGCGTTCCCCTCATAGTAGTCGGTTGTGGCGACGCTGAAAAGGATAAAGAGGTTTTAGAGGCCGTAGCTGAGGCCGCGGCAGGGGAAAACCTACTTTTGGGCAATGCAGAGCAGGATAATTATAAATCTCTGACCGCGGCGTGCCTGGTCCACAAGCATAATATAATCGCCAGGTCACCCTTAGATATCAACATCTGCAAGCAACTCAATATTTTAATTACCGAAATGAACATGCCGCCCAACCGGATAGTAATCGATCCTTCTATAGGGAGCCTAGGCTACGGTATAGAATATGCTTACTCGATCATGGAGCGCACGCGACTTGGCGCCCTCCAAGGGGATAAGATGCTTTCCATGCCAGTATTATGCACAGTGGGCTATGAGGCCTGGCGTACCAAGGAAGCCGTGGCCCCTGTCAGTGATTTTCCAGGCTGGGGAGACACAGAGGAACGGGGTATTTTATGGGAAGCGGTTACGGCAACCGCACTGCTCCAGGCCGGCGCTCACCTTCTTCTCATGCGCCATCCCAAGGCCGTGGCCTTGGTTAAGGAGAATATCGAAAAATTAATGGTAAGCAATGCCTATTAAAAAATTTAAGGGGGCTAGTTTTATGCTTATTATAGGCGAACGCATCAACGGTATGTTCAATGATATCAAACGGGCCATCCAAGAGCGTGATCCTGCTCCCGTCCAAGAGTGGGCCCGGCGGCAAGAGCAAGCCGGTGCCCGTGCCCTGGATATCAATGTGGGCCCGGCAGTGGAGGATAAGGTAGGGGCTATGAAATGGCTGGTGGAAGTCGTCCAGGAGGTGAGCGATCTTACGCTTTGTCTGGATACCACCAATATCAAGGCCATAGAAGAAGGTCTCAAACTGTGCAAAAAACCGGCCATTATTAACTCCACCAGCGCGGATAGGGAGAAAATAGAAAAACTTTTCCCTTTGGCTGTTGAATACGGAGCCTCCCTTATCGGGCTTACGATGAATAAGAACGGTATCCCTAAGGATGCCGACACACGTCTGGCTTTGGCCATGGAGCTGGTTGCTGCTGCTGACGAGTTCGGTCTTCCCATGGAAGACCTGTACATTGATCCTCTTATTCTACCCGCCAACGTTGCCCAGGATCATGCTCCGGAAGTCCTCAAGACCCTTTATCAGGTTAAGCTTTTAGCCAATCCGGCTCCGAAGACGGTGCTAGGTATAAGCAACGTTTCCCAAAACTGCCAGGACCGGTCGCTCCTGAACCGTACCTTCCTGGCCATGGCCATGGCTTGCGGCCTGGACGCGGCCATTGTAGATGCCTGTGACGAAGAGCTCATGGCTACGGCAGCTGCGGCTGAGGTCCTCCGCAACCGCACGGTGTACTGTGATTCCTTTGTTAAGGTGTTCAAGAGCCAGTAAGAACGCGCTCCTCCACAGGGTATTTCTTACAAGAAGGGGGGAGGGGGTTGCAAGAAAATAAGGTGCTACCGCAACCCCACCTTCTGAGCTGGGTACAAGAAACCTCGGGCCAGCCGGTTAGCCGGTGTTATCAGTGTTATAAATGTACGGGCGGTTGCCCGGTGGCATCTTTTATGGATATATTGCCCCACCAGATAGTCCGCTGCCTCCATTTGGGGTTGGAGGATGAGCTTTTAAAAAGTAAATCCATATGGCTTTGTGCTAGTTGCCACACGTGTAAGGCCAGATGCCCTAACGGGATAGATATCGCCAGTATAAACGATGTTTTAAAGGCTAAAGTTATATCCCGTGGCCTCGTACCCGCTTCTTCTACCATAGCCACTTTCCACCGCGAGTTTCTGGCTTCTGTAGAGAAGTACGGGCGGGCCCATGAATTAGGTTTAGTTATGGCTTATAAGTGGAAAACCCGTGATTACTGGAAGGATCTATCCCTGGGGGTGAAGATGTTCCGGAAGGGAAAATTTAGACTTTGGCCCGATCGTATACAAAACAAAGAACAACTTCGCTCTATCTTTAAAAGGGCAAGGGGAGAAGCCTGATGTTCTTCGGCTATTACCCGGGGTGTTCCCTTCATTCCACGGCAGCAGAATACGATGCCTCCACCCGCGCTCTATTTGAAGCCTTGAATATCCCCCTCAAAGAGATACCCGACTGGAACTGCTGCGGAGCCACCTCCGGGCATTCCCTTAACACGTATTTATGCCATTCTTTATCCTTACGCAATATGGTACTCGCTGAAGGAGTAGCTTCACATTTGGTTGTACCTTGTGCTGCTTGTTACAATGCTCTGCGCTCCACTCAAGCTTTCTTAAAAAGCGGAACAAAGGAAGCGAAAAAACTCCAAGAAGATATAAAATTGTCTATAGGGCAAGAGTATAAAGGAATGCTCGAGGTGCACCACCTCCTTGAAGTGTTGGGGACACCCGATATACTATCCCTTATAAAGGAAAAACAAAAAGTCTCCCTGGCGGGGCTTAAGCCCGCCGCCTATTACGGCTGCCTTTTGACCCGTCCACCGAAAGTAGTAAATTTTGAAGCTGATGCCGAACAACCCCAGCTTATGGACCGTCTCCTTAAAGCTTTGGGGGCTGAGCCGGTATCTTGGAGCCACAAAACCGAATGTTGCGGAGCTAGCCTCTCCATCCCTGCTCCCGAAATTGTCGAGGAGCTGGTAAAGAAAATTGTGCAAGCTGCCGTACGTGCGGGAGCAAATCTACTGGTCACCGCCTGTCCTTTATGTCAAACTAACCTGGACAGCAGGCAGCCGGAAGATTATAAGCTACCGGTACTATATATAAGTGAAATTTTGGCTCTGGCCCTGGGTATTTCGGCGCCCTGGTTGAACAAGCACTTAATCGATCCTTCCCCGGTGCTAAAGAGTTGCAACTTTTAGTCTTGCTACCCGATCCCCGTAAGGTAACCCCCTTCTTTCAGGGAAGGAAAGGCTGGTGAGGGTATTTATGCAGGAGCTGAAGGAGAAGCCGGAACTAACAGGCTCGGTTTTGGTGGTCGGCGGCGGTATCGCGGGTATGCAGGCTTCCTTAGACCTGGCCAACGCCGGGTATCTGGTGTATTTGGTGACGGAGTCACCTTCCATAGGCGGTAAAATGGCCCAACTGGATAAGACTTTCCCTACCAATGAATGTGCCATGTGCCTGCTGGGCCCGCGCATGACGGATACTCTAAACCACCCTAATATACGGTTATATACCTGTTCTTCCCTCGAAAAGGTAGAAGGAGAAAAGGGCAATTTCCGCGTGAGGATTCGCCAAAGGCCGCGCTATATAAACATAGACGAATGTACGGCCTGCAGTGATTGCGAGCAGGTCTGCCCGGTTAGGGTACCCAATACCTTTAACGAAGGCCGAGGGGAGCGCAAAGCAGTTTACAAACTCTTCCCTCAAGCCGTACCCAACAAATACCTGATAGAAAAGCGCGGTATACCTCCTTGCCGCAGCACCTGCCCCGCAGGGACCAATGCCCAAGGGTACGTGGCCTTAATTTCCCAGGGCAAATTTGCCGAAGCCCTGGAGGTCGTACGTCGCCGTATGCCTTTTGCTGGTATATGCGGTCGTATCTGCCACCATCCCTGTGAAACGGAGTGCAACCGGGGGCAGTTTGATGAGCCGGTAGCCATAGCCTGGCTTAAACGGGCAGCTTATGATTACGGTTGGGAAGAAGCTCAAGAGAAAGAAAAGGAAAGTTACCGTCCGCGCCGAGTTCGCCCCCAAAGGGTAGCCATAGTAGGCGCAGGACCTGCGGGTTTAACCGCAGCCCAAGATCTGGCCCTGGAGGGTTTCCAGGTTACCGTATACGACGCCTTGCCCTCGCCCGGAGGGATGCTGAGGGCAGGGATTCCTCGCTACCGCCTGCCTCTAGAAGTGGTGGAACGCGAAACCCAGCGTATTTTGAACCTAGGTATACACTTTGTCCCTAACACCCGGCTGGGCCAAGATATAACTTTAGACGAGCTACGCTCCCAGTACCAGGCCGTCGTTTTGGCCGTCGGTTTACAGAAAAGCCGCGTCCTCAACATCCCCGGTGCTGAACTTAAGGGCATCCTTCCCGGCCTCGATTTCCTCCGCCGGGTGGCCCAGGGCGAGAAAGTTAAAGTAGGCCGCCGCGTAGTAGTTATTGGCGGCGGAAACGTAGCCATGGATGTGGCCCGTAGCGCCCGGCGGCTCGGAGCAGAGGAAGTCCATGTAGCCTGTCTGGAAGCCCGTAAAGAGATGCCGGCCCACCCGTGGGAGGTAGAGGAAGCTTTAGAAGAGGGCATTATCTTGCATAACTCTTGGGGACCCAAAAGGTTCCTGGGAGGAAGCGAAGTCGAAGCAGTGGAACTGATGCAGTGCACCCGTGTCTTCGATGAAGAAGGCCGGTTTAATCCCCAATATAATCCTGAAGTAACCACTACCATACCCGCCGACACTGTTATCGTAGCCATCGGTCAAGCTGCCGATCTGGATTTCTTAAGCGAGAAGAGCGGTATACGGACGGAAAAAGGACTTATTGCCGTCGATCCACTGACCCTGGCTACAGACCTGCCCGGTGTCTTTGCCTGCGGGGATGTGGTGCGGGGACCGAGTTCGGTGGTAGAGGCGGTAGCTTCCGGCCATGAAGTGGCTGAAACTGTCAAGCGTTATCTTGAGGGCCGGGACTTAAAGGAAGGTCGTGAAACTCCACGTCAAGAGAAATTGGGACCACCAGAAAATATTGTACCTTTCCCCGCCCGTCGCCTTAAACAACGTGTGGCGCCTCCCGAAGAAAGGGTACAGGACTTCCGAGAGGTTTACTTGGGTTATACTCCTGAGATGGCCCAGGAGGAGGCCCGGCGCTGCCTAAATTGCGGTATATGCTCCGAATGCCTCCAGTGCGAGACCGTCTGCCAAAAGAAAGCGGTAGAACACTGGCAGACGGAAAAATATGAAGACCTAACGGTGGGTAGTATAATACTTGCCCCTGGTTTTGAGCTCTTCGATGCAAAGCTTGCCGGAGAATACGGTTACGGGTATTACGATAATGTCGTGACGAGTATGGAATTTGAACGCTTCTTAAGCTCTACCGGCCCCACCCAAGGACATGTAGAACGTCCTTCTGATGGTAAAGTTCCGGAGAGGATAGCCTTCATCCAGTGTGTGGGCTCCCGGGACTGCGAGGGTGAAGGAAGCCCGTACTGTTCCGCCATCTGCTGCATGTATTCTACTAAAGAAGCCATTATAGCCAGGGAGCACGACTCCCGTATAAAGCCCACCATCTTTTACCTTGATATGCGCTCCTACGGTAAAAATTTCGATAAATACGTAGAGGCTGCTAAGCAAGCCGGGGTCCGTTATGTACGGGCTATGATCTCCCGGGTAGAAGAAGATCCAGTCACCAAGAACTTATTTATCCAGTACTTCGACGGCGAAAGGATAGTCCGGGAAGAATTTGAGCTAGTGGTATTAGCCCTGGGCGTGCGCCCGCCCAAAGAAGCCGCCAAACTTGCCAAGGTATGTGGCATCGAACTTAATCCTTACGGTTTCGCTAAAGCCCCGGAATGGCAGCCGGTAGCCACCACCAGGGACGGTATCTACGTGGCCGGCGCCTTCCAGGGTCCCCGGGATATCCCGGAAACGGTGGTAAACGCCAGCGCGGCAGCAGCGTGTGCCGGAAGGGATTTGGCTCCTGCGAGGAACACTCTAGTACGGCCTAAAGAATACCCGCCGGAGAGGGATGTAAGCTCCGAGGAGCCCCGGGTAGGCGTTTTCATCTGCCATTGCGGAATAAATATTGCCGGAGTAGTGGACGTGCAGGCCGTTGTAGAGTTCGCCCGTAAGCTTCCCTATGTAGTATATGCGGAAAATAACCTTTACACTTGCTCGCAAGACACCTTAAAGAAGATAAAAGAAATAATCCAAGAGCACCGGTTAAACCGGGTAGTGGTAGCCTCTTGTACCATCCGTACGCACCAGCCCCTTTTCCGGGAGACTTTAAGGGAGGCTGGACTAAACCCCTTCTATTTTGAGATGGCCAACATCCGCGACCAGTGCTCCTGGGTCCACCGCCAGGAACCCGACAAGGCTACGGAAAAGGCTAAAGATCTCGTGCGCATGGCCGTAGCTAAAGTTATAAAACACGAAGCCCTGCACCTCCAACCGGTACCTGTAGTACGCGAGGCGTTGGTCATTGGCGGTGGAGTAGCAGGGTTGACCGCCGCTTTAACTATAGCGGATCAAGGCTATGACGTTTACGTGGTAGAGCGCGAGGAAGAACTGGGAGGATATGCCCGCAACTTGCGCTTTACCCTCGAAGGTAACGACATCCAAGCCTTCCTTAAAGATCTCATAGAGCGGGCAAAGAGCCATCCCCGGATTAAGATCTTTACTTCTGCTCAAATAGAGGATTTCGGCGGCCATCAGGGCCACTTCGTGACCACTATATCCCAGGGGGCCCCAGGCCGGGAACATATAAGGCGAACCCATAAGCTAGAACACGGAGTTATAATTGTAGCTACGGGTATCAGAGAGGCCTTCACTTCCGAATACGGATTGGGCCAGGATCCCAGGGTAATTACCAACACCCAACTAGAGCAGGAGCTTGCCGACGGTGCATTTGACATTAAAGCACATAAAGAGATAGTATTCATCCAGTGCGTCGGGTCCCGGGAAGGTGAGCGCCTGTATTGTAGCCGGACGTGCTGCGCCCAATCCCTTAAAAATGCCTTGAAGATAAAAGAACTTAACCCGGAGGCCAAAATTTACATCCTGTATAGGGATATGCGGGCCTATGGTTTTATGGAGGATTATTACCGGAAAGCTAGGGAACTAGGGGTAACATTTATCCAGTTTGATCTTGCTGCTAAACCCATAATACGGCAGAGGGAGATCGGGTTGCTAGAAATAGAGATACACGATCCATCCTCTGGAAAAATTTTGGTCCTGTGGCCGGACCGGGTAGTCCTGGCCCTGGGAGCTACAGCCCCGGAAGATGTTCACAAACTGGCCACCTTGTTTAAACTTCCCTTAAATGAAGACGGCTTCTTTGTAGAAACCCATGCCAAGCTGGCACCCATAGACTTCCCCTCGGCCGGTATATTCCTGTGCGGCGCCGCCCACTCGCCCAAATCCATATCTGAGGCCATAGCCCAGGCTCAAGGCGCCGCGGCTCGGGCTTGCACTATTTTAGCCAAAGACCATCTGCTGGTGGGCGGGGTAGTGGCGGTAGTGGATGAAAATAAGTGCGCTGCGTGCCTCACCTGCGTACGGGTATGCCCCTACAGTGTCCCGCGCATCAATGAGCGGAATGTAGCCGAGATCAACCCCGTCCAGTGTCAGGGCTGCGGTACCTGTGCAGGTGAGTGCCCGGCCAAGGCTATCCAGTTGCAGCACTACAAGGATAGCCAGCTTTTGGCCAAAGTGGCTGGGTTATTTAAGGAGACCTGGTAAAACCGCGGGGCTGCGGGCCGGTGCAAGATACATCCCGGTGACGGCTCCATTTCAGGGAGGTGCAGAAAACATAAATGAGTAACTCCCCTGCACCATTCGAGCCTAAGATAGTCGCCTTTTGTTGTTACTACTGCGCATATGCAGCAGCAGATCTGGCCGGTTCCATGCGCCTTCAGTATCCGGCCAATGTGCGGCTTATCGAGATGCCCTGCACGGGTAAAACCGATGTTCGGGTGCTGCTGGAGGCCTTTGAAAATGGAGCAGATGGTGTGTATGTAGCTGGCTGCCTGGAAGGAGACTGCCATTTCCTTAAAGGAAACATCCGGGCTAAAAAGCGGGTGCAATATGCCAAGAAGCTCCTGGACGAAATAGGCATCGGTGGTGAACGCCTGGAAATGTTTAACCTTTCCGGTTCCATGGGCCCCCGCTTCGCTGAAATAGCCCAGGAGTTTACCGAAAAAATAAGAAAGCTAGGGCCTAATCCCCTTAAAAAAACAGGTACTTTTCCCGGGGAGATGCCCGAAGAAAGAGTAGCCCATGATAAGTAATTTAAAGCCGCCCAAGGCAGGTGAAGAAAATGATCGTAGCCGAAGCTAAACCCCTTGAAGAGATAGCAGATCTTTTAGGCGAGGTACGCAAGATACTGGTGGTGGGATGTGGGGGATGTGTTACCGTTTGTTTGGCTGGAGGCGAAAAAGAGGTAGGGATAATAGCCGCAGCCCTGCGCATGATGTACAAAAAAAATGGTAAAGAACTGGAGACCCTAGAAGTTACCCTTACCCGGCAATGTGACCCCGAATATGTCGAGATGCTGGAAAAATATATCACCGATGACGTCGATTGTATACTTTCGCTGGCCTGCGGGGTAGGAGTACAATTTTTAGCCGAACGTTATAACAAATGGGTCGTACCTGCCCTTAACACCAAATTCGCCGGGGGAACAATAGAGCACGGAGTATGGGAAGAGCGCTGCGGCCTGTGCGGGGAATGTATCTTGCACAAGACAGGGGGCATCTGCCCGATAATAAGGTGCTCTAAGAGTATTCTCAACGGCCCCTGCGGAGGCTCCCAGAACGGGCGTTGCGAAGTGAATAAAGATATACCTTGCGCCTGGCAGTTAATATATGACCGCCTTAAGGCTTTAAACAAGTTAGAGCTGCTCTTAGAAATCCAGCCGCCTAAAGACTGGTCCAAAGCCAGGGACGGTGGCCCGCGTAAAGTGGTACGGGAGGATGTGAGGATAGAATGAGCTGGAAGGCAGGCAGTAAATTAGAGAAACTTCTTTCCCAGGGGCATTTCGTTGTAACGGGTGAGGTGGGTCCCCCTAAGCACGCCTCTCCGGACGGCATCCTCCGGCACGCAGAGCTCCTTAAAGATTACGTAGATGCCATAAACCTAACCGACAACCAAACGGCTATAGTACGCATGTCCAGCATAGCGGCGGGTGTCCACGTACTAAGGGCTGGGTGCGAGCCCATAATCCAGATGACAGTGCGCGACCGCAACCGTATAGCCCTGCAAAGCGATCTCTTAGGAGCCTACAGTTTAGGGATACGGAACGTGCTCTGTCTTTCGGGAGATCATCAATCCTTCGGTAACCACCCGACGGCCAAAAATGTGCACGATGTGGATTCCATCCAGTTAATCCGGATAGTTAAAGATCTGCGGGACGAAAAAAGATTCGCCTGCGGTGAAGAAATTAAAGAACACGAGCCGCGCTTCTTTATAGGAGCAGCTGCCAATCCCTTCGCAGACCCCTTTGAATTTCGCGTTTTGAGGCTAGAAAAGAAGATAAATGCTGGTGCGGATTTCATCCAAACCCAGTGTATCTTTGATATGGAACGTTTCGAACGTTTCATGGCCATGGTGAGGGAACGGGGGCTCCACAAGAAGGCCTATATCCTTGCCGGCGTAACTCCCTTGAAATCTGCCCGCGCGGCCAGATACATGCAGCAATCTGTGGCAGGTATGATAGTCCCCGAAGAGATCATAAACCGGATGGAAAAAGCTAAGGATCCTAAGGCCGAAGGGGTCGCCATATGCGTAGAACAGATCAAGCATTTACGCACTATAGAAGGCGTGGCCGGCGTGCACATCATGGCCATAATGTGGGAAGATATCATTCCTACCATTGTTAAAGAAGCCGGTCTCTATCCCCGGCCTCAGGCAGAATAAAATTTAGTCACCTTAAATTTGATTTGCGGACAACGTTCTATGTCCCTACCCTTATGCATATACTGACCGGGAGGAGATCCTCCATCAGGGAGGGGTAGGGATTGCGCAACTCAAGACTGGAAGCTCAAATTTTAAATTCCATTGATGAGGTAGTCCAGTGCGCCATTTCCGCCGGCCTTAAAGAGGGACCGGCGCGGGAAGAAGAAATAGCCCGGGGGGCCTCAATTATCGAAGAAATAGGTCATCTGCTACTGGAGGTTCTAGAAGGTAAGGAAGAACACCTTAAGTCTTTAGTGGAACAGCTCGCAGCCCAGCGGTTACCGGATCGCCGCGTGCTCCAGAGCTTTGGTCACTTTTCACGCGACCTACAGGAGATCATTGAGCGGGGAGTAAATAATTTCCTTAACAACAAAGTTTCCCGTAAGGAGGGTGAAGAAGATATTTTAAGCCCCGAAGCCCCACCTGAAACGAGCGAAAGCCCCGATGACGAGTTCCCCGCTGATACGATACTGGAAGTTCAACCTACCGGGCAAACCTGCTTAGAGAAGGAAGAAGACAGGCCGCGGTCTTCGCCCGGTAAGGTACGGGGATTGCGCCTTGCTCTGGAGCAAGCCTTTCCTGGAGAAGAAATCGTAGAAAATTTTGTTTTCAGAGGAGGAACACTGGATTATTTCCTGCCACGCTTAAACTTAGGGTTTGAAGTCGCTTCCACAGCCCCTGACTGGCGGAAGGAGTTTTTCTTGCGCCGGGCAGGAATCAAAGTTATAAAGTTAAGTGAAGGTGAAATTAAAAATCCGCTTTCTTTAGCCCGCCGCCTGCGCCGGCCAGGAATCTTCGCAATCGAAGGCAGCCGATAAACTCTTTTTAAGATTGACAGTGCAACCGCCTAGTGCTAAAATGGCGGTAACAAGCAAATAGTTGAAGGAAAAGGCTAAGAAGGGGAGAGTAGGTAGGTAGAGGGTTTACAGCGAGCCGGGGAAGGGTGGGAGCCCGGTAACCGTCTCCTGCTGAAGGCCACCCCGGAGCCTCCTGCCGAAAGGGGACACCCGAGTAGGCCAGGACGGAAGCCCCGTTATCGGCCGCGCCTCATTTCGGCGCTCAACGAGGTGGGCCACTTTTGTGGCCAATAAGGGTGGTACCGCGGGAAGGCCTCCCGTCCCTTAGGGACAGGAGGCTAAATTATTTTTGGGGGAGGGACAGGATGCGGAAAAATATACTCAAGCTTTTAGAAAACAACAGCAAATTGTCTCCTAAAGAAATAGCTTTGATGTTAGGTCTCCCACCGGACGAAGTAGCTCGGGAAATAGCAGAAATGGAAAAAGAGAAAATAATTCTGCGCTATACCACCCTTATTAACTGGGAAAAAGTGGGGGAAGAAGAAGTCTCGGCCTTGATCGACGTCAAGGTAACTCCGCAGCGGGATGTAGGATTTGATGAGGTGGCTGCCCGCATATACCAGTATCCGGAAGTAAAGTCAGTATTTCTCATGTCCGGAAGCTATGACCTTTCAGTTTTGGTGCAAGGCAAAAGTTTAAAGGAAGTTGCCTCTTTTGTGGCTCAAAAACTGGCCACCATAGAACACGTGCAGAGCACCGTCACCCATTTTATACTAAAGAAATATAAACAAGATGGGGTCATCTTTGAAGACCAGATAACTGAACGCCGGCAGGTGGTGCAACCATGAGTCAAAACCGTAACTTCGAACCCCAAAGGTTCATTTCTCCGGTAGTTAAAAATTTGCGTCCCTCAGGCATCCGCCGGTTTTTCGATCTTGTGGCCAATACTAAAGGCGTTATTTCCTTAGGGGTGGGAGAGCCGGATTTTGTTACTCCTTGGCATATCCGGGAAGCCTGCGTCCAAGCTTTAGAACGGGGATATACCATGTATACCTCTAATTTAGGGATGCCCGAACTAAGAAGGGCTGTTGCCAGATATTTGGAGGAACGTTTCGGCCTTTCCTACCACCCTGACAAGCAAATACTTGTTACTATAGGAGCAAGTGAAGCGGTAGACTTAGCTTTGCGTACCGTTCTTAATCCTGGTGACGAAGTACTTATCCCCGAACCCTGTTATGTCTCTTATAAACCCATAACCTTGTTATGCGGGGGGGTGCCCGTAGAGGTACCTACAACGCAAGCACGCAATTTCCAGCCCAATCCTCAAGAAATAGAAAAGCGTATCAGCCCTAAGACCAAATTACTCATCCTTTGCTATCCCAACAATCCCACCGGAGCAGTTTTGGACGAAGATACCATGATGGCTATAGCCCGGGTGGTGGAAAAGTACAACCTCCTTGTGCTGGCAGATGAGATATACGCCGAGCTCCGTTACGATGGGCCCCCTGTATCCTTCGCGTCTTTGCCGGGTATGCAGGAGCGCACCATACTTGCGAGCGGCTTTTCTAAAGCCTTCGCCATGACGGGATGGCGCATAGGATATGTAGCCGCGCATCCTGAACTTCTAGCAGCCATGGTCAAAATCCACCAGTATACCATCCTTTGCGCACCGATTATGAGCCAGATGGCAGCACTGGAGGCCTTACAACACGGGTTGAAAGATATAAGTTATATGGTGGAACAATACGACCAACGGCGCAGACTCGTGGTAAGCCGCTTGCGGGATATGGGACTAGATTGCTTTGAACCGAAGGGAGCCTTTTACGTATTTCCCTCCATTTCCGTTACAGGCCTGAGCTCGGAAGAATTTGCCGAACGGTTACTTAAAGAAGAGAAAGTAGCTGTTGTACCGGGCAATGCCTTTGGCCCGAGTGGCGAAGGTTTTATCCGCTGCTCTTACGCAACCTCCCTTCAGGAGCTCATGGAAGCCCTTAACAGGATAGAACGTTTTGTAGCCCGCTATACCAGGCTGGCCAAGGCCGTAGCCCACGGATGAGTATTACAAAAGAACGTGTTTTACTGTTATGTTAACGGCCTTTACCGTCAACCCGGTCATGTTTTCTAAACCTTCTTTGACTCTAAGCTGTATAGCCTCAAGATAGGGCCTCCAGGGAACACCGTAACGGGCCGCGACCTCTATATTAAGGGTTAAGTTTCCAGAAGTATTGTCCGTCCCCACTTCTACCTTGGGATGGCTTATCACGCCATCCCCTACTAAGTAAGCAGCCAATTGCTCTATAACCTTATCAGAAATATAAAAATGGCCTAATAGATTAAAGGTAGGGCGGACCAAGGTCTGCTCTACCCAAAGTGTTTTTGGCCTGCCAGGAAGGGCAGAGCGGCGGCGCAAAAAAGTTTTTAAAGGTTCGATGAAGTTACCTTTAAAGCGCGATTTTACCTCTACCGTAGGTACAGGAATGACGTGTTTCCCTAGCTGCCTCCGGATTTGCTGGGCGCGGGCGATCTCATGAGGGGTAGCCACTTCCGTAATATCAACAAATAAACTGGGCGGGGGAAGCTCCAGCTGTTCGGCAATTTTGCAGGCCATTTCCGGAGATGTGCTGATGATTAGTAAACGTGAGGGAGCTAAAGCCCTAATTTGGGCCTTAACCTCTTCTGCATGGCGGGGATCAGAAAAAAGAGCCGTTTTGATGGCACCCACCCGTGTCGGTTGTTCTTTGGCCGAAACACCTGCAAGTATACGGCTGCCTTTGATTAAAAGGCCATCGTCAATTATGAGGTCTGCCTGGTAATCGTAAGCGACAGCGTGGGCACGGTGGCTTTTACCGCTCCCGCTCGGTCCTACAAAGGCTATTACCTCCATAACCTACTCCTTCCCTGACTAGTCTCCGCCCCAGCCCCCGGCTTCTCTACTTAGCCTAATAGAACTTAGCTCGCCCAAACAATTTTATAGATAAATTTGGATTACCAGCGCCATGCCCTGGATTCCTTTGGAGGGCTGGCGCGTCTCCAGCTTTGGTGGGGAGGCCAAGTTTAGCGTGCGAGGGCTCCCGGAGCAAGTGTAAAGTCAAGCAGGCCTGGGAGCACAACTAGGGATAACCGAGTTTGGAGGGCCCTGGTACAGCCCTGGTACAAATGCTATAATTTTAAGTATCGGGGAGGGACCTATTATGCCAATAAATGACAGTTGGCCCTCGTCTATTGTAAGCTCCTTATTGGAAGATAGCACGGTAGTGGTGCCTGAGCCTTTACTTAAATATTATAACCGTCTGGGTCTTACAGAAACAGAGGTAATGATAATTATCCACCTGCTGCGGTGGCGCCAGATAGAACACGATCGTTTCCCATCTCCTGAGAAGCTCAGCCAGTATTTGTCTATGGATAGTGAAGAAGTTAAAAACATATTGGCAGGCCTTATTGAAAAAAAACTCTTAAGCGTGGAACCTTACTACAGCCCCGTAACCGGACGGTGGCTTAATGCCTTTTCTTTGCACAATTTATGGGAAAGGCTAGCCCAGATCTTAACCCGGGAGTCCCTACTCCAGACGGCTACGAGTGAACAAGCAGCAACAGTAGACCCTGGCTTAGGAGAGCTGTACCGCATATTTGAGAAGGAGTTTGGCCGCCCCTTATCTCCTATAGAAAGCAGCCAGCTTGCCGATTGGTATCATAATGCGAATTTGAGCCCCGAGCTCATCATTGAAGCCTTAAAAAGGGCCGTGCTGCGCGGAGCTTTAAATTTCCGCTACATAGATTCTATCCTCCGGGATTGGATCCGGCATAATATCCGTACGGTACAAGAGGCTATTAATTATGACGACCGCCTCCTTAGTAAAAAAGCAGGAAAGAAGAAGGCTAGTGAGGCTTCCGGTGAGGACAAGTATCGCGACCTCTACCGTTTAGACCTGCAATCGTAAGGGGGAAGCTTTATGGAACGGATCCATATCCCTCCCATTTCCCCAAAGCAACCCGCTTCGCCCGAACCCCAGAGCCCTTCTCCCGCTTGTCCTCATTGCCAGGATAGGGGAATTGTGTTAAAAGAAGGCAGGGCTTACCGCTGCAAGTGTATGGAGGTTCGAGCATGGCAGAACCGCCTCCGTTCGGCCCACCTGGCCCCCCAGCTCAGACGGCATACTTTTGCCAATTTCGATTTGAGATTCTATTCGCGGCAGGCTTACGATGAACTGACAGGTGCGAGTTTTTACGAGAGCGCCCGCCGGTGCCTAGAAGCGTGCAAGAATTTTGTGGCCCAGTGTGCCCAGCAACAGCCCACCAAAGGTTTGTTTATCTTTGGACCTGTAGGAAGCGGAAAAACCTTTCTTGCCGCAGCTATCGCTAATGCCCTGGCTTCTTTAAACATAAATGTGCTTTTTGTAGTGGTACCCGATCTTTTGGACCAGATCCGTGCCACCTATGACCGGCGGCCGGAGGAAGAAAGCCCCACCGAGCTGGAATTATTGAATACGGCCAGGGATGCTAAAGTTTTGATCTTAGACGATTTAGGGGCCCACAACTACACGGAATGGACCCGCAACAAAATCTACTCCCTCATCAATTACCGGTTAATCTATGAGCTACCCACTGTGATCACCAGCAACCTCGACCTCAAGCAATTAGAAGAATACCTGGGCGAACGTACAACTTCCCGCCTTTTGCAGCTCTGCCGGTCTTATCATCTTCCTGTAGAACAAGACATCCGTTTAATCTTGAGCCGGGAAGAACGCCGATATTGACAATCATTTTCAATTACTTTATAATGGTAAGCAGGTAATGATAATATTTCTCAATGCATTGTACCGGCAGGGAGGCAAACTTATGACTCTCGAAGAAGTAAAAGAAGGAGAGGTCTATCGTATACTTAGACTGCCGAAAAAAGAAATCCGCAGCCAGGCCATCCGCTTGGGATTATGGGAAGGAGTAGTTGTAAGGTGTAACGGAGTTATTCCTAAGGGTCCTGTAATTATAGAAAGAAACCATCAAGAGCTCGCCATCGGACGGGGGCTGGCACGGAAAATAGAGATAGAACCCGTATCAAATCTTAAAGTGCGGGAAAGGAAGGGAGAGATAAAATTATGATCTGTCATCAGCGCAATACAAATCTTCCCTTTCCGTCCCACTTGCGCAAAATAGTCTTAGCCGGCAACCCCAATGTGGGCAAATCCGTCGTCTTCAACACTTTAACCGGGCTTTATGTAGATGTATCTAACTTCCCCGGTACCACCTTAGAAATAAATTACGGCCAGGTAGGGACCGACTGCATCATCGATACCCCCGGAATCTACGGGGTTTCCTCCTTTAACGACGAAGAAAGGGTGGCGAGAGATATCATCCTTTCTGCCGATATAGTGATAAACGTGGTAGATGCGGTCCACCTGGACCGTGACTTATTTTTAACCCAGCAACTTATAGATATGGGTTTACCTGTAGTGGTGGCCCTCAACATGGTGGACGAGGCAGCGCGTGAAGGAATTAAAGTAGATCATGAAAGACTCGCCCAACTCCTCGGGGTACCTGTAGTTCCTACGGTAGCTATAAAAGGACAAGGGATAGAGGAATTAAAAAAAGCCGTTGCTTCCGCGCGGCCGGGACGTCCTCTGCCGGAGTTGGAAGAGATGCTGGCACCGCTCCTGCCTAAGGTGCACAACCGGGCAGAAGCTTTGCTTATTTTAGAAGGAGATCCCTGGATTGCCGCCTGTCACCGCCTAAGGCCTATGGATAAGCGGGAAGAAATTTATCTTTTACGCCGCCGCTGGGTGGATGAGATAGTCGCGGCTGTAGTACAGGAGGATATGAGCCAGGCTTCTCTTAGAAGCATGTTAAGCAAATGGATGCTTCGCCCCTTAACTGGGATTCCTATACTACTAGGCGTGCTTTATATCCTCTACCAGTTTATCGGGGTTTTTATAGCCCAGACGGTGGTGGAGATCACGGAAGAAAGGATAATGCAGGGTTACTACCAACCCTTTATCGAAAAACTACTCAGCCCTTTGCTCGGCCAAGGCCCTTTAAGTACTCTCCTTATAGGTGAATTTGGGCTTTTAACCATGACCGTAACTTATATCTTAGGTCTTTTATTACCCTTAGTAGTAGGTTTTTACTTGAGCCTTTCCGTCCTAGAGGACTCAGGTTACCTACCCCGTATAGCTGTGCTGGTAGACCGGGTACTTATGAAGCTCGGAATGAACGGCAAGGGAGTTATACCTATTATTTTAGGTACCGGATGTGTCACTGCGGCCACTATAACTACCCGCATGTTGAACACCCCCCGGGAAAGAACCATAGCTACTTTCTTGCTGGCCATGACCGTTCCTTGTTCGGCCCAGCTAGGTGTAATAGCCAGTATGCTCGCGCCCTTGGGAGTACGGTATGTAATAGCTTATGTAGGATTAATTCTTATCATATTTGTAGCAGCCGGTACTGTAGTAAACCGGATGTTGCCCGGGGAACCTAGCGATCTTTTTCTTGAGCTACCCCCGTTACGCTGGCCGCAAGCCCAAAACGTTCTCAAGAAAACCTATACTAAAGTCGCCTTATTTCTCCGTGAAGCCACGCCCCTTTTTGCTGCAGGAGCCTTGCTTTTAGGGCTTCTTCAGGTGACGGGGCTACTCGAAGTAATCCAAGCTCTACTTGCCCCGCTTACGGTTAGCTGGCTTAAACTTCCGAAGGAAGCGGCTACAGCCTTCATCATGGGTTTCATCCGGCGGGATTTCGGGGCCGCAGGTCTTTATTCTCTTCCCCTTACCCCCAAGCAAACCCTGGTAGCCTTGGTCACCATAACCATTTTCGTTCCCTGTATTGCTTCTGCCTTGGTAATTTTGAAAGAACGGGGTGTACGGGAGGCCCTTGTAATATGGTTTAGTGTCCTAGTTTCTGCTTTTCTGATCGGAGGCATACTTGCTCATATAATGATTTAGGAGGCTAGGTTATGGCACAGAGTCCTCTCATCTGTCCTAGGTGCGGTTATCCCTTTTCTTCTCCCTACCTTCTCCGGTGCCCGCGCTGTAATGTACTAATGTGTGCATTTTGTACTGGTAGTTGCCAAGGATGTAGTAAAAAGATAAACGTGAAAGCTGGTAAATACCGGAGGGAAGAAGGGAGTTAAGGGAAGCTCTCCTGATTAAAGAGGGGGGGCTTTTTAGTTATCTCAACTTAAAGTAAGGAGGGAACGGCCCGTAATAGGGAGAAGATAATAAAAAAGAATAAATTGAACAAGCGCTAATTAGGTAAGGAGAGGGTGAAAATGAAAATACCGGTCTGCGACCGGTGCAAGGCCCGAAAGGTGGAAGGTGTGATATGCCGTCACTGCGATACTGCCTACTGCTATGATTGCCTGGACGTGAATCCGCCCGACATGCGCGTCTGTCCGGTGTGTGGAGAATTCCTTTGCGATGAGTGCTACGAGGGACTTATCGAGTGTGATCTAAAAAAGAAAAATTAAATACTTGAGCTTTATTTTTTTAACCTATACTTTTCACAATGCGCAATTGAATTTCATTGACATACTAGCAAAGGGCTATCTAAAATAAAGCTGGGGTGGCGGTACGCCTCTACGGCTCTGCCAACAAGTTTAACAAAAAAATCAAGTTGAGGAGGACTGGAGATGAGTTTTAGTAAAGGCATCAATGCCAGTGCTGCGACCCTTACCAGAAACCGTACACCCGGCAGTGTCTGTCCTTCAAGCGGTATGTGCGCTACCTGCATAGAAGGATGTACGGGTTTATGTGAAGTAGGGCGTTCTGCTTACAGGGGACGTGAAGTAATTTATCCCCAGCCCTTTGGACCTATCACGGCAGCCTCTGAAAAGGACTATCCCATCGATCTGTCACATTTCAGCATCATGGGAACCACTGTTGGAGCCCACGGTATTGAGCCTGACAGCGACAAGGCCATATTCCCTAATGTTAACATTGAAAGTGCAGTAGGAGCCAACGAGCAGATCAAATTAAGGCTCCCTGTGGTTATCCCAGGATTAGGTTCTACCAATATAGCTAAGCAAAACTGGGAAGGGTTAGCCATCGGTGCCGCCATCAGCGGTGTTATCCTTACCATAGGCGAAAACGTCTGCGGCATGGATCCAGACGCGGAGTTTTCCTCCGGCCGGGTAGTCCGTTCCCCGGATATGGAGCGTCGAGTAAAACTATTTCAAAAATGGTATAACGGTTATGGCACTATCGTAGTACAAAGTAATATTGAAGATACTAAGCTAGGAGTTTTGGAGTACGTCATCGATAAGCTCGGGGTGGAAGCTGTTGAGCTTAAATGGGGGCAAGGGGCTAAAGACATCGGTGGAGAAGTAAAATTAAACTCGCTAGAACGGGCGTTGCAACTTAAAAACCGCGGATATATAGTTCACCCTGATCCTGAAGATCCAGGGGTTCAAGAAGCTTTCCGGAAGGGTGCCTTTAAAGAGTTTGAGCGCCATTCGCGGATAGGAATGGTAGAATACGATTCCTTCTTAGCGAGGGTAGAACAGCTTCGCCGCCACGGAGCCAAGTACGTTTTTCTTAAGACAGGTGCCTACCGGCCTGCCGACCTAGCCCGGGCTGTAAAATACGCTTCCGACGCAAGGATTGATCTTCTGACAGTGGATGGGGCCGGTGGGGGTACAGGAATGAGCCCCTGGCGTATGATGAACGAATGGGGTATTCCTACAGTTTATCTAGAGTGCTTGCTCTATAAGTATTTAAATAAGCTTGCTGAGCGCGGGAAGTTCATCCCGAGCGTAGCCATCGCAGGAGGTTTCGCTTTAGAAGATCAAGTCTTTAAAGGACTAGCCCTGGGTGCACCTTATATCAAAGCAGTAGGAATGGCTAGAGCACCGTTGACTGCCGCTATGGTGGGTAAGACTTTGGGTGAAGCCATTAAGAACGGAAAAGTCCCAGCAGAAATTGCTAACAAGTACGGCACAACATTAGAACAAATCTTCGTGGCTGCTTCTGAACTCAAGGCCAGGTATGGCGAAGCTTTCGCCGAGATACCTCCTGGAGCCATCGGAGTCTATACATTTTTCGAACGTCTCGGTGTGGGGCTCAAGCAACTCATGTGCGGCGCACGCAAATTTGCTCTCCGGTATATAACTAGGGATGATATAGTAGCCTTAACTCCAGAGGCCGCTAAAGTGAGCGGTATTCCTTATGTAATGGATTTAGATGCCGAAGAAGCAGAACGTATTCTTGAGTCGTAGGAAAGGATCAAATTAACTCTAGAAACCTCTATAGAATGGTTTTATTATATAGTTAAGGAGGGCCTAAAAAGAGAGCTTCTTTCTCCGAAAAGCCCTCCTTAATTCCTTTTAATTATCCAGGGGACAAAAGTAAGAAATGAGGCTGAAAAATGGTACAAGGAAAAAAGAAGACGCCGGAAGATTCTTCGACTACAAAGAAAATAAAAGGTGTTCAAGCAGTCGAACGTGCGCTTATTATTCTTGAGGCTCTAGCTAAGGCTGAAGGTCCGGTATCGCTTTCTAGTTTAAGCGCAGAAGTGGGCTTACACGTCAGCACCGTCCACCGCTTACTAAGTACGCTGGCCCGGCGGGGCTTTGTAGAACAGGAACCCAACCAGGGAAGATACCGTCTGGGGCTAAAAATATTCGAAATCGGACACCGGGCCCTGTATTCCCTGGACATAAGGGCAGTAGCCAGACCCTTCTTGCGGCAGCTAGTAGAAGAGTTTAATGAAACTGCCAATTTAGCCGTACTGGACGGTACCGAGGTAGTCTATATAGATCAAGTAGAATCTAAAAACATGATAAAGATGATGGCCAGGCCCGGTACAAGAGTGCCGGCCTATTGCACCGGGGCCGGCAAGGTACTCCTAGCTGGCTTGCCTGCTTTTCAGCTAGAAAGGGTATTGAGCACCCTAAATCTGCGCCCTTATACCGCAGCAAGCATCACAAGTGTAGAGCAGTTAAAAAAAGAGTTAGAACAGGTTCGCCGGCAGGGGTATGCCATAGATAGGGGAGAACTGGAAGAAGGAGTCCGGTGTGTGGCAGCTCCCATAATAAATCACGAGCAACGGGTGGTAGCTGCCCTGAGCGTTTCCGGGCCTAGCAACCGTATAACCGAGGAACTACTCCAGGGCAGGCTCGTGGAAGCCGTATGCCGGGCAGCCCGGGCTGTCTCCGAAGCTTTAGGTTCATATGCCAACAAGCCCCGTATGTAGCATCGTTGCATTGCTTGAGGATTAAGGATGGTGAAGGTTTAAAAAGTGCCCGAGCTCCGTAACCTAGCAACTCACATTTTAACCCTCCTTAACCACGGTCTAATATGGGTAAACAAAGCAGGTATAATAATGGAATTTAACCCGCAAGCTCTAGCCCTCCTCGGCTTGCCCGGCAAAGACCTACGCGGGCGAAAGCTGACCGAGGTTTTTCCGGCCTCGCGCCTTTCTGAAGCCCTGACTACAGGAAAACCTTTGATAGGTACCAGGGTCCAGGGGATAAGGGGGCCTATACTGGTAAGTTACCTTCCTCTACTAGATGAAGAAGGTAACGCATTGGTTGTTTTCGAGCAGTGCGATTCCAGCTACGAGCTTGCTGAAATTTACGAAGCGCTCCTGGCCGAGCTACCCTTGGGTTTAGCGGTGGTAGATAAAGAAGGGATTTTAATATTTATCAATAAATATTATGCTTCACTGGTGGGGTGGGAAGAGAAGAGGGCTACAGGAAGGCCAGCAGAGCACGTTTTACCTTTCTCAAAGTTATCTCAAGTCGTTTCTACGGGCCGCCCCTACTTGAATCCCGAAATAGATTTTGAGGGCCACAAGCTTTGCCTGGCCGAGATACCCTTAAAGAATAAGGGCGGGGAAATATTAGGCGGAGTAAGCCGGGTGCTCCCCCAGGAGGCTATTGTAGAGGGCAACTTTAAAGAGTTTTACCATCAATTTAAAATAATGGAAAATAAGCTCCTCCTATACAAAGATGAACTGGAATTCTTCCAAGAAAACATATCCCCCTGGGCAGCCATACGGGGAGTGAGCCCGCAAATAAAGGAGCTTAAGAAATTAGCTGCCCGGGTAGCTCAGGGAGATGCCAACATTCTTCTGTTGGGCGAAAGCGGTACCGGAAAAGATCTTTTGGCGCGCGCCATCCATCAGGCTAGCAGGCGAAGGAAAGAACCTTTTATTAAGATTAATTGTGCAGCCATACCGGAGAATCTCCTGGAAGCAGAACTTTTCGGGTACGAAGAAGGAGCTTTTACAGGAGCAGCTCGGGGTGGTAAGCCAGGCAAATTTGAACTTGCCGATGGAGGTACTGTATTCTTAGACGAAATAGGCGACCTGCCCTTAAGTATGCAACCCAAACTATTACGGGTCCTTCAAGAGCGCTCCTTTGAACGGGTGGGAGGCAGAAAAACTTTAAATGTAGACGTAAGGATCATTGCAGCTACAAATAAAGATTTGGTCTCCCTTGTAAATGAAGGTAAATTTCGTTTAGATCTTTATTACCGCCTGGCCGTTATTACCATTCATATCCCTCCCCTCCGGGAACGACCTGTAGATATCGAACCCATTTGCCGTAGCCTTATCCATAAATTTAATATCAAGTATGGACTAGAAGTTCAGGGTCTAAGCCCTGAAGTTAAGGAACTTTTTGAGCAATATTCCTGGCCGGGCAATATCCGTGAACTGGAAAACGTGCTGGAATATGCCTTTAATTTCCTGGACCCGGAAGATAAGCTCATATTACCCAGGCACCTACCGCCAACTTTCCCTCCATCCAGTTCTTCCGGAGGGTTAGAGCTAAAAAAGGTAGTTGCCTTGGCTGAACAAGAAGCTATCAAGAAAGCCCTCGCAGCCGCTAAAGGTAACAAACAGGAGGCCGCGCGCCTTCTGGGAATACACCCTTCCGGCCTATATCAGAAGCTTAAGAAATACAATATAGAGTGAGCTGAGTGGTTATGTATAATTTAGAATTCCGGTCTTTTCTAGAAGAGTTGCTTCACGATGAACGAACCGTAGACAGATGGGTATACACAACTTGCGGTTTCTGCGGAACCGGGTGCGGACTATATCTGGGCGTTAAAAAGGACCGGGTGGTATCCGTAAAACCCAACCCCTTCTCTTCCGTAAATCAAGGACAGCTCTGTCTTAAGGGTATGTACGCCTGGAAGGCTTTAGAGCACCCCGAACGGGCTACCCGCCCGCTCTTAAGGCTGGGGGACAAAATGGTCCCTGTAACATGGCAAAGAGCGTATGAAATCCTGGCGTATAAAATACGGGAAGCCTTGGCCCAGGGCGGCCCGGAGGCTGTAGGTATCTACCATGGAGGGCAGCTCACCCTAGAGGAATATTATGCCTTGCATAAACTGGCCAAAGGCGTCCTGGGCACCCCCAATATAGATGCTAATACCCGACTTTGTATGGCTTCCACGTCCATGGGATATATTCGTTCCTTCGGCATCGATGCTCCACCGGGATGTTACGAAGATCTGGACGCTGCGGAGGTTATCTTCATCTTGGGGGCCAACCCGGCAGAAATGCATCCTCAAATCTGGCAGCGCATCCTGCGCAACCGCCAGCGCAAAGGCGTTAAACTTATAGTGGCCGACCCCCGCCTTACTTTGCCGGCCAGTGTGGCTGATTTGCATTTAAAGCTGCGCTGCGGCACTAATATACCACTACTTTATTCCATTATTTACGTGCTTATCCAAGAAAACCTGCTGGACTGGGGTTTCATCACCAGGGCTACGGTTGGGTTTGAGGAGCTAAAGGCAGCAGCTCAGGATTTTCCACCTGAAGTAGCCCAGGAATTAACCGGTGTCCCGGCTAAAGATATCATCAAGGCAGCCCGTGAGTTTGGAAAAGCGGCGTCAGCCGTCACGCTATTTTGTCAAGGAGTAAACCAGAGCCTTCAAGCCGTGGATACGGTTACCCTCATCAACTCCCTACATCTCATAACCGGGAAGATAGGCCGGGCGGGTTGTGCACCCCTTTCCTTGACCGGCCAGGCTTCATCTTTGAGCATGCGGGAGATAGGAGGAGTGGGAAGCCTGCCGGGGTTGCGGAACCCCGAGAACCCTAAACACCGCTATGAGGTATCATCCTTCTGGGGGGTAGAGGAGGAGATATTGCCCCGGTATACTAACGATATCCGTACCATGCTGGAACTTATCGAGGATGGACGCCTGCGCGTACTTTGGGTAATAGGCACCAACCCTGTCGTATCTTTACCAGACCAACAGTATGTACGTAAGCAGTTGGAGCGGGTATTCTTAGTGGTACAAGACATATTTTATCCCTTGGAAACTGCATACTACGCTGACCTGTTCCTTCCTGCTGCCCAGTGGGGAGAAAAGACAGGGACCATAACCAATTCTGAGCGCAGGGTTAACCTTGTGCAGAAAGCGGTCCAGCCGCCAGGAGAGGCCAAAGACGATCTAACCGTCATATGTCAAGTAGCCCGGCATTTGGGAGCAGGAAGGCTTTTTCCCTGGGCAGAACCGGAAGAAGCATTCAACGAACTTAAGGAGTTGACGCGCCACCGCCCCAACGACCTCACAGGTATAACCTATAACCGCCTTAAAGCGGAAGGAGGTATCCAGTGGCCCTGTCCGGAGGGAGCTGAGACCGGTACTGCCCGATTGTATACTGACGGCTTTTTCCCCACGGACCCCGCCGTATCTCAGGCTTACGGCGAGTTTAACGCTAACCCCGGCCGGGCTAAGCTCTGGGCCGTTCCTTACCGCCCGCCATCCTCCCCTAGAGACCAAGACTACCCCTTCTGGTTAAACACGGGCCGCGTTATCGAGCATTACCATACTCGTACCAAGACCAAGCGCATCCCCGAGTTAAATATTTTGATCCCCCAACCCTTTGTAGAGATCAACCCCCTGGATGCAGCGGCCCTTGGAATCAAAGAAGGAGAGTGGGTCAAGGTGATCTCCCGGCAGGGCTGGGTAAAGGTGCGGTCCCGCATTACCCCGGTAGTGTCTAGAGGAGAAGTGTTTCTACCCTTCCATTTCGGAGATTTAGATCCTCGGGAAAAACAGGAACCCCAGGCAGCCAACCATCTAACATCGTGGTTGGTAGATCCCATCTCCCGCCAGCCGTTAACAAAAGTAGGCGCCTGCCGTATAGAAAAATTATAGACCCCGATTCTAAAAACTTAGAAACTCATTCTATGATTTTAGAGAGGGGACTACCGGAATATTTTTCACAATCTCTAAAACGTCAGCCTAAAGTCCTTGATAATGCTTACAATCTCAAGCTCCAGAAGCCTGTTTCCGGGGCTTTTATTTTTTTGGCACGAAACTTGCTAAAGAGTATGCTCCGGAAAGCATGAGTACATCTTCACATGTAAAACCCTGTTATATTCCTCTTCCAAGAAAGGAGTGGGGTGACCGGTCACAATGAAAAAACAAGGTTTTAAGCTTACACGGCGCCAATTTTTAAAAGCTTCGGCAGTAGCCACGGCTCTCGCTGGTGCAGCAGCCTCGCCCGCCTACTTTATGCCTGCATCTGGTGCTCAGGAAGAAAAGAGCCCTCAGGTTAAATTTGTGCGCTCCGTTTGTTCGCCCAACTGTACAGGAGCATGCGGGATTAAAGCCATGGTAGTTAACGGCCAGATCAAAGCCCTGTTCCCTACCGACGACTATCCCGAACCTCTATACGGACCGCGAGGTTGCTTAAGGGGACTAAGCTACACCAACCTCATTTACGGACCCGACCGCCTAAAGCGTCCTTTGATCAGGACAGGCCCCCGGGGAAGTGGCCAATTTAGGGAGGCATCCTGGGAAGAAGCGTTGGACTATGTTGCATCTCACCTTAAAGAGATTGCTGCCAAGTACGGTCCGGAAAGCATAGGCTTTAGTTTCCAGGTAGGCGGAACGGGGCACGTCCAAAAA
Source organism: Thermanaeromonas sp. (assembly GCF_021890735.1). Lineage (GTDB taxonomy): Bacteria > Bacillota > DSM-521 > Neomoorellales > Neomoorellaceae > Thermanaeromonas. The sequence goes on from NZ_JAKKUR010000005.1 coordinate 35,782, forward strand.
GGGGCCTGGATCGCCCTTTCTACCCTGGCCGGCTGGACCCTCTTTCATCCCTATGATAAAAACGGGGACCTCCCTATGTTCTGGCCCCAGACCTTTGGGGTTCAGACAGAAGAACTGGAGCCCTTGGAATGGCTGAACTCAAAGTATATAGCGGTATTTGGCTCCAACATCCTTGTTACCAGGCTTGTCGACTCCGAATTCCTCATTCAAGCTCGAAACCGCGGCGCGAAGTTTGTCGTTTTCGATCCCAACTACTGCGTTACTGCAGCCAAAGCAGATGAGTGGGTACAGTTAAAACCTGGCAGCGATGCTGCCCTGGCCTTAGGTATAGCCCGGATTATTATTGAGGAAAAGTTGTACGATGAAGAATTTATCAAAACCTATACAGATCTGCCTTTACTCGTGCGGCTAGATACCAAACGCCGCCTGCGGGCAGGCGAAGTGAAGGGCTTAGAACCTCCCCAGGACCTCCCACCCTACAGGGAAGCGTTTGTAGCCTATAACGGAAATTTTCTGGTCGTGCATCCAGAAAATTTGGGTCTTCCGCGTGACGTCATGCTGGAAGGCGAAAGGGAGGTAGAATTAAAAGACGGGCAAAAGGTCAAGGTTAAACCGATCTTCCAGTTATTAAAAGAACACCTGAAGACTTACACGCTGGAATACGTAGAGAAGGAAACCGGGGTAGCCAAGGAAGTTGTAGAAAGGCTTGCCCGGGAAATGGCTACCACCAAGCCCTTGCATGTAATTTATGGGGCCAGCAACTATCAATGGTATCACGGAGATCTAAAAGGTAGGGCCTTGGCCTTGTTACCCGTTCTTACGGGGAACCTGGGCCGTCCCGGTGCTGGCATCTCCACTTATGCCGGACAATACAGGATACGTTTCCATGTGAAGGAGTGGTGGTTCCCCAAGCCTCCCCGCTGGACACCCTGGCTTTATTTCCTACATGGTCCTACTAAAACCATGACCGCTCCTTACCCTCAAAACGGTTTTAAAGCCCTTATCTTCGGTTGGGGGAATCCCTTCGACCAGCATAATATGGCTAACCGGCTAAGGGAAAAGGCTGAAAATGGAGATCTGGAGCTGATTGTGGCTCTAGATTACCAGATGACCACAAGCTGCCGCTACAGCGACGTGGTGCTTCCGGTGGCCACCTGGTACGAAAAGGTGGAGCTGGTTACCACCCCCTTGCACCCCTATATGCAACTCCAGCAACCAGCCATTGAACCGTTATTTGAGTCCCGGTCCGAACTTTGGATTGCCCGGGAAATTGCTAAAAGGCTGGACCCCCAGTTTGAAGCGCACTTTTTCCCGGGGTTAGAAGAAAGGGAAGCAGCAGAGAAAGTTATTGAGCTGCTGCTTAAGACGGGCGGCCCTCCTGTGGAAGGCATCACTCTAGAACGGCTTAAAAAGGGGCCTGTCCGTTTGAAATCGGAGGTTCCAGGTAACCGGCAAATACCTTTCTATGAGCAGGTCAATTTCCGTAAGCCCTTTCCTCCCGTAAGTCTCCCGGCATCTTTAGAAGCTACCGCCAGATTTGTAAAAAGCGGCCGTATCGAATTTTACCGGGAGGAAGAAGGGTTTTTATCCCAGGGCGAAGCTCTGCCTGTCCATAAACCTCCCTTTGAGGAAAGTGAATACGTTTTAAACCCCGAAGCTAAGGAAAAATATCAGTTCGTATTCCTTACCCGCAATTCTCTGTACCGCGTTCATTCCACCCACTCTAACAATATATGGATGAACGAACTGCAGGATAATAGACCTAAGATATTCCTAAATCCCGAGGATGCTGCCCAAAAAGGAATTAAAAATGGAGACTTAATAGAAGCCTATAACGACCGGGGACGGGTAAGAGGATGGGCTGTATTAGACCCCGGCTTAAGCAGAAAAGTGGTGGTCTTTGAACAGGGCTGGTGGAGCCAGTATCTTAAAGGCGACTCCTACAACTCTCTCACTTATCCCTTTATTAAGCCTACCCACGAAATTTACTTTGTCCCCGGCATATGGGCACCCAATACGGCCTGGAACGAAACCCTGTGCGATGTACGAAAGGTGGCGGAAGAGAAATGAAACTGGGTATGGTTATCGACCTGGACCGTTGTATAGGATGCCGTACGTGTATGGTCGTTTGTAAATCCCACAATGCGCAGCCCCCGGGTACCTGGTGGAACCGGGTGTTTACCCCTGGAAGCCCGGAACATCAAGTACCCGCCCTCCAAAAGGGGGAACCTCAGATGTATTTTTTACCTGTAGCTTGCCAGATGTGCGAAAACCCTCCCTGCCAGAAGGTCTGCCCCGTGGGAGCAACCTACACCGATGACCAAGGCAGGGTGGAGGTGGACTTAGAGCGCTGTATAGGTTGCCGTTATTGCCTGGCCGCCTGCCCCTACCAAGTACGCCAGTTTAATTGGGAAGATCCTAAAAAGGCCAAAGGCAAAGCAGGGTATGTAGAAGGATACGAATACGGCTATCCCTTTCCTCACAGGGATAAAAACGGGCGCTTAGTTTATATACCCAACCGGCCTAAGGGAGTAGTGGAAAAATGTACTTTCTGCGTACAATACACAGACAACGGCGAAAAACCCATCTGCGTTCAAGCCTGCCCTGCCAGGGCCCGCTTTTTTGGGGATTTAGATGACCCCCATTCGGAAATAAATGAAATACTCCGCCAGCGCCAGGCTTTCCGCCTGAAGGAGGAACTGGGTACACGGCCTAAAGTGTTTTATTTACCCCCTACAAGCCCTCGCAAGTGAGAAAGTACTTTAGCCTTAATCCTCAATCCAAAGTTAGCTAACTTGAACAAGCTAAGAATAAAACTTCTCGAGTAAAGTAGAGGTGAATTCAAACGTGCATAGGAAAAATCTTGCTTTAATTTTAGGCTTCTTCCTTTTCTTGGTCAGCCTGTCAGCCTGGGCCTATCAATTAAAAGCAGGCCTTATTATAACCCATATGCGTAATCCCTTTAGCTGGGGTTTATACATTGCTACCTTCGCCTTTTTCGTTGGCATCGCTGCGGGCGGGTTGATAGTATCCTCCGCTGTGTATTTATTTAATATTGCGGCTCTAAAACCCTTTACGCGTGTAGCTTCTTTATCCGCCTTTGCCAGTATCCTGGCAGCTGCAATCATCATACTCCCTGATTTGGGAAGGGTAGATAAAATTTACCTTTTGCTGTTGCACCCTAACTTCCGTTCACCTCTGATATGGGATGTCCTCGTAGTATCTTCTTACATTGTTCTCACCTTTTTAAGCGTATATTTCCAGCTCCTTCCCGATTGGAAAAGGGAAGGCCGGAGTTTTCTTAATCGCTGGACCCAGAGGCTCTCCCCTGAGGAAGTAGAAAAAATATCCATTACCTGGAGCAGGCGTATAGCCTTTGTTGGATTGCCCATAGCCATACTTATTCATACCATCACTGCCCTCATCTTCGCCACCCAGGTCTCCCGCGGGTGGTGGTATACGACAATCCTGCCTGCCGACTTCATCTCCGTAGCCGTGGCCTCCGGGGCAGCTTTATGCCTTTTGATAGCCCTCTCAAGCATGGGGGAGGAAGGGTTCTCCCGGTACGGTCCCGCCTTTGCTATTTTAGCCCGTATTGCCGGTTGTGCCCTTGTGGTGCACTTATTCTTGGTAGCCACGGATCTGGTGATCCATTGGTGGTGGGCTAACCCGGATGAACTAGAGCTTTTATCCCTTCTTTTCCGCCGCTACGGGGTCCTCTACGCTTTAGAGATGGTGTTGACCGTCTTCAGCATGGTATATTTCCTGTCTTCCCGGGGTACAACTTCGCTCCGCACACTCCTTGTGGGAAGCCTTATTTTGCTGGTAGCCGTTTTCATCCACCGCCTTAATCTCCTTTTCCCGGCGTTTAACCACTTCCCCTTAAGCCTTGCCGTACCGGGGGCGGCAAATGAGCTCTGGAGCTATCCTGTGGCTTTAGGTGAATTTAGGCCAGGAGAACCTACCTTCGTAAGTTCGTGGCCTTACGTGCCTAGCCTGGGGGAAATTTTTGTTGACCTACTACCCTTTGCATTAGCCATTATAATCTGCTCCTGGATGATAAGCTCTTACAGCATACTGCCTTCTATTCGCAAGGGAAAGGATAGAACCCTGTCTTCCTCCTCCACCCATAGCCTTGACTTTTAAGACTTTAAGGATACTTGAAACCCCCCTGTTACTTTAATCTCGCTTTAATCTCTCTCCTGTATACTGGCTGTTTTAGAAGTGCAAACTATGGGCGAGAAAATATATCCGGTTTAAAAGGGGGTACCTTAAGTGGCTCTTGACCAAGATATCCAACGGTGCATCGACCAGTGCACCAGCCTCGCCCAAAGGATACGCAACATCTCCAACGGACTGGTGGACCACCGGGCCAGATATGCCTTGGCCGAAGCTTCACGACATATGGAAATGTGCATACACGGATGTCTGGATGCTAAAGAGTTTGTGAAATGAGGGAGGTGGGCTAAATGCTTGCGCAGGAACTGCATACGTTTATTCAGGACTGCCAAAGGGTAGCTAGCGAGCTGCGCTCACTGGCCGGACAGGCGTCTGGAGTGGCGAGATCCACTTTAAATGAATCGGTACATCACTTAGAGATGTGCATAAAAGAATGCGAATTCGCTGCCCAGCAGATCCGTTAACAGGCTTTCTTAAATATTGTAACCCAAAAGGGGGTAGTAAAGCCCCCCTTTTTGTTATTGGGGAAGGGCATGTTCTTTTTATCATCCAATCCATAGTCACACTAACATCCTTTTGCTATTTTTAATTGTAAGAAGGAAATGCCTTAAATTCGTCTAACAAGCGCTTTTATGGAACTACAACTAGCTGTTTATCGCCCCGACAAGAGTGGGGTTATAACTACTATCATACAAGGAGGGTCCAGGGTGAAAAGAGGCATTCTTTGTTACCTGGCCCAAGATGAAAAGGAGGAGGAAATCTCCTACAACCTAGAAGAGCTTAAGGAACTTGCCCGGAACATCGACATAGAGGTTAAAGATTACCTCCTTCAGCGCCGGCGTCCTGACCCTAATTATCTTTTAGGGGAAGGAAAGGTTCAGGAACTGAAAGAAAAAGTGGAAAGGGAAAGCATAGAAGCCGTTATTTTCAATCTGGAACTTTCTCCCCGCCAGATTTTAAGGCTCGAAGAAAGATTAGGTCAAGTAGAGATATGGGATCGCACGCAGGTCATCCTAGAGATTTTCCGCCACCGCGCCCGTTCCCGAGAGGGAAAGATTCAAGTGGAGCTTGCGCGCCTAACTTATCTTTACCCTCGTATGCTGGGCCTGGGAGAAGTTCTTTCCCGCCTGGGAGGGGGCATTGGAACACGGGGTCCAGGGGAAACTAAATTGGAGGTGCTCCGCCGTTCTGTGCGCAGGCGTATTTACCACCTGCGCCAGGAACTGGAAGATATACGCCGGAATCGCGAAGTCCTGCGGCAGCAACGGATCAAAAACGCCATTCCTGTAGTAGCTCTGGTAGGCTACACTAATGCAGGTAAGTCCACGCTCCTCAATGCCCTTTCTTTAAGTGAAAATAAAGTCTTAGCAGAGGACCGGCTTTTTGCCACCCTCGACCCCGTAAGCAGGCGCATCCGGCTTCCTTCCGGTCGCCAGGTGCTTCTCATCGATACCGTTGGTTTTATTCAACATATGCCGGCCAAGCTAAAGGAAGCTTTTAAAGCCACCTTAGAAGAGCTATCCTCTGCGGATCTTCTGCTCCATGTTATTGATCTTACCAGCCCTTATATGGACCGTCAGGTAGCCGCAGTAGAAAACATCCTAAGGGAACTGGGCCTTATTCACCGCCCTCTCCTTAAAGTTTACAATAAGGTAGACAGGTTTACCGGGATCATCCCCGTGGACGGCTTGGCTATTTCAGCCCTCCACGGTACTAATCTCCCCCTCCTTTTAAACCGCTTAGAGGAAAAACTTTTCCCTGTAGAAGAGAGGACCTTGTGGATACCCTTTACCCACCTCGGGGAATTATTCAGGGCAAGAAATAGGGTAGAAGTTGTGGAGGAAATATATACGCCCCAAGGAGTAAGGGTGCTCTTACGAGGCCGTCCCCAAGATCTCAGAGTTTTGGAAGCCCGGATAAGGAAGAAGGAGGAAAATGTAAATAAATAGCGGCAATAAATTAGCTTGACCAGGTCAACAAACCGCTAAAAAGAAAATATCAACATCGAGCGGGGAAGGTGCGACGGGAGCTGGTCTTAGCGTGTATGGATAGCCCGCTACTCCTCGTGGCCACGGTAATGGTCGCACCGCACCCATTTGCCGACCGAATCAAAGCCAGGCCGGATGTGGAGGTAATCGAGATCGGGCCGCATAACCGCAACCGTTTGCCCGCGGATCTGGCAAACAAACTAATGAAACTTAAGTCTTCCCAAGGGGAAGAGTAGGCGCGGTATTAAAAAATAGCAGGCGGCACCCCGGTAGCTTTGAATTTCAGGGCCTTTAGGGCCTGTTTCGTCTCTGCGAGCTTTTTACGCGAAAAAATAATTCCCATTAGGGAAGGATTTCTCTAACCTTATAAAGTTTCCTCAGCACCTCCTGGTAATCCTCTTTTCCTTCCGCAATAAGATCCATGGTCCTTTCTATTTCTCGGGTTAAAGCAGTGTCAGTATACTCGGGGAAGTTCTTCCTCAGATACCGGTATACCTTAAACCCCAAACGGGTAGGGTAAAGGCTCCCCCGCCGGACCGCCAGGTAACGCCGGTTAAGAAGGGTGGCTATGATTTCCGCATAGGTAGAGGGTCGACCTATGCCCTGCCGCTTCATCTCCTGGATTAGAGTACCTTCAGTATAAAGTTCTACTACTGGTATTTCCTGGTATGCCTTGTGGGTTAGCCGTGCTTTAGCATCAAGGCGGCTTACAGAAAAGCTCGGCCACATAAGGGCAAACCCGGGTGCGAGTTCATCGCACACCAGCTCGGTTTCCCAAGTATAGCTAGGCACCCGAAAGCGTACCCTGGCCTTGCGCACCCGCGCTGGCGCCATCTGCGACGCTATAAACCGGCGGAAGATAAGCCCGTAAAGGTCAATAGCCTTTTCCTGGCTCAGGTTCACCAGCCCTGCCCCCACCATCCACCTAAGCTCATCTTCCGTTAGAGGACGTGTCGGCCTTATGGCCTCGTGCGCCCCTTCCTTCCCCCAACTGCGCGGATGAAAAAGTTTTTCCCCAAACTGCTGGACAATGAAGGGCTTAGCTACAAGGAAGCGGCCTGTTTCCGAGACCCGGGTGGAATCGGTTCGGTGGTAGGTGATATATCCCGACTCAAAAAGTTCCTGGAGAAGCTTCATTGTAACCGGTGCGGACAGTCTAAGCCGGTGGAATGCTTCGGTAAGAATGGTATCCGTAGTAAAGGGTGGGAGGGGTGGCCGTTCCTCTTCGCTTGTCTCTAATATCTCCCATGTAACCTGATCGAGTTCAGCAAAAATTTTTTGGCCTAGTTTTAGGTCCGGTACTTCCAGAATCAAGTTGGCACATCCCAAAGAAAAGGTTATGCGCGCCTTCTTCTCTCGCCTCTTTTCCATGCAAGCTATCACCCACCCGAGTACCGGAGTTTGAACCCTTCCGGCAGAAAGGTGAGGGTTGCCAAATTCCTGCCAAAGGCGCCGGGATAGGCAGAAACCCACCCAGCGATCGAGTACCCGACGGGTGAGTTGGGCCTGGACACGGTGCAGGTTGATCTGCCCCGGGGTTTCTAGGGCTTTACAGAAGGCGGCGGGTGTTATTTCATGGAATTCCAGGCGAAAGATCCGGGGATTAAACGGGCGTAAGGAAAGATAAAGATCGTAAGCTATTTTTTCTCCTTCCGCGTCAGGGTCGCTGGCCACAAAAACTTCGTCTGCTTCAAAGGCTAAGTGCTGCAACCCTTGTAATACTTCTTGTTTATCCCATACTGTCCCTTCTGGATAACGGTTCGCTTCCTCAGGATCCACAAACTCCTCTCCTGTCTCCCGAGAGATCTTTATAGTATCAAAGACCGGCAAAAAGCGTTGTCCATCGGTGAGGACGCCAAAAAAACCTTGTTGCCTGCTTAAGTTAAAGACATGCCCCAGGCAAGACGTGATTATGAGGTACCGGTCACCTGCCGGTATTTCGTAGGCCACTGCTCCTTTCACCCTCCGGATCCCGGGTTTTCCCCAAAAAGACGCGATGGTACGGGCCTTGTGAGGGGACTCCACCACTACCAGTGCGGTATGAGGACCTCCTTTTACCGCAAGTTCCTTATCCCTGACCCGCCGCCTATCCTCTTCTATGCCATGCATAATTTCTTCCAGCTCGACCTTCTGTAAAGGTATAAATTCTATTTCCCCCGGACTAAAGGCGCGCAACCGCTTTTTTAAGCTGCCCAGCATCCGGCGTTCAGTACATAAAGTAATGGCTAACCCCCGCGTAAGTCCTGACGCGGTAAGGCGTGAGACCCTTCCCGAGGCTTGTAAGTACGTGGCGGCATCTCCTAAAGCCAGATAAAGCCTCCCCTCTTCCTGGTATACACTTATATCCTCTGCCGCTTTCACCTTCTCCCAAAAAGAGGGCTCTTTAAATTTTGCCTCCAGTAAAGGAAGGAGGGCTTGTATCCTTTTGTCTAGCGCAGGGTAGCGAGAGACCTCTTCAGCAGGAAGGCTTAAGTATGGCCTTAAATACCGAAGCTCCCGTAAAATTGTACGCTGCTCATCCGTTGTGAAAAAGGGAAAAAGGGCCAGCAAGAGGCCGTGCAGGGCCCCGGGAGAAGGGGATAGTTCCAGAGGAAGAAGATGGGCGGGTACCCCTACGAAGATTACATACTTAAGTACTTGGGGAAGATCTAGTCCCCGAACCAGAGGGTTCGTGGGATGGGCTAACCCTACTGCAACCTTAATTGACCCTTCCAGCAGTCTTGCTACCAGGTCTTGCGGGGCAAGTTCAAGGTAACTTTCAGCTCTAATTCCCCTGGCCTTCAAGTACATAGTGGCTTCCCTTACCCCTTCTCTACCTTCCTTTGCACTGACCAACACCAATCCCCCGGCACCCAACTTTTCGATCAACTCGGCACATCGAGCCAGCGCAGAAGCAAAATCATTTACTTCTTCGTAGCAATCCAGCACCCGACGCTGGGTACTTACCGCCCGCTGAATAGAAAAACCCATAAGTCTCTGAAAGAGGCGCACCCGCTTGTTCCGCGGCTTTAAGGTGGCGGAGGACAGGATGAGGAGCCTTTCCGGCTTCTTTCTCATCTGTTTGAGATTCTCTTCTGGTGAACGCAAGGCCTTGTCTACCTCTTCCGCGGAGTAGCCCAAGAAATGAAAAAGGCTATCTATCTGGCGGGAATTTTTAAGGAGGGCGTCAACGTCATCTATAAAAACAAAAGTGATGGGATGAACTGCAAGCTCACGCCAATGGCGATAAAAAAATTGAGTAGTTACCACCAGGACGTCATAGTTACCCTCCATAAGCTCTTTCTTTTCCTTAGCCTTACCAGTGAAACCTAAGATTTTCCTGGGATAACCGGCTCGGCCACTTAATCGGGCAAGCCTATCTACTATCTGCCAAACTAAAAGACGGGTAGGGGAGAGGATAAGGGATTTTTTCTCGTTATAAAGGCAAAGTACCAACCCCAAGGTAGTTTTACCTACACCAGGAGGAGCGATAATGGCGAAGGACTCGTCAAGAAAGAAACGCTTAGCCCACAAACGCTGCAAGGGAGAAAGGGAAAGCCCGGTTGCCCGTTGAAAAAACTCGGCAAAATTTTCAAGGCGTTCTTCGGCCCGGCAGAAAGGAGAAAGTCCCTGTAACTTATCTTTTCTTCGGAGATCACCACAAAGAGTAGCCTGCGAAAGACCTTTTCCTTCCTGTGGCAGGCAATTAGCGCAAGGGAGCCCTGCCGCCAAACGCTCATCCGTCACGCTCCCGCCGCAGTTAGGACAACCACGTGCCAGAAGGAAAAGCTCCAAGCTCATCTTTCACCTCGCTTTGGGGGTGTCTTAAGCAAGGGTAGGATGTTTAAAAAGGAGAAAATTTAAGGCCTCCCGTTATTATCGAGAGGCCTTATAACTACTTGGTGCGCCAGGTAGGATTCGAACCCACGACCCGCTGATTAAGAGTCAGCTGCTCTACCAACTGAGCTACTGGCGCACATAAAACATGGCGCGCCCGGCAGGACTCGAACCTGCGACCTCCGGACTCGGATTCCGTTACTCTATCCACCTGAGCTACGGGCGCTCACCAGCGCAGTAAAAATTATATCTAAAGAATTTTTGAGAGTCAAGCTTGAAATCCTGACTTTGCCTGTGCTATTCTATATTTAGAATGATGTATACAAAATTCAGGGGGCGAACCCGATGGAATACCTGTTGACCTGGATAGAGGGTGAAGAGGTCGGGTACCGCATACTTGAAGAAGAAGAGTTGCCAGTATTTTTAGAAGAAGAAACAGAAAAACATTGTATAACCGTTCCCCTAGCGTAAAAAAGGCCAGCTTAAAAGCTGGCCTTTTTCGTAAGTAAGAGTTTATAATTTAACTACGGATGATTTTACATCCCGGAAGGGGATAATATGGAAAAACTACCCTTTAATCTAGATGTTCCTTTAAAACTGGCCAGGGAAAAGCTTAGATCTATTGCTCCTTCTACCATAGCTCAAAACAAAAAGGTAACCTGGGATGAAGCAACGAAGGAGTTTTCTTGCCCGTTCCTCAACCTGGTCTACCGGATAACTTATCCCGACGGAAAAGTTTATGGCGAAGAAGAAATAGACCCGCGTGTTACAGTCCTATTCCTGCACTATTTAACAAGTCCCGGTTCTTCCCTTACCGGGCAGTGGATCACTTTCAAAGAATTACCCGGCGGAGCCCTTTACTCAACACCCTTTTACTACCGTGCCGTTTTCCCCCTGATCCGCGCGTTTACGCCCCATCTGGACAGTCTAGTTTCTGCAGGGGCCTCCTTAGGCGGGACAAAAGGTCACATAGGTCACGCAAGCGTCATCCTCTATCCTTTTCCCTTGGTACCCGTATATTTAAGTTTATGGGCCGGAGATGAGGAGGTCCCTCCGGGAGGCACTATTCTTTTTGATGCCTCCGTCCCTGAACACTTATCCACGGAAGACTGCGCAGTACTCGCAGAATACCTGGTTCGCCGGTTAAAGCTGGCTTATGGACAAAAGCTTTAAGTAAGAAGGAAATCCCGCAATGTTGCGAGTCGTTAGCGTAAGCCTGGGGACAACCCGGCGGGACTTCAGGGAAGAGTTAGACCTGCCCCAAGCTAAAGTGGTCATGGAGCGTATAGGTTGCCAGGGCGATTTATCCTTAGCCGCTCAGATTTTAAGCTCCCTTGACGGTCAAGTAGCCGCCCTGGGGCTGGGAGGAGCCAACTTCTACTATCATCTGGGGAACCGCCGCATCCCCTGCCCGGCTGGAAGGCACCTGGTGTGCCGGGTTTCAAAAACACCGCTGGTGGACGGCTCCGGTTGGAAACAGTTCATTGAGCCTTTAGCCGTTGAGGTTCTCCAAGGCTACGGTATATCTCTAGCTGGAAAAACCGCCCTGGTGGTATCTGTTCTGGACCGTTATTGGTTAGCCGAGTCGCTCTCCCTAGCAGGATGTAAGGTCCTGGCTGGTGACGCCCTTTTCGGTCTCAGACTACCTTGTGTGTTACCGCTATCGCTCTTCACCAAAATAGCCCACCTGACCTTACCTTTTTTAGCCCGCCTCCCCCTCCACTTCCTTTATCCCTTAGGCCCGGCACAGGAAAAGCCTGGCCGCATCTATAGCCCCTCCATTCCACAGGTTGATATTATCGCGGGGAACTGGCATTTTATCTGCCGCTACCTTCTGCCTTATCTATCTAAAAGTGAAATCCTCATAACCTGCGGGACTAACAAAGAAGATCTCCGCCTCCTGAAACAAGTAGGCGTTAAATATCTGTTGAGCACGACACCCCTCTGGAAAGCGGGCTCCCCCTCGGCCAATGCGGTAGAAGCCGTCCTTATGGCTTTGGGAGCAAAAAAGGAGGAACCCACCACCTATATAAAGCTTGCCCGGGAACTAAGATGGCTCCCTAAGCTAATTGAGTTGACTACCATCGAGTAATTTTATTCCTCCCCCGTCCATAAAATAACTAAGGGTAGGGGGGAAGGTCATGAAGGTTAAAATAGGCGAGGTATCCTTCGAACAAAGTTTCTTAGAAAATGAAGCCAATTTTCTAAATTACTTGCAGCGGGTTAGATATAACCCTGGCGATTTGGAAGCTCAGCTTGCTTTAGGCGTGCTTCATGAATATAGAGGACGGCCGGCTCAGGCTATAGGCTATTACTGGTCAGCCTACCAACTGGACCCCCACGATGAATATATACAAAACCGCCTTAAAGAATTACTTAACCTCCTTTCCCGATCCCTTGCTGAAAAGAAGCTCTAAGGCTGGAAGGAAAATCTTGCTCCAGCCTTTTTCTTATGGCAATATTAGAAAAAGATGAGGTGATAACTTAAAGGAAGGGGTTTCTGTCCTTGTACATAAAGGAGTTAGGCGAATTTGGCCTCATCGAGCGCATTCAGGAAGGCTGTCTGGTAGATCCCAAGAGAGTTGTCAAGGGCATAGGAGACGATGCGGCAGTACTCCCTTACCATCCTGGATACTTCCTCCTCGTCTCCACTGATATGCTTATCGAAGGCGTCCACTTTACCTGTGATACTGCAACCCCTTGGGAAATAGGTTATAAAGCAGCGGCGGTAAACGTAAGCGATATAGCAGCCATGGGCGGAGTACCCGAAGAGATTGTGGTCTCTATAGGGCTTCCTGCCCAGCTGGAAGTAAAATTTGTGGATGAGCTTTATCGGGGAATAAAAGAATGCTGCCGTACTTTCGGTATTAATATTGTCGGAGGGGATACGGTAGCTTCACCTAGGGCTATAGTGATCAATATCACTATCCTGGGCAAAGTAGAAACAGAAAAAATTCTTTATCGCTGTACCGCCCGTCCCGGAGATCTCATCCTGGTCACCGGTGACCTCGGAGGATCTGCTGCCGGCCTTGATTTGCTCTTAAACCCGCGGCCCTTGGACGCCGGACTTACTACCGAACTAAAGAAAAGACACCTTAGACCGCAGCCTCGCGTTAGAGAAGTGCGGGTAGCTTTACAAGATCCGGGGTTAACGGCTGCCGATGATATAAGCGATGGCCTTGCTACCGAAATAAGGGAGGTAGCCAAGGCCTCCAACGTGGGCGCCGTCATATACGCTGAGAAAATACCCCTTTCGCCCGGGCTTGAAGAGGCGGCCAAGGTTTATGGAAAATCACCTTTAGAGTATGCCCTTTTTGGCGGAGAAGATTTCGAGCTTCTCTGGACCTGCCGTCCTGAAGCTGCCGAAAGAATAAGCCGAGAAGTTGAAAAAATATGCAACACCCCTGTTACCATCATAGGAGAAATACTCCCTCGTGAGGAGGGCTTAAACCTGGTATATGAAGGGCGAAAAATTCCTCTACCGGAAGGGGGTTATAATCATTTTAAACTTTAAGTATGCCCACCAAAAATAAAATATCCCGGTGATGGCCCATGTTAGATAAACCATATGTGGTGGTGGACCTAGAAACCACCGGTCTCGATCCATCGCAAGACACCATATTGGAAATGGCGGCCCTGCGTTTTGAAGGAGGCCACCTGGTACACCGATTTAGTACCTTGGTAAATCCCAGACGACCTATCCCGCCTTATATCCAGCGCCTAACAGGCATTGGCGAGGATATGGTAAAAGAGGCACCCTTCCTAGAAGAAGTTTTACCCAATTTTATATCTCTTCTCCAGGGCGCCACAGTAATCGCACATAATGCGGCCTTCGACATGGCCTTTTTAGTTAAAGCTTTGGGCTCTCCTTGGAGCGGGCCTGTCTTAGACACTCTCGAATTAAGCCGTATCTTATTCCCTTGGTTTACCTCCCACAAGCTTCACATTTTGGCTCGCCAGTTTAATTTAGATGTAACAGAAAAGCATCGAGCCCTGGCGGACGCTAGAGTTACGGCTCAGCTTTTAGAAATTCTCTGGAGGGAAACTTTAAAGTTAAGCCCCTTCCTCCTTAAACGCTTCCAGGAAATCGTACCCTCAAGGTTAAGCTCGTGGTTTGCTGCAGCGCTTTCTGAAGCCTCCTCAGTCCCCTGTAGCGAAATAGCCGCTGAAATAGCCGCTTCCGCGGAACCCCCTCCTTTAGAAAATAAGCAAGGTCTCCAGGACGAAGCAACGTTCTCCCTGGAAAATATAGTTGAAATTTTAAGGCCCGGAGGGATGCTAGCCCAAGCTCTGCCAGAATACGAATACCGTCCCCAACAGGAAGAAGTCTTAAAAGTGGTATTTCAAGCTTTAGAAGAAGGTAAACATGCCCTAGTGGAGGCGGGAACGGGTACGGGAAAGTCCTTGGCCTATCTGCTCCCTGTTATCTTTTGGGCGCGTAAAAAAAGGTGCCGGGTAGCCATTGCTACCCATACCATAAGCTTGCAGGAACAACTCTGGCATAAAGACATACCTTTATTACAAAAGCTTTTGCCCTTTCCCTTCCGGGCCGCCATCCTTAAAGGGCGATCCAATTATATCTGCCGACGCAGGCTGTTGGAATGGGAAGAAAACTTGCCTTCCCTTGAAACACCGGAAAGGGTTTTCACTTTACGGCTCTGGCGTTGGCTGGATTTTACTTCGACTGGCGACTGGAGCGAATTTAAAACTTTACCCGAAGAGGAAGACTGGAAAAACTTGCTTTCCTCCGATAACGAAACTTGCCTCGGCGCCCATTGCCCTTTTCACGACTTAAGCTGTTTCGTAACCGCCGCGCGGCGCCGGGCCGAAGAGGCCGATGTATTTATCGTAAATCATTCCCTCTTATTGAGCGACCTGCGCCGGGGAAATCAAGTGCTTCCTCATTATTCTTACCTTATTGTCGACGAAGCCCACCACCTAGAAGATACCGCCACCGAACATCTGGCGGTGTCTTTAAGCCAAGCCACCCTCCTCTATTTTTTTAACCGGCTACAAGCGCGGACCCGGCCCCCGGGGTATTTTGCCAAGCTTCCCTTCCTGGCGGAAAAACTTTCTTCTTCTAAGAAAGCACCTTTACTCGCCCGGATAGAAAAAAGTCTTTTAGCTTTAGCTGAAGCAAAAAGAGCTACGGAGGAGTTCTTTGCTGCCCTCAGGTTCGTGTGGGAGACGGGCGAAAAAGATGGTCACCAGGATTTCACCTTACGTTTGACCGGTAAAGTGAAGGAGTTACCCGCCTGGGAATTTGTACTGGAGGCCGCCGGTGTTTTAGAGGAGACGTGGGAAAGACTCAATTATGAGCTGGAAGAACTCGCCCCTCTTCTCGACGATATAGGAGCCACCTTGCAGGCTCGAGAAGCCGAGAAGCTTTCCTCCGCCCTTAAGTCTTATTTAGATAGCCTATTCCATATCCTGGATGGCAACGAAGACGAAGAAGTCGCCTGGTTGGAAAGAAGTTCTAATGGGTGGTTTACCTTGTATAGCGCACCACTAGAAGTGGGCTCCCGGCTTATGGATATGCTTTTTCAGACTAAGGAAGCCATAGTCTTCACTTCGGCAACCTTACAGGTCGAAAAAAGTTTTTCTTTCTTCTGCCGCCGGACTGGTCTGGAGCTATTACCTCAGGAACGCCTAATAACCTGTTCGGTGGGAACACCCTTCGATTATTTAAATCAAGCCCAAGTTTTTATCGTCACAGACCTGCCTAGCCCGGGCCATTTAAGCGATGAGGACTACGCCAGCGCTACAGCAGAACCTATATTAGAGATTTCCCATGCCTCCCAAGGGCGCACGCTGATACTCTGTAATTCCCACCGCTTCCTCCGTGCCGTATACGAAAATCTGAAATCCCTTTCACCGGGGGAAATACTTTTGGGCCAGGGTATAGACGGACACCGCTTTCAACTGGTAGAGGAATTCTGCCGACACCCTCAGGCCATCCTGCTGGGTGCAAGCACCTTTTGGGAAGGAATAGATCTGCCGGGGGACCTGTTGCGTTGCCTTATAATACCCCGGTTACCCTTTCCTTCCCCCAATGTCCCGGTTCTGGCAGCCCGTTTAGAAAATTTGGCTCATCAAGGAAAGGATCCTTTTATGGACTTGAGTTTACCCCTGGCGGTTATACGCTTCCGGCAAGGCTTCGGCCGCCTCATCCGCCGCTCCACCGACAGGGGGGTAGCCGTAATCTTAGACCGCCGGATAATTTCCAAGCGTTACGGTTCTTCTTTTTTGAGTTCCTTGCCGGAAGTAAAATTAGAGTCTGGCTCCGTAAAGGATGTCGTCTCCCGACTTAAACTTTGGTTTTCCCTTTAATCACTTCCCTCGGGAGGCATTAATAGTATATATAACAAGGGAATTGGGGGTACCCCGGGGAGCGAGGTGGAAAACATGCGGGTATACTTTATACCTCTACCCTCATTTTTAAAGCGGTTGTTGAAAAAAATACTCCACCAGTAATAGCATAATCCCTGGCACCGCTCCTTAAGAATTAAATAGAAAGGAGCGGTGCTCAATGCGGCCGGCCGTGCATATTTTCATCGGTATTTTTATAGGTTGGCTTTTATCTCTTTTGTGGGGCCACATAAAGGGTAACCCCGGAGATACTTTGGCTTCCCCGGCCTTACCCGTTTTATCTCCCATTACTTCAACTTCACCATCTCCATTTGACACTATATACTACTTTTATAAAGCCGTAGAGGAAGGTAACGAAGAAAAAGTAAAAGAGCTGGTAACTCCTGAGCTGTGGTCTGAACTTAAGAAAGAAGGTTTTTTACAGCAATGGCAAGCCAGAAAAAATATGGAACCGGGCTTGCGTTTTGTAATTTTTTTGGTTTCAGAGCAAAACGTGGATGAAGAAGCGGGGCAAGCCTGGGCCCGGGGACGTGCCGAATGGGATTCTCCGCGAAAGGGTATAATCTCCTCAGAAGAGACCATAAGACTTGTACGAGTGGAAGATACCTGGAAAATAGCCTCTATAGAAAGCGAGTCTCCAGTACATGTAGCCGATGAATTCTACAGAGCCATCCAGCAAGGAGACTGGAACCGGATGCGCTCCCTGCTGGATCCGGAATATTGGAGGCTCCTTAACTCTGCTGGTATTATATCCGCGTTAAAGAAAGACTATAAAGCAAGTTCGTCAGGCGTTTACTTAGTTTTTTACATCCATGATTATGGTTTTATAAATAAAGATACGGCTTGGGTCAAGGGAGATGTAATCTGGCATCCCTTGACCCCGGAAAGCTTCGAAACCCCCGCCACTTTGAGCCTTAAGAAGACTGACAAAGGATGGGTTATCACTCGCATCACGGGTCACTGGGAGATTAAGAAATAGACTTAAAATCTGAGCGGCGGTAGCCGTAAACCCGAGATACCATCACCTTGGGATTAAGATATAGACTTAGCGCGTAGCTACCCCGGCTATACCGCCCATGGCCCCGGCCAGGAGAGAGAGCCCTAATTTCTGAGCCAACGTTTTAAAAGTTAAGGCTCCGGAAGTCCAGCTTAAGGCTGAAAGTACTAAAATGAATAATAAAGCCACTCCTAACCCCTGCCAAAGCCCCCGGGAACCAGCCATCCTGGCAGCCTGCAAAGCACCTATAAAGACTGCCAGAGCTAGGATGACCATGGCCAGAAGGGGAAGCCAACCCTCAGACAAAGGTGTAACGTAAAAAAGAAAGCCCAGTAAGACCGCCTGGAGCAGAGCGGCCACTAACGCATAAAGAAGCCCCAGTAAGAGGGTACGGGCCATACCTATTCCCTCCTTGAGAAATTTATCCACAGTTTTTCAATTTAACCTTATGCGGCTGGTAAAGATAAAAGAACTCTGGAGAGTCGGGAGGTTTTTTATTAGTTATGTCGAATTTAAAGCCGGTGGGAATAAGATTAAGATAGGTTTTTAAAAGGGGTGACATCCGGTTGCGGGAAAGTACCTTTTCCTTCTGGCAGGATGCCGAATTTAATGCCCTGGCCGATATACCTTTAACGGTTGAAGACGATGCCTATCATCCTCCCAAGGAAAGCGAGACCTTGCAGGAAAGCTGGATTTTTGAAGTTTTAACTCCGGATAACCTTTATCTTCGCATTGCCTTTACGTTAAGTAATATGCCCTTAAGTCCTAGAGCATACTATCATGTTGCCTGGTGGGGAGGACAAGAAAAGGACGAGGAAAATGCGGAAGCAGGAGCCCAAGATGTAGCCGCTTCAACTGAGCGGTGCCAATTAAAGCTCGGGCGAAGCTGGGCCGAATACAATGGAGAAAAATATTGCCTTCACCTGGAAACAAACAAGGTCACCGGAGATATTGAATTCTCCCCACTTATCGGCGGTTGGCAGCCGGGTATAGGCCGGATAGCTTACGGTGACCAGGGGTTGCGTTGTATTTACTGGCAGGTCCCTGTTCCCCGGGCTGCTGTGCAAGGTGAAGTGAGCCTGAGGGGAAAAAAGTATAACATAGAAGGTACCGGCTATCACGATCACCGCCGCTGGAACTTTCCCCTTCCGGAGGCCCTAGAAGGAGCACGCTTTGTCCGTTTATATGGAGAAGAATACACCTTCTTGGCTGCTGATTTTTGGGGCAACCTATTGTATAGCCGGCGCCATGTCCCGGCCCTTTACCTGGCCCAACGTACGGAAGTTAAGGTGAGCACCGCCAAGGTGGAAAGCAACCTTGAGGAGACTCAGGATTACACTTCCCTTGAGCTCCGGTCAGGGATAGAACCTATGATCAATTTAAAATTTACGGCTACACCTCTTATACAAGGGAAAGGCGGCTTCCGCATAGAGCGTGGCACAGGAGTGCTTCGCCTGGCCACGACCCCGGAAAAAGAAACCCAGGTATGGGGCGTGTTAGAAACCTTTTTTACAGGGTGAGAAAACATGGAAAATCAGTTAGAGGAAATTTATAAAAAGCTCCACGAACAAGACTATAAGATAACCCCCCAGCGCCAAGTTATACTTAAGGCTTTTATAAACAACGCCAATGAACACCTTAGCGCAGAAGAAGTCTACAACATTGTTAAAGACCAGTATCCCGACATAGGCTTAGCTACGGTATACCGCACCTTAGATCTTTTGGTAGATTTGGACATACTCCAGCGGATAAATTTTGGCGATGGTAGGGCAAGGTACGAATTCAGCTCACGTACTGAACACCATCACCATCACCTCATATGCCTGGCTTGCGGGAAAGTGCTGGAGTTTGACCATGATCTTTTAGAGTCCCTTGAGAACCTCATTACAAAAAAGACGGACTTTCAGATCACCGATCACCAACTAAAATTTTACGGGTATTGTCGAGAATGCAAGGAAAAGGCACCAAAGAAACCTTAACAAGTTGTTTTTTGGCGGAAATTTTTGGTGTTTAGTTGGTAGGAATTAACATATAAAAAGGAGAACCATTAGAGGCAGGAATAGGAAACCGGATGAAGGGGAGATGGGCCGTGCCTGTTCCTGCCTCACGCTATTTTCTAGAAAAAATTTACTCGCCTAGCCAAAATAAAACTCTCCTAGAAAGGGCCGAAGAATACCTTAAGAAAGGACTATATTTAGAAGCAGCTGCCTGTTATCAAGAATATTTAAAGCTTAAACCTAAAGATGCCAGTTCCTGGAACAACCTGGGTTATTGTTACCTCAGCCTCGGATACAATAAAGAAGCCCTGCATGCTTACCGGCAGGCCCTACGGTTTTGTCCCCGGGACCCGGCAGTAGCCTTCAACGCGGGTATAGCGGCTCAGAGGCTTAATTTATGGTCAGAAGCCTATAACCATTTTGCCCGCGCTCTCCGTTACGGCGAGAAGGATGCCTGTCTCTGGAATAATCTGGGAGTCTGCCTGTTCCACTTAGGAAGGCTTAAGGAGGCCATACAGTGCTACCGCCGGGCTTTAACCTTGGAACCTAAAGATACTCAGCTCTGGCTAAACTTAGGACAAACCTTAGCCGCTAATAAACGCTGGTTAGAAGCCGTGCACTGTTACGAACAGGCTTTGCGCCTCCGTCCCCAAGACCCCTTCTGTTTGCAGGTAACAGCTCAGTTCCTTATGAGCCTAGGTAAAGAAGCCCTGGCCTTAACCTATCTGGAAAAGGCTATAGATCTTGCACCCCACGACGAAGAATGCCACCTAGCCTACGCCGGTTCCCTTGTGCGCCTAGGACGTCACGAAGAGGCCCTCCTATTTCTGGAAAAACTTCTCGAGCGCTTCCCCCAAAGTAGCCGAGCCTGGGAGATAAAAGGAGATATTTATGCTAAATTAAACCTGGAGGAGGAAGCAGTTTATTGTTATAATAAAGCCTTAGGATTACCTCAAGCCTTAAACATAAAATCGTTATGAGGTGTAGCTTACTTTGCTATTCCTGTTAACTAATGACGATGGTATTACTGCCGAGGGATTGCGCGCCCTCGGCTGTAAGCTAGCTGGCCAGGGACAAGTTGTTATTGTAGCTCCGGAGAAGGAAAGAAGCGCTATAGGCCACGGCATCACCATGCATAAACCCTTGCGAGCAACCGAAGTAAAACTTGCTCCAGGCCTTAAAGGGTTCGCAGTAAACGGGACTCCCGCCGATTGTGTCAAACTCGCCCTGGAAGCGCTGGTACCCCAGCCGCCTGATGTGGTGGTCTCTGGGATTAACCGGGGAGAAAATTTAGGAACGGATGTACTTTACTCGGGGACTGTTTCCGGAGCCATAGAAGGTTGCATTAACGGGATCCCTTCGTTAGCCGTATCTTTAGCAGGGGAGAGAGAACCTGACTACAGTTTTGCAGCAGCTTTTACAGCCTCCCTGTGCCAGTATATAGCCCGGCGGGGTCTACCTCCATGGACCTTTTTAAATGTAAACATCCCTAACCTGCCCCCGCAAGATATTGCCGGTGTGGCCCTGACCCGGTTAGGTCAGAGGCGCTACATCAATACCATCGAAAGGCGTGTAGATCCCCGGGGGAGGGCCTATTTCTGGCTGGCTGGAGAGGTAAAAGATCTCGATGCAAACCCAGATACAGATATAGGCGCCGTGCTTCGAAAATTTATCTCCATAACCCCTTTACATTTGGACCTAACGGACCACCGTTTCCTCGAACAGTTGCAGCGCGAATTACCTTTACTACAGGGTTTAAATCCTTTTCCAAAGGGCCAGGGAGCGGAGGGATATGGTGCGGGTCAGAAGAAGGGCAACGATATAAGTTATACTTGCGATAAGGAGTAGCCCAACCAGTTCCCTCCATCCTATGCTCCAAGCCGACCTCTGTAACAATTTAATGCTTACACCCATGACCAATGCGGCCAGACAAGGCCGTCCGAAGAGATCTAAAAAGTTAAAACGCAGGTGGATGAGGCGGCATATTGCCAGCAGGTTAAGGGAAGTGCTCAAAAAAGCGCCCAAATTTATTCCCCAGGCTGCTCCCTTTATACCCCAGAGCGGGGTTAAAAAGTAAATTACCACAAGGTCCGCAGCTCCATCAACCAAGGTGGTGTAGAGGTTAATTTTCATAGCCCCTAAACCCTGTAGGATACCGCTGGTGGTCTGCTGTAAATATAAAAAGAGACATCCCCAAGCTAAAATCTTAAGAGGTGCGCCGGCTTCCGGCGCCTTAAATATTATGTCGGAGATTTCCGTAGCCAGAAAAAGAAAGAACATGGCAAAGGGTAGCCCGCTTAAGACTGTAACCTTAAGGGCTTGAAAGGACCGTCTCTGAAGCAGGCTGTAGTTCTCTAAAGCCTGAGCCTCTGCCATACCCGGCACCATGGCCATGGCTATCGCTACCGTAATGGTCATAGGGAGGTAAACCAGGGTTAAGGCTATGCCAGAATACTGGCCGTATAAAGCCGTGGCTTCCCGCAGGCTGGCTCCCCAAAGCTGAAGCCTGTGGGGTATTAAAATGGCTTCCAAGGTAAGGGTTAGACCGGTGGCAGCCCTCGCCAGGGTGGCCGGAACGGCCAAGCGGGCAAGAGTCAAAAAATCCTTCAAGACAATAGGCTGCCCTTCCCCCGCTAGATAGTACGGGCTCGCTTGCCGGAAAATCAGCAGGCTTATTATTAACCCCACGGCCTCACCTAAAACCATACCCCAAGCTAGACCTGCTGCACCCCATTCTATCCCCCTAGGCAACAAATGTAGGGCCAACCCCAAACCGGAGCTAACCCTGGTCACCTGCTCTATTACTTGGGCCAGCGCCAAAGGCCCCATAAGCTTCAATCCCTGAAAATACCCGCGGAAAGCGGAGCAGGTGCACACCAAGGGTAAAGCTAGCATCATTACCATAAAGACAGGATATACGCGTTCATCGGCGAAGAGACGTCCTAATAAAGGGGCTCCAAAATAAAGGATAGCGGTAAAGACTAAACCGCTAAACACAAGAAAGAACAAAGACAGATGAAAGACATTCCGGACCAACCCCCATTCTCCCCGGGCCGCGCGTTCGGCGACAATTTTGGCTAAAGCCAGCGGAAGCCCGGCAGTGGCCACAACCAAGACAAAAGTATAAAAAGGGAAAACCATCTCATAAAGCCCCATGCTTTCCGGGCCGATAAGCCGTATAACCAAAATACGGTAGACAAAACTTAAAACCTTATTTAAAAAATTAGCCAGGGTAAGAATGGCCGCGCCCTGCCAGAGGCCCGTCCCTAGCATTAATCCTTCACCTCTATTTTCCATCCTTATGCTTACCCCTTCGGGTTTATCCCAGCAAAAAATCTGGTTTGCAAAAAAGGATTTTTTTAAAATGAAAGCCAATTATATTCTTTAGAAGGTATTCTTAAAGGAACTGCGGGGAGGTCTTAAATTAATGAAAGTTTATCCTACAGAAAGCATTCGCAACGTAGCCCTAGTAGCCCACGGAGGGGCCGGTAAAACCACCCTCACGGAAGCCATTCTTTTTCAGGCCGGGGCCACTAAACGCCTAGGACGGGTAGAGGAAGGTAACACGGTGACCGATTTTCATCCGGAAGAAATTAAGAGAAAAGTGAGTATCAACACTTCTTTGGCCTTTTGCGAGTGGGCGGGTCACAAGATAAACCTGTTAGATACGCCCGGCTACGCCGACTTTTTCGGGGATGTAGTAGCTGCTCTGCGCGTTGCCGACGGTCTGGTTATGGTCATAAGCGCTGTGGCAGGAGTAGAAGTGCAAACCGAGATAATATGGGAACAAGCCGATAAATTTAACTTGCCTCGCCTGGCCTTTATTAATAAAATGGACCGTGAAAACGCTAACTTTCAGCAAGCTCTAGAGTCCATGAAAAAGCTCTTAACGGGCAACATAGTACCTCTAGAGCTACCCTTAGGAGCTGCCGAAAACTTTGGCGGAATAATAGACTTGCTGGAATTTAAAGCCTACCTCTATGAAAATGGCCAGCGTAAGGAATTGCCCGTACCGGAAGAATACAAGGAGGAGGCCGAAAGCTTCCGGGAGCAGCTCGTGGAGGCAGCCGCTGAAGGCGACGACGAACTGCTTATGAAATACCTGGAAGGGGAGCAGCTAACGCTCGAAGAGATACGCCAAGGCCTAAAACAGGCGGTAGTATCCGGTAAAGTTATTCCCGTACTCTGCGGCTCAGCTTTGAAAAGTATAGGGGTAGAACAACTTCTGCGTTATATTGTAGACTTCCTGCCTTCGCCGGCAGACAGGGCGGGTAAGTCCGGTGTAGAATTAGAAAAGGAACCGCTGGCCACGCTCATCTTTAAAACTCTAGCGGATCCCTACGTGGGCAAGATTAGCCTTTTTAAGGTGTATTCCGGCATTTTAACACCTGATACTACCGTTTATAATGCTAACAAAGAAACGGAAGAAAAAATAAACGGGCTGTTTACCCTTCTAGGTAAAACCCAGATACCGGTGAGTGAAATCAAACCTGGCGATATAGGAGCGGTAACCAAGCTTACCGTGTCCGGGACCGGCGATACCCTAACCACTAAGAATAACCCCAAACAGCTACAGGCTATAGATTTCCCTGAGCCTACTTTACCTGTAGCTATAAGGCCGAAGAGTAAGGGAGACGAAGACAAACTAAGTAACGCCCTGGCCCGTCTCTTGGAAGAAGATCCCACCCTTCGCCTCAGTAAAAACAACGAAACCCGGGAAACCATTTTAACCGGTATGGGAGAACTGCACCTTGATATTACCCTAGAACGCCTCTATTCTAAGTTCGGTGTAGAGGTAGAGATGTCCACCCCAAAGGTGCCCTACCGGGAAACTATACGGGCTTCGGTGACAAGGATTGAGGGTAAGTACAAAAAGCAGACCGGTGGCCGCGGCCAGTACGGGCATGTGTTTATAGACATGTCTCCGCTTCCGGATAAAGAATTTGAGTTTACGGAGACCATCTTCGGCGGTGCGGTGCCGAGGCAATATATCCCCGCAGTGGAAAAAGGCATCCGTGAAGCCATGCAAGAAGGCATCTTAGCAGGATACCCGGTAACCAACATCAAAGTGAACCTGGCTGACGGATCCTACCATTCAGTCGATTCTTCCGAACTGGCTTTTAAGATCGCCGCAGGTATGGCCTTCAAAAAAGCTATGGAACAGGCCAAGCCAGTTCTACTTGAGCCCATCATGAATGTGGAGATCACCGTACCCGAACAGTTTATGGGCGATATCATCGGTGATCTTAACGGCAGGAGAGGCCGCATCCTGGGCATGGAAGCCGAGGGCAAAAACCAGAGGATCCGCGCCCAAGTGCCTTTAGCAGAAATGTACCGCTACGCCATCGATCTTAAATCCCTAACCCAAGGCCGTGGTCACTTCCGCATGGAATTTGCTCAATACGAGGAAGTTCCCGCCAATCTGGCCGAAAAAATAATCCAGGAGGCACGGCAAGCTAAACAAGAATGAGCTTACATTTTATTGTTGGCCGGGCTGGTAGCGGAAAGACACATTACTGCCTGCAAGAGATACGTAAGGAATTGCTGGCCGCTCCCCAAGGGCCAGCCATAATCTTACTCGTTCCCGAACAGGCCACTTTTCAAATGGAAAAGGCCCTGGTGAACTTACCCGACTTGCAGGGCTCTATACGCTGCCAAGTTTTAAGTTTTCAGCGCCTAGCCTGGCGGGTAAGCCAAGAAGTAGGGGGAGCGGCCCGGCCCGCTTTAAGCGACCTGGCTAAGACTATGCTTTTACGCCGCCTACTTAAACGCCGGGCAAAGGACCTAAAAATCTTGCGCCTGGGAGCCTGGCACCAGCCTGGCTTTATACGCGAACTTGCTTCCACCCTAAAAGAGTTTAAATATTACTGCCTTAGCCCCTCTAAGCTCCGGGAGGCGGCTACCTCCCTTAACTTAAATAGTACCCATGAGCTCCTGGCGGCTAAGCTACATGATCTTGCTCTTCTTTGGGAAGATATGGAGAAAACTTTAGAAGGGAATACCCGTTTTGCGGAAGATTACTTGGAAATATTGGCCTTTAATCTCCTTAAAGCCCCCAGCCTTAAGGAAGCTGAAATTTGGCTAGACGGTTTTAGCAGTTTTACTCCCCAGGAATATAAAGTATTAGAAGGATTACTTAAAGCCGCCCGGAGGGTACATATAACCCTTTGCGTAGACCCTCAAGACCTGGAAACTCCCTTAGCGGAAGGAGATCCCTTCTATACCCCCAAGGAAACCTTTAAGAAGCTTCAAAACCTAGCGGGCCATTTAAATGTGCCTTTGGAACCGATGACTGTTTTAGAGCAAGAAATACCCCCGCGGTTTGCGGAAGCTCCTATTCTTGCGTGGGTAGAAAAGAATTTTTTCGCTCCTTTTGCTTCCCCTTGGCCCCAAGAAGTGGTCAATTTAAAAATCTTTAGTTCTTCGGACCGCCGGACAGAAGTAGAAACGGTGGCTCGGGAGATCCTTTATCTTGCCCGGACCAAAGGCTACCGCTGGCGGGATATAACCATAATGGTTCGCAACTTAAACCTATACCAGAGCCTCTTGGTTAACGTATTAAGGGATTTTGAAATTCCTTTTTTCCTAGATGTTAAACGCCCTATAACCCATCATCCCCTTGTAGAACTGATATGTGCCGCCTTGGACACTGTAAGCCAAAACTGGGCCTATGAACCCCTCTTTCGGCTACTGAAGACCGATCTTCTACCCCTTTCCCGGGAAGAGGTAGATCTCCTCGAAAATTATGTGCTTGCTTGCGGTATACAGGGTTTCCGTTGGTTAGACGGCCAACCTTGGACCTATCAGCCATGCTGGGTCCTGGACAATGAAAGGGAAACCTTATCTCAAATAAATGAGTTAAAAAACAAAGTCGTAGACCTATTAGGGGATTTCCATAAGGCTTTACGCCAAGCCAAATCCGTGCAGGAGATTACTTTGGCCCTCTACGAACTTCTGCTTAAGCTTAAGGTACCGGAAAAGCTTGAGGAATGGCGTCTTGAAGCTATGGAAAATGGCCAGTGGGAAGAAGCTCAAGAACACGCCCAGATCTGGGAAACCATAATAGAAATCCTTGAACAATTGGTAGACATTTTGGGAGACGAAAGGGTAGACATCCAAGAATACCGGCAAATTATAATGGCTGGTCTGGAAGGGGAGCTCCTGGGCCTTATACCCCAAGGGCTAGACCAAGTATTGGTAATATCCCTCGATCGCTCGCGGCTGCCTGAAGTGCGGGCGGCCTTCCTTTTGGGAGTGAACGAAGGTATTTTCCCTGCCAGGCCTTTAGCCTTAGGCTTTCTAAAAGATGAGGAAAGGGAATACCTCTTAGAGAAAGGGTGGGAAGTGGGGCCTAGTAGCCACAGGCGTCTATTAGAGGAGCAACACTTAGTTTATCTTGCCCTTACCCGTTCACGCGAGTTTTTAGGCATAAGTTACGCCTTGGCTGATGAAGAGGACAACGCTTTAAGACCTTCACCTATAATTGCCCGCTTAAAGGCTTTGCTACCACAGTTAAAAGAGAGCTCCCCTATTCCAGAGCCTATTACCCATCCAAGGCCGTCATTATCTTTGCTGGCTATAAACTTAAGTAAACTCAAATCGGGTGCTGACCTAGAACCCATATGGCTAGAGGTATACAACTGGGCAAGATCGCATCCGCTATATAGGGAAATCCTGGCCAAGATCATCGGGGGGCTCTTTTATTCTAACCAGGAACCCCCTTTACCAAAGGATATAGCCTATGCCTTATATGGGAACCCCCTTAAGACCAGCGTGTCCCGTTTGGAGGAGTTTAAAAAATGTCCTTTCTCCCATTTCTTGAAGTATGGCTTAAAGCTTAAAGAACGCCAGCGCTACCAATTTCTGCCTCCAGATCTAGGAGAATTTTTCCACATCGCCCTTAAAGAGTTAGCCGCTGCTCTAAGGGAGCAACACAAAGACTGGAAAGATTTAGATCTTCCCTCCTGCCAGAAGCTCTGCCAGGATGTAGTAGAAGGGCTGATACCTAAGTTTCAAAACGAAATATTGCTCAGCACAGCGCGCTATCGGTATTTAACCCATAAACTTATAGGGATAATCCAAAGGGCCGCAGCGGTCTTGATGGAACAGGCCAAGTGGACTTCCTTCCGCACAGTGGGTAATGAGGTAACCTTCGGTTCTGGAGAAACCTTACCTTGTCTCCGCCTGGCCTTACCCCAGGGAGAGCTCTTAGAAATCTATGGGCGCATAGACCGTCTAGATGCAGTCCGGGATGGAGATAATTTCTGGATACGGATTATAGATTATAAGTCCAGACCTGTTAATTTCAAGCTAGTTGATTTTTACTGGGGGCTAGAACTTCAGCTTCTGACTTATCTAGAGGTAATATTAACCCACGGCCCTCTCTTGCTGGGCGGTCCTTGCCTACCAGCAGCGGTTCTATATTTCCCGGTAATTAATCCCCTCATTAAACTCGATGAACCACCAACAACATGGGAAGGGAACGAGGTGGCGGTGGCAGAATTAGAAGAGGAGCTTATAAAAAAGTTTAAAATGAAAGGGTTATTAGTGGCAGACTTACGGGCCCTAAAGCTTATGGACCATCATCTACCCAATCCTTCTCCTTTTTTACCCGTAGCTTTTAAAAAAGATGGCTCTTTCGCTGCTCGTTCCCCGGTTCTTTCTTTAGAACAATTTTCCTTGCTGCGCCAATACTTACGGAAACTTTTAAAGGAGACCGCCCAAGGGATTTTAGAAGGTAATATAGAACTCTCCCCTTACCGAAAGGGAAGCTATATACCCTGTAAGTCCTGCCCTTATCAGCCCGTTTGCGGCTTTGATCCTTTGTTACCAGGGAATAAATATCGCCTCTTACCCGAGCTAAAGATTCCAGAACTCTGGGAGGCCATCTCTTACCACCTTGAAAATGATAAGGCTTAAAAAGGTGAGATTATATGGGCACCCGCTGGACTAAAGAACAACTAGAAGCGATCCATATAAAGGGCTGTAATCTTCTTATATCGGCCGCAGCAGGAGCCGGAAAAACCTCCGTACTGATAGAACGGGTAATTAACCGCTTACTTAACCCTAGTGAGAAAGTAGATATTGACCGGCTTCTAATAGTCACCTTTACCCAGGCGGCCGCCTCGGAAATGCGTGAGCGGCTCGCTCAAGCCCTAACTCAAGCTTTAGCTAAAAATCCTTCCTCTAGGCACTTGCGCCGCCAGCTATTCTTGTTAGAAAAGGCTAATATCACTACCCTTCACTCTTTTTGTCTTGAGCTCCTACGTAAGTATTTTTATCTTCTCCCGTTACCTCCTTCCTTCCGGGTAATGGGAGAGACAGAAGCTTTCCTGTTCCGGCAGGAGATATTAGAACGGGTGTTGGAAAAAGAGTATGCACAAGTAGAAGGAGCATCGGATATCTTCGCTCAATTGGTAGATAACTTTGGAGGGCCAAAGGACGATTCCCTCCTTCAAGACTTAATCCTTAGGCTGTATATCTTCTCCCGTATCCATCCCTGGCCAGATCATTGGTTGGACAGTGTATTGTCCAGTTTCACTGTAAACGAGCAAACCCAAAATCTTGATGAACTCCCCTGGGTACGTTCCTTAAAAGAAACCCTTGCCCAGGAGATAAAGGATCTAATCAGGATGGCCGAAGAAGCCTTGCATCTTGCCTGTACTTCCCCAGGCCTAAGTTCCTATATAGAAACCCTAGAACAAGATTTAAACGAGTTAAATAGGTTGCTCCGCAAAAGCCAAAGTTCCTGGGAGGAGCTTTGCCTTACAGGCCAAAAAATCTCTTTTCCCCAGCTAAGGCGTTCTCCTAAAACGGGCTCTGAAGAAAATAAAGAAATGATCCTTTGGCTCCGCCAGGAATACCGGGAAAAATTTAAGCGCTGGCAGAAAAGCTACTTTAATCATAATACGTCCTTTACCCTGGGAGCTCTCCACCAACTTAAGCCCTTGGTAGAAACACTGGTACACTTAGTACGAACCTTTGGAAAAGCTTATCAAGAAGCCAAGGAAGCTCAAGGGCTGGTTGACTTCCACGACCTGGAGCACTATGCCTTAAATCTCCTCTTAGCTCCTTCATCTACCCCCGAAAACCTCATACCTTCTGCCCTGGCTTGTGAGCTTAAGGAAAACTTCGTGGAAGTATTAGTAGACGAATACCAAGATATTAATCCTTTACAAGATATCATCCTACAGCTAGTTTCCCGCCAGGGCAGCGGCCAAGGAAATCTTGTACTTATAGGCGACATTAAGCAAAGCATTTATCGCTTCCGGTGGGCAGAACCGGCCCTATTTTTGGAGAAGTTTTTGAACTACTCTACGGATCCCGGTTCTCCTAACCGTAAGGTAAACCTAACCACCAACTTCCGGAGCAGGCCGGAGATCCTCCACGCTATCAACTTTCTTTTCCGCCAGATTATGACACAACCTTTAGGAGAGATCGAGTATGATAGTTCAACCGAATTAAGGCCAGGGGCAGGCTACCCCCAAGGCCAAGGCTGCCTTGCTGGACCGGTAGAGTTACACCTTATAAAAGGCGAAAGTTCTCAAGAAGCGGAAGAAGATGAAATTGATCATATCCAGGGTGAGGCCCGTCTTATAGCCCGACGTATAAAGGAGCTGATGAAAGATTCTTTGGTGTGGGACGAAAAAACTTGCACCTTCCGGCCTTTAAGTTACCGGGATATAGCCCTTCTTTTGCGCTCTCCCCAGGGTAAAAGTAATATTTATCTTGAGGAATTAATGCTGGCAGGTATCCCGGTCTACGCTGACACAGGGGAGGGATATTTTTCTGCCCCAGAGGTAGCCACAATACTTTCCCTCCTAAAACTAATAGATAACCCCCTTCAAGATATCCCTTTAGCTTCTGTCCTGCGCTCCCCTATAGTGGGCCTAAATGCTAAAGATCTGGCCCGTATCCGGCTCTTAAAGCCAAATGGCGACTTTGTCAGCGCGGTACTTACTATGATACATTCTCATTCTGGACAGGATGAACTGGCCCGGCGCTTAACCGAGTTTTGGCATAAGCTAGAATACTGGCGCACCCTGGCTAGACGCGGAAGACTTGCCGACCTTCTCTGGAGGATCTATCGTGAGACGGGCTATTACGACTTCGTAGGCGCGTTACCCGGGGGTGAGCAACGGCAAGCCAACCTTCAAGCCTTGATAATTAGAGCAGAACAATACGAAAAAACCTCCTGGCGGGGCCTCGGAGGGTTTCTACGCTTTGTAGAGCGTTTACAAGAAAAAGGGGCCGATCTAGCTAAGGCCCAGCCTTTAAGTGAAAAGGACAATGTGGTACGCCTAATGAGCATCCATAAAAGCAAAGGTTTAGAATTCCCGGTGGTTATAGTAGCAGGACTGGGGAGCCAATTTAATTTTAAAGACTTGTATCAAAATATCCTTGTACACAAGGACTTAGGGGTAGGTATCGAGATCGTTGAACCGGAAAAACGCCTAGTTTATCCTACTTTAATGTATTTAGCTACCCGCAGCCGGCTACATAGAGAAGCCCTGGCCGAAGAGCTGCGGATACTTTATGTAGCCCTTACCCGCGCCAAAGAAAAGCTTATCCTGGTGGGTTCTGTACGCGGGTGGGAAGGAAAGATCCGTACCTGGTGCCGCTGGGCTGCTTTTAAGGATATCCAGTTCCCCAGCACCATGCTCCTTGAAGCTAAGAACTATCTTGACTGGATAGTACCTGCCGTGGCTCGCCATCGAGACGGGGAACCCTTAAGGCAAGAAGCAGGTGGAGAAAGCTTAGCTTGTTCTCCCTTGGCGAAAGATCCTTCTTCCTGGCAAATATCGATATGGTCTCCCCAGGATCTTCCCGGCTCTCTAGAACAAGAACCATCTTCTAACTTCCTTCTCCTTAACTCTTTACAGAACCTTGCGCCTATCCCTACGTCTCCATTCTATAAAGAGGAGGTTGCGCAGGCGTTAAATTGGGTATATCCCTATCATAAAGCGTCTAGCCTACCTTCTAAGGTGACAGTGAGCGACCTAAAAAAATTGCCTGAAGAACCCTTCCCGCGTCCCTTTATAAAACGTAAGCCTCGATTTATTTCTCCAAGCAGAGACCTTTCTCCTTTAGAAGTAGGGAGCGCCTTCCACCTTGTAATGCAGCACCTGGATTTGCAGGGTGATCTTACCTATCTAGGATTATCTAAACAGATACAAGCCATGGTAGATCGTGAAATCTTAACCCCTGAACAGGCTGCCTCTGTCTCCCTAGAAAGTATATTTAAATTCTTCCAAAGCCAGCTGGGCAGGCGTGTCCTGGCAGCCAAAATAGTTGAACGCGAGGTACCCTTTACCTTGGGATTACCGGCTAATAAGCTTTACCCAGAGCTAGGGGAAGAAGGCTTCGAAGAGAAAGTTGTGCTTCAAGGGATAATAGACTGCCTGGCTTATGAAGACGAGGGGTGGCTGCTTATTGATTATAAGGCAGAAAGGCTAGAAGGTGCTCCCATGGAAATAGCGGTAACCAAATATAAAAAGCAGCTTGACTTCTATGCGTTAGCAGTGGAAGCAATTTACGGCCAGAGGGTCAAAGATAAATACCTTTATTTCTTTGAGGGAGGAATCGCCGTACGTTGTCCATAAAAAAAGCATAATAAAGCATAATCTAGAGTAAAAATAACTTGTCGAGCTAGTAAATTTGTGTCAAACTATTCTACAAGGGAAATTAGGGAAAGGGGCTTTCGTAATTGCTTCCACGAGAAAACAGTGGCTCCCTTGACTTCGATCGTAGGGCTGAAATAGTTATCAAGATCTCGGAATTCGAAATACCACCAGTCCAGGATGTGCTCCTGGTGGGAAAAAAGGCTCCTGTAGGACCGGAAGCTGTAAGGCGCATGGTGGATGCTGTATCTCCCGAGCAGTACGAAGTAGTAGAGGTAGATCACGACATCTTTGAGGCTATAGTAATAAAAAAGTCTCTCCTAAAGCTTATCCCTAAGGAAAAACTCCTACCCCTTATTATGGAGGAAGGCAGCCGTATAGCTGATGAACAGATGGTAATGAAGGCCCAGGTAAGGATTTCCATCCATGTCCGGAGGGCGGTGACCTTTTAGTGCTGTCCATAAGGCACCTCCTCAGCGAAAAGCTCTATACTATCCCTTCTTCGGCCAGCGTCCGTTTGGCTGCCGCCATTATGGAGCAACACCATATTGGTTGCCTTCCCGTAGTAGATGAAGGTAAACTGGTCGGGATCATCACTTCCCGAGATATTAGGCGCTCCCACCCCAATAGGCTTGTGGCCGACGCTATGACCAAAAAAGTAATCACTATCCGACCATCTGCCTCCCTGTGGGAGGCCTATAATCTTCTTCTGCAGCATCAGATCGAGCGGCTAGTAGTGGCTGATGGAGGAACTGTTCTAGGGGTTATTACTAAAGCTCAGGTAGTGGCAGAATTTGGAAAATATATAGATCCTCTTACTACTCTATACAGAGCAGAAATATTTTACCAAAGAGCAGTAGAACTCTTAGAGGGCGGCTACGAGATAGCCATAATTTTCTTAGATATTGACAACTTTGGCCTAATAAATAAAGAATACGGCCATGTCTACGGTGACATTATACTCCGCCGTACAGCAGAAATTTTAAAAACTGTGGTCGATATTAAGCAAGATACGCTATGCCGTTACGCTGGTGATGAGTTTGCCATAGTGACGACCCGCTCCTTGGCCAAAGCCAAAGAATTGGCGGAAACAATAATAAGCGCAGTAGCCCAGGAAAAATGGCCCTGCCCGGTAACCATTACCCTTTCAGCTGGAATTTCAGGAGGTCGCCGTTCCAGCCTGCGTAACCTTACCGAAAACCCGGGTTATATTATCAAGCATCTGGTCAACATGGCCAGCCTAGCCTCAGCTAAAGCCAAGAAACTCAACACACCGATTTTTGTGGCCGACACCATCGAACTTAGGGCATCACCCTTTAATTGTTGCGAACGAATATTGGGATAAAGGATAACAAGGCTATGGCAATTGGAGAGTTTTGGCTGAGCTTTGCTCTGGGATTCATAGTAGGAGGATCGATCGTTCTTATTACTAGCCTTAAGCGGCTGGAAAAGGAAAGGGTAGCACGGGTAAAGGCAGAATCTCTCCTCGCCCAAACGCAAAAATTAGAAGAAAGGTTTACCGCCTGCTTTAAATCCCTGGCCGCTGAAGCCTTAAAGAATAATAATGAATCTTTCTTAACCCTGGCTAAACAAATCCTCGATAAAGAGATCCTCGCCGCCCAAGGGGAGCTTTACCTTCGCCAGCAAGCCATAGAAGCTTTGCTTAACCCCTTGCGGGAAACCCTGGAACGCTATCAAAAAGGACTCCAAGAATTAGAGAACGCCCGTCAGCAGGCTTATGGGAACTTAAGCCGGCAGCTTGAGGAGCTGGGAAAAGCTCAAGAAGCGTTGCAAAAGGAAACCCACCGGCTAGTAAGCGCTCTCCGCACTCCCAAGGTGCGGGGCCGCTGGGGAGAAATGACCCTGCAGCGCGTAATAGAGCTGGCGGGATTATCTCCTTATTGCGATTTTGCTGTCCAGACCACGGCAAATGATTCCCGGCTTAGGCCCGATCTTATAATTTATCTACCCAATAACCGCGTAATAATAGTCGATGCCAAAACTCCCCTCGATGCGTACTTAGAGGCTATAGAAGCCGAAGAGGAAAGTAGGCGGAAGGAGGCCTTAGCGCGCTACGCTCAAGCAGTAAAATCTTCTATCTCCCAATTAAGCTCTAAAGAATATCAAAGCCAGTTCAATAGTCTAGATTTTGTAATTCTGTTCTTACCGGGAGAAGCGTATTTTGCGGCTGCGGTAGAACAGGTGCCAGGGCTTATTGAAGAAGCTATACAAAAACGTGTGTTAATGGCCACACCTATAACCCTGGTAGCCCTTCTTAAGGCTGTGGCTTTAGGATGGCAACAACGCCAGGCTACAGAAAACGCGGAGAAGGTGATCCAGGCTGGCCAGGAACTCTTTGAGCGCGCCTTAACCTTTGCTGAACACTTAGAAGAAATCCGCCGCGGCCTTAAGCTAGCAGTAAATGCGTACAATGCGGCAGTAGGTTCCTGGCAAAGTAGACTACTCCCCGGCGCCCGGCGGTTAAAGGAATTGGGCCTAGCCCGACACCAGGGAGAGATAAAGGAATTAACCGAAGTAGATACGGTTCCCCGCGACCTGCCTAAAATGTATTAAACCAGAGAGACCTTTTAGGCCCGATGTATTTCTCCGATAACCAATTTAAAGCTTTTTGTACAGAAGATACATTTTCCGCTAAAACGCTTAAGACATCGCGCAAGCCCCATTCCGAAGCATAGGGATGTTCACTGGCCAAGGTGTAGTAATACCGGCCTACCTCTAGGTAATTTTCTAGGCTCCGCGGTATCTTCTTTGACCAGGGCACTGGTCGTCCGGTCTCTTTTATATATTCCGGGAACATGCCTGCTATGAATAAAGCCAGGTCACCTACGCGCCGGTTCAACTCAAACTTATATCTTTCGTCCACTATTCCCGCAAGAAAAATAAGATCGTCTAAGTCTATACTGCTTAAGGCCCGGCGATATAACTTGGGGCCGAGGCGATAAATTAAAGTATAAGTCTGGGTACGGGTAAAAGAACTTAAAAGGTCAGCAAGATAGGAGAGGACAGAATCATCATCCAAAATTTTCTTTACCTTTGGGGCATCAAAAACCGGAAGCCGCATGTGGCCATGGCCTTCATACATATAAGTTATATTTTTTAAGTCGCGGCGTACCTGGCGGAGGAGAATATTAAAAAGAAAGTAAGGGGAGATAAAGATCAGCTCCTCTTGTTTTTCCCAAAGCTTACGGAACAGTTTAGGATCTTCTAGCATGATTTCAATAAAATCTTCTTTATCCCGGATTATTTCTTTAACTTTTTCATGGTCATCCCTTTTATCAACCACCGCGCGTACCAGGAAATCAAGGTCTTGTGGCTCCATTAAGGGTTCCCCCTTAAAGAAGGGTTTTTACTTATAAGATACGAAAGGACTCCCCCGGACGTAATATCTCAAGAGCCAATCTGTAGCTTCGCGGATACCTATCCGGGGGGCCACAACTATATCGGGCCGCGGGTCCCCCGGTAGGGGAGGATAAAAACGTATAGGCCCTTCTATGGCGCTAGTCCCGTTAAGCTCTCGAGTAATGCCCATAGCCTGGGCCAACCTCCCCGGCCCCCGGCACAGCTCTTTAAGCTTATGGGTTCCACGCCGGCGCTG
The DNA here is from genome assembly GCF_021890735.1 of Thermanaeromonas sp. Lineage (GTDB taxonomy): Bacteria > Bacillota > DSM-521 > Neomoorellales > Neomoorellaceae > Thermanaeromonas. The sequence continues at coordinate 71,364 of NZ_JAKKUR010000005.1, forward strand.
CATAAGCTCTAGACCAGCCACAGGCTCCAGGGCCCTTATAAGTACCGCGGCAGGGACTTCTGGCTTATCTGTAGTTATATTAATACAGTAATGGACACCGTAAATCAAGTATACATACACAAAACCCGCTGGACCGAACATGACGGCATTTCGTTCTGTCCGCCCGCGAGCCGAATGGCAGGCTGGATCAGAGGGTCCAAGATAAGCTTCCGTCTCCACAACCCTACCGGCAGTAACCCCTTCCGGAGAAAAATGGACCATATAGGTTCCCAATAACTCGCAGGCTACTTTCTTTGTGTCCCGAGCAAAGAAATCATAACCCAGGGGAACTTGCTCCCAGGGATATAAATCCACCCCAACCTTCATCCTTTCTCCACCGTTCTAAAAAGTTTTTCCACCCCTTATAAGTTAGCCTTATACCGCCCGCCCGGCCAGACAATTTCGAGGCCTTTTCTAAAAAGGCTTTCTGCCCTATAAACTAGCCTTATCCCCCTGTTGGTGAGGCTCTACAGCATTAAACTTCTCTTTTAATATTACTATATCAACTCGCCGGTTCCTGGCCATGTTTGCTTCAGAATCGTTGGGTACCAAGGGGCGAAACTCACCGTAACTGGTAGCTGAAAGCCGCTCCGGACTAATACCGCTCTCATCAACTAGCACATGCAAGACAGTTAGGGCCCGGGCGGCAGCTAGCTCCCAATTCGTCCGGAAATTAATGTTATGGACGGGGAGATTATCTGTATGACCCTCGATGCGTAAGTAGTTAGGTAATGGAGCCAGCATCTTCCCCACTTGGGTTATTAATTCTCGCGCCTTAGGCGTTAGCTCCGCAGAACCCTTGGGGAAAAGTACGGTCTCTGCCATCCTCACCACTACGCCCCGCTCCTCCTGGCTTATCATAATCTGTTGGCCCAAGCCAGAAGCAGCCACTAATTTACCTAACTCCTGAGCCACCCGCTCCAAACTATGGCTGCCAGCACCTTCTCCTTGTTCACTTCCACTCCCTGCATTTTCCTGAGGTACATAAAGCACTCCTGACATCTCCGGCACTATACTTGACCCGCTTTCCTGGAAAATCCCTGAGGGCGGCGAACCTATTAACGCCTGGGTCAAAGAATGGGCCAGGGCGGCCAGCTTTTTGGAGTTCGTGTCACTTATTGCATACATTACGACAAAAAAAATCATGAGCAAGGTTATAAGGTCCGAATAAGTAAGAAGCCATCTTTCTTTATTATCGTGACCCTCTTCTGTTACCCTTTTATGTCTCACTACCCTGGGCCTCCTTTAGCGGCTGCTTTTGCAGTTCCTGCTGTTTACTCGGAGACAGGAAAGCTAGTAGCGCTGTGCGCAGGGCAGTAGGACTCTTCCCTGCCTGGATAGCTAGCACTCCTTCTTTAACCAATTCCTGGTAAATTCGCTCCTTATCCGACTTTGTTTTGAGCTTGGCTGCCAAGGGTAACCATATGAGGTTGGCAGTTGAAACACCGTAAAGCGTAGCCACGAAAGCCAAAGCTATCGAGGGGCCTAGCTTATCGGGGGTGCTAATATTGCTTAAAACATGTATAAGCCCCATTACAGTTCCTATAATACCCATAGTCGGGGCATAGCCACCGGCTGCTTCGAATATCTTAATTCCTTTAGCGTGCCGTTCTGAGGTTGTATATATGTACTGTTCCAGTATAGCACGCGTATATTCCGGGTCTGTGCCGTCTACCACTAATTGGAGGGCTGTACGGAAAAAGGGTTCGCTTATGCCGTCAAGTAGCTTTTCAAGCCCCGGAAATCCTTCTCTGCGGGCTACAACAGCATAGTTAGCAAGGCTCTCAATGGTTTCCAGAAGATCGTATTTTCGATTCATTAAAGCAGCCTTAAACAGCCCTGGAAGAGAACGGATTTCCTCCAGGCTTAACCCAATTAGAGTTGCCCCGATAGTACCTCCAAATACGATAAGAAAAGGAGATACGCCTATCAGAGCTACTAGCTCGCCTCCTTCCAAGATAAATGCCACAAGCAAAGAACCGAAGCCGATAGCCATGCCGAGGAAAACCGGGAGATCCAAGGCGAAAGTCTACCTCCTTTTACTAAGTTCCTTTGCGGGTCCCATAGTTAATTCTTCGACATCTTTCTTCTAATTTCCTCCGCAATTTGTCTAATCTGGTGCCTCGTTACGCTCCCGGTATTGGTCCCTACAAGGACCGATCTGAGAGATTCTTGGGTTATAGGGGCAAAAATCTATTCCTTAGGCTTTTGTAAGCTCCTAATACCTCTAATAACATCGTGTAGCTGTCTTACTAAAGGTTGCGGAAAATGTTTTATTTCCTGTATAAATTCTGCTATATCCGGACGCTTGGTCAAAAGATCAACAGTTTCTGTAACCTCTTTAGGTATTACTTCTGATAATTCTTTTTCGTCCAGCAATAGGTAGGCTACAGGTACCTCATAAACTTCGGCTAGCAGGCGAAGTACATCGTAAGACGGTTTACGTATCCCGCGCTCGTAACCGGAAATAGTAGTAGCGTGAAGCCCTGTCATCTCCTCAACATCTTTTAAGGTTAAATGCCTCCTTTGACGATAAAATCGTAAGCGTTGTCCTAACATAAATGGATACCTCCTTGACAGTTAGATATTTTGTCGATATACTTTGTAATGAGATGATGTAATGCATATGTTGGTAAAATAGCGAGTAAATTT
>NZ_JAKKUR010000099.1 GCF_021890735.1 Thermanaeromonas sp.
ACAACAAATGGTCCCAAGACCCTTATACCGGCGGAGTTAGCATTCCTATCCACCAGAGCGTCATATTTGCCCAGGAAAACCTAGAAGAGGTAGGCGAATACGAGTACACCCGAACGGGTAACCCCACCCGGAGGGCTTTAGAGGAGACCATCGCAATACTCGAAGGCGGGAGATACGGGTTTGCCTTCGCTTCCGGTATGGCAGCTATAACGGCCGCCTTGTGCCTTTTCTCCGCCGGTGATCATTTACTAGTTTCTCAGGATATTTATGGCGGCACCTATCGGGCCCTCACCAGAGTGTTCAGCCGCTTCGGCCTAGAGATAACCTTCGTGGATACCACGGATCCTGAACAGGTGGCAGCCAGGATCAAAGGTAATACCAAAGGATTGTACCTGGAGACCCCTTCTAACCCCCTCATGAAAATTACCGATCTACGAACGATGGCAGCCCTCGCTAAGGCCAGAGGCCTCATAACTATTGCCGATAACACCTTCATGACGCCCTATTTTCAGCGGCCCCTGGAGCTGGGGATAGACGTAGTAGTCCACAGCGCCACCAAATATTTAGGGGGCCACAGCGACTGTCTGGCTGGGCTGGTGATAACCCGGGATAATCGTCTGGCCCGGGAACTGGGGGTGGTGCAGAATACCCTGGGTGCGGTCCTGGCTCCCCATGAATGCTGGCTCATTTTGCGGGGGATTAAAACCTTAAAGGTGCGCTTAGAGCAACAGGAGCGTACGGCGGCGTGCTTGGCCGGATGGCTGGCCGGTTTACCAGAAGTAAAGGCGGTGTATTATCCCGGCTTGCCTAAACATCCCGGCCGGGAAATCCACTTCCGGCAGGCTAGCGGCGCCGGAGGAGTGCTCTCCTTTCGCTTGTCTAATGCAGAATTGGCTCGGCGGGTGATAAACAATGTACGTCTTCCGGTGATCGGGTCAAGCTTGGGGGCGGTGGAGAGTATCATTTCCCTACCGTCCACTATGTCCCACGCCAGCCTCCCGGAGGACTTAAAGGAGCGCCTGGGTATAACTCCTGATTTAGTACGGCTTTCCGTGGGGTTAGAGGAGGCTGAGGATCTCAAAGACGATTTGGAAAGGGCTCTAAGGGAGGTTTAACATAACTTTAACCAGTGGGTAATTGAGAATTAACAGAAGGATTGTATAATGAACCCTGGTAGGCCAAGCCTGCCAGGGAAAATTGTTTTTATGATCTATTTAAGGAGGAAATAGGCTAATATGCAACTTAATTCCAGGGATAAGGGCTGGTGTAAGGCTCTTGTAGGAGCTGCTATAGTAGCGCTAGCCTTAAGCTTAGCCGGGTGCGGGTCCTCCAAACAGGAAGGGAAGGCTACACCTGATCAAGCTGGGCAGCAAGCTTCGGTAAGTCTTAACGGAGCCGGAGCTTCCTTTCCCTATCCTCTTTACAGCAAATGGATACAAGAGTATAAGAAACTCAATCCTCAAGTAACCATCGATTATCAATCCATAGGGAGTAGCGGCGGGATCAATAATATCTTGCAGGAAACAGTTGATTTTGGGGCCAGCGATGCCCCCATGAAGGATGAACAGCTAGCTAAAGCCCCTAAAGCCATAATCCACCTCCCTACAGTTGCCGGAGCCGTAGTGATTACCTATAATCTAGAAGGAATAAAAAGCGGCTTGAAACTTACCCCAGAAGTGATTGCCGATATCTTCTTAGGTAACATTAAAAAGTGGAACGATACCAGAATCACCTCCCTTAATCCTGATCTCCAGCTTCCCGACAAGGAAATAGTTGTGGCCCACCGTTCTGATGGCAGCGGCACTACTAACATTTTTACTGATTACTTGAGCAAGGTCAGCCCTACTTGGAAGGAAAAAGTAGGAAGCGGAACTTCAGTCCAGTGGCCGGTAGGTATTGGAGCCAAGGGTAATGAAGGTGTGGCAGGTACTGTAAAACAGACCCCAGGCGCCATAGGATATGTCGAGCTAGCCTATGCAGTGCAGAACAACCTCCCTTACGCGTTAATTAAAAACAAGGCCGGCAAGTTTGTAGAACCCACCTTGGATACCACTACGGCAGCCGCGGCTGGTGCGGCAGCTAATATGCCCGAAGATATGCGGGTATCTATAACGGATCCCCAGGGTGATGATGCCTATCCCATCGCCGGCTACACGTATATCTTGGTATATAAGGACCAGAAGGACAAACTTAAAGGTGAAGCCCTGGCCAAGTTCCTGTGGTGGGCCATCCATGACGGCCAAAAATATGCTAAAGATCTGCTTTATGCCCCCCTGCCCGAGAACGTCGTAAAGATGGCCGAAGCCAAGATAAAACAGATGAACTACCAAGGTACACCATTTATTAAGTAAATACCCGGGGCGGAATAAGTTGGCTATACAAAGGGGATATTCCGGGGTTTTTCTCGGAGATCCCCTTTTTTAAAACGTATTTCTTACCCTTGCCCGAATCTTTTTTATGCTATAATAGAACCTGTCGATTAAAGTATTAACGCTTCCTGTTGGAGGCTTTTTTGATGAACAAAGGGAGAGATACTTTTTTCCTGCAAATAACCCGTCTGGCTGCCTTAAGCATCGTGTTTATAATTATAGTTATGGCTCATGAGTTGTTCCGCGGCTCGGAGTTGGCTTTTAGTCGCTTTGGATTAGGGTTTCTTACAGGCTCTGAATGGGATCCTGTACACGGTAAGTTCGGAAGCTGGCCTTTGATCTATGGCACCTTAGTTTCTTCTCTAGTGGCCTTGGCCCTGGCTGTACCTTTAAGTTTGGGTGTAGCTATTTTCCTGGCGGAATTGGCTCCCCCCTGGCTCCGGGAACCCCTTTCCTTTTTAGTGGAACTTCTGGCTGCCATTCCTAGCGTGGTATACGGGCTGTGGGGGCTTTTTGTATTAGTACCCTGGCTACGGGATGTGGTACAACCCCTGTTGGGTAAAACCCTGGGGTTTCTACCGCTGTTCCAGGGACCGCCTTTGGGGGTAGGGATGCTGGCGGCGGGAATGGTGCTGGCCATCATGATCCTTCCTATTATCACAGCGGTTTCACGTGAAGTTTTACTCGCAGTACCCCAATCCCAAAGAGAGGCCATGCTGGCCTTAGGGGCCACCCGCTGGGAAACCATCCGCCGGGCTGTCCTGCCTTACGGGCGGTCAGGAATCATAGGGGCCATTATTTTGGGTTTAGGCCGAGCCCTGGGAGAGACTATGGCGGTGACCATGGTGATCGGAAACAGGCCCCAGGTTTCGGCCTCTTTGTTTGATCTCGGCCAAACCATAGCCAGCGTAATAGCCAATGAATTCAGCGAAGGTTTTGATGAGCTACATCTGTCAGCCTTGATCGCTTCAGCCTTACTCCTCTTTATAATTACTTTCAGTGTAAATATCATCGCCCGCCTTTTGGTTTGGAAAGTTAGCATATCTCAAGGAGTGAGCCGGGACTAATGATAAGCCGGAAGTTTAAGCGGAAATGGTGGAACCGGTTCATGCTTTTCCTTACAGTATTAGCCACCGGTATAGCCCTAGTACCTTTAGCCAGCATTTTGGTATATGTGGGTATTAAAGGGTTACCTGCCTTGAACTGGGAGTTTTTTACTCAGCTTCCGAAAGCGGTGGGAGAGCCCGGGGGTGGACTGGCCAACGCCATTTTGGGTACCATTATCCTTGTTTTATTGGCGGCTGGTATAGCTTTACCTTTAGGTATCCTTACCGGTATTTATTTAGCGGAGTTCGGGAAAGACCGCTTAGCCCCTACTGTTCGTTTTCTATGCGATGTTTTAACTGGTGTGCCTTCCATCATCGTCGGTATTGTGGTCTATAGCACCGTAGTTCTAACCATGAAGCGCTTTTCGGCCCTGGCGGGCGGTATAGCCCTGGCCATAATTATGCTACCGCTGGTGGCCAGGTCTACGGAAGAAATGCTAAGGCTTGTACCGCACAGCCTGCGGGAAGCTTCCCTAGCTTTGGGTGCTACGCAAGGCCGTACTATCCGGAGCGTAGTTCTTCGCAGCGCCTTGGGTGGGATAGTGACTGGGGCCATGCTGGCTACAGCTCGGGTGGCCGGAGAAACTGCTCCTTTGTTGTTTACCGCCCTGAATAGCCGGTACTGGCCCACAGGACTGGATGAGCGTATAGCGTCCCTGCCTGTGTATATTTTTACTTACTCCACCACACCCTACGAAGACTTGCATCGCCTTGCCTGGGGAGCAGCTTTAGTACTAGTAAGTATGGTTTTGGGAACCAGTATAGCAGCAAGGCTTGCGGCCAAGAAGGTTAACGGGGGGAAATAAGCCTTTGTCAGTTAAGATAAAGGTAGAGAATTTAAATGCCTGGTATGGCCGGAACCAAGTGCTGAAGGATATTAATCTGGAGATAGAAGCTAATAAAGTAACGGCCATTATCGGACCTTCCGGGTGCGGTAAGTCGACCTTTATCCGTTGTTTGAACCGGCTACATGAAGTCGTACCTGGTGCTCGGGTGCGGGGGCATGTTTGGGTTGACGGTCAGGACCTATATGCTCCTGGAGTCGATCCCACCGAGGTGCGGCACCGTATCGGGATGGTGTTCCAAAAACCAAACCCCTTTCCTACCATGTCTATTTTTGAAAATGTAGCTGTCGGCGTCCGGATACACGGATTAAAACCGGGAGTTAAACTAGAAGAGATAGTGGAGCGTAGCCTGCGCATGGCTGCACTATGGGAGGAGGTCTCGGACAGGCTTTATACTTCGGGAGTTAGCCTTTCAGGGGGACAACAGCAACGCCTTTGCATTGCCCGGGCCTTGGCTGTAGAGCCTGAAGTTTTGCTCCTGGACGAACCCTGTGCTTCTTTAGATCCTATCTCCACTTTAAAAATCGAAGATCTCCTGGTGGAGCTTAAGAAAAATTATACCATAGTGATCGTAACCCATAACATGCAACAAGCAGCTCGTGTCTCGGATTATACTGCCTTCCTGCTCGACGGTGAGCTAGTGGAGTATGGTCCTACACCGGAGATTTTTACCCGACCACGGGATAAGCGTACAGAGGATTACATTACTGGTCGCTTCGGTTAAAATGAATTAGGGATAGATGTATACGCTTAAAGCGTAAAGGATAAAAAGATTTTAGGCGGCCATGGAAATATAGCCACCTGGATGTTACAGGTGGTTTTATTATTGCTAGTCATGGCTTAACAGGAAGACGAGGAGGGATAAATGACGGACTGGTAGAGGAAGGCTAGTTGTTGTAAGTTATCTGTAGTGGAAGTTTATTGTTGTAAGTTATAGCCGAGGGAGATAGAAGGCATAATAAAGTGGAAGGTATAAACTTTAAGGAGGGAAAAGGGAAATGGCTGGGCCCCTAGCAGGAGCAGATAATGCTCCCTTAAGTTTCCGATGCAGCCGCTGTGGCAATACTTTTTCCGTGGAACCCGAGCGTAAAGCCATTTGTCCTGTTTGCGGCTTTAATTGTAATGCAGGTGGATGCCAGATGCTAGAAGCCTCGGACGAGGGGTACTAGTGATT
>NZ_JAKKUR010000100.1 GCF_021890735.1 Thermanaeromonas sp.
GCGGAAGACGGGATTTGAACCCGCGACCCCCGCCTTGGCAAGGCGATGCTCTACCGCTGAGCTACTTCCGCTCGTCGCACTTTCTATTTTAGGTGGTCGATCACCTTTTGTCAAGTAGCCGCGGCCTTGAGTTATCCCCTCTTTTTAACCGTCGCATCCAAGCTTACAGTTGTTCCTCTTCATACACCTTCTTTAGAAGCGGCCTCCCTTTAAGATGGTAATTAAAAGCCAGATAAAAACCACCGACGCAATAACCATACCTATCTCCAGCACCGGTAGCCGGAAAAACAATCTACTTCCTGTTAAGGGTATAGCGCCTAACCCGGCACTGATGATCAAGCCAGCCATCAGGATGCTAAAGGCTAAAAATATAAGGCTTAAGCTCAATTTATTGACTGCTCCTTCCAGGTGTCGGAAAAATACCCTGAGCTCTCGATGTTCGAGTTTCAAGGTAAGATCTCCACGGTTAAGCTTTAACAAAGCGCCCTTTACCTGTTGGGGAAGTTCATGGGCTAAGTCTATATAATTCCAGAAATTTTCTTCTAGTTGTCGCCAAACTTCCCGCGGCCGGTACCTGTTACGAATAAGCTCCTTTATATAAGGAGCTGCCACCTCCACTAAGCTAATTTCAGGATCCAGTTGGGTCACTAAGCTCTCTAAAGAAAGGAGGGTTTTGCCTAAAAGGGAAAATTCTGCTGGCATCTGGATACGGAAACGGAAAGCCACTTCCAAAAGATCATTTACAGCTTGACCTAACTTAATATTTTTTAAAGGTACATCTAAATACCGCTCCCGCAACCTATCTATTTCCTGGCGTAAAGCGTTAAAATCAAGGTCCTGAGGAACAACACCCAGATTGAGCATGGCCTGGATTACTTCCTGGCTGCGACGCCTGACCAAGCCCAATACCAGCCGAATAGCTTCCTTTCTGTGTTCTTCGGATAAGCTCCCCATGAGACCAAAATCCATAAAAACTATTTTCTCCCCGGGTAATACGGCTAAGTTCCCAGGATGGGGGTCCCCATGGAAAAATCCTCCTACTAAAATCTGGCGGTAAAAGGCTTTTACTAGATACCTAGCAATACGTTTAAGATCGTACCCCTTTTGCTCAAGCTCTTCCAAGTTATTGAGCTTTATGCCCTCCACGAATTCCATGGTGAGGACACGGCTGGTAGTGTATTCCCAATAGACCCGGGGGATATACACCTCGGTCTCACCGGCTAGTACCCGGCGCAGTCTGTCGGCATTCCGCCCCTCCAAAGTATAATCCAGCTCTTGTTTTAACGCCCGGCTAAACTCCTCGGCTATGGATACAAAATCGTAAATTTGCCCGTAAACAGTATGGCGCTGGGCCACGCGGGCGATATAGTGAAGGATTTCCAAATCAACCTCGATTACTTTTTCCACCCCCGGGCGGCGGACTTTAACTATCACCCGCTGGCCTCCCGGAAGAGTAGCTAAGTGAACTTGGCCAATGGAAGCTGCCGCCAAAGGCTTGGGATCAAAACTAACAAAAATTTTTTCCCAATCCTGTCCTAGCTCTTGCGCTAGAATGGCATATATATCGTCGCTACTGACGGGAGAAACCTCATCTTGGAGGCGAGACAGTTCGCCAATTATCTCCTTGGGCAGTATATCCGGCCGGGTGCTTAAAAACTGTCCGAGCTTAATGAAGGTAGGACCCAGCTCCTCCAGGGCCAACCTAAGCCTTTGCCCCGGTGAAAGCTTAAGTTTATCCACCCTGGCCACCTTGCTAAGCAAAGTGCTAAACCCCAGCTGGTCAACAAAATACCCAAAACCGTACCTGGCTAGGGTGTTGGCAATTTCGCGCAGGCGCTGTACATGGACATAGCGCTTCCTCAGCAAGAAAGCCTCCGCCTCCGTAAGCTCCTTTAGGCCCTTCTAATTTTGATTTTGACCCTGTTCCCACGCCTTGGCGAACTGTTTAAAAAGCTCTACAGGTACCGGGAAGACCAATATGCTGCTTTTATCAGTAGCGATCTCGGTTAAAGTTTGCAGGTAGCGCAACTGTAAGGAGGCTGGCTGCGAGGAGATAATACGCGCAGCTTCAGCCAGTTTTTCAGCCGCCTGAAATTCGCCGTCAGCGTGTATTATTTTAGCCCGCCGCTCCCTTTCTGCTTCGGCCTGGGCGGCCATAGCCCGCTGCATACTCTGAGGAAGCTCTACATCCCTTATTTCCACTAAACTCACCTTTACCCCCCAAGGTTCAGTGCCCTCATCAATGATCCGCTGCAACCGCTGGTTTATCTGTTCCCTGTGCGCCAGGAGTTCATCTAGGTCCGACTGTCCTAAGACGCTACGCAAGGTAGTCTGGGCCAACTGAGAAGTCGCCCGGATATGGTCCATAACTTTAATAACCGCACTGGCGGGCTCTACTACCCGGAAGTACACTACTGCATTAACTTTAACCGTCACGTTATCCTTGGTAATAGCTTCCTGGGTGGGCACTTCCATGGTTACCACCCTCAGGTCTACCTTTTGCATGCGCTCTATAAAGGGTATGAGGAAGAAAAGGCCCGGTCCCCGCACGCCGACATAGCGGCCCAGGCGGAAGATAACTCCCCTTTCATACTCTTGTACCACGCGGATGGAAGAAGAAACCAGGCTAATAAAGGCGGTCGCTAAAACTATTAAAAAAACCAGGGTTTCCATAACCTCAGATGAACCTCCTTTTTTACATTATGTTCCCCCATTATTTTGTAACTGCTTCCTAACTTTAAGTTTTAATCCCTCTATCCCGGTAACAATCACCCTTTCACCGGGGCTAACCTCTTCCGGACTTTCTGCTTTCCAGCGCTCACCCTCTACAAGTACAATACCCTCCGGCCTTAACTCCGTAAGGGCTACCCCTTGAGCCCCTATTAGGCTTTCTTTACCTGTGGCTACCTTGCGCTTTTGGGCTTTTATAGCTGCTCCCAGAAGGAGACTAAGGAACCCCGCCAAAATAACCGATGTAACGGCTACGAGAGCTAGGTTCAAACGCCAGCGCAAAAAACTTTCATTAAAAAGCAGGATGGAACCCAATATAAATGAAATAAGCCCTCCACCCAGCAAAAGACCGTGGCTCACTACAAAAACTTCCGCCGCCATAAGGGCTAGACCAAGTAGGAGTAACAAGAGACCGCTAAACCTTGCCTCCAGTGTTCCTAGAGCATACAAGCCTAAAAGAAGGCTTATTCCACCTACGACTCCCGGAAAGACAGCTCCCGGATGATATAGCTCCATAAGCAGTCCTAGGGTCCCCAGAGTCATCAGAATGTAAGCTATGTTAGGATCACTTATAGCCAGCAGCAAGCGCTGAACCGAAGTCATGGGTAAGAAGCGAACCGGCTTATCCGCCAGCTCAAGGTTTACTTCTTGGCCAGTTACTAGCCTGACCTTCCTGCCCTCCAATTGCTGTAAAAGTTCTTCCCGGGTATTAGCGCGCAGGTCGATAAGCCTGGCCTTTAGAGCTTCAGAATCAGTAAAGGACTTACTCTCCAGGACGGCCAGCTCCGCTTCCTTAGGGTCCCTCCCCCGATACTCGGCAATACTCCGCACCCAGGCCGCGGCATCCTGGGTTATCTTTTGTTTATGCGTCTCGGGCATTTCACCTTCGCTACCTACCGCCACTGGATGGGCAGCTCCTATCCGGCTTCCCGGAGCCATGGCGGCTACGTGGGCAGCTATGGTAATGAAAGTCCCTGCCGACCCCGCCCAAGCCCCAGCAGGGCAGACATGCACTACCACCGGCAAGCGAGCATTTAGAATATTTTCTACTATCTTTTGAGTACTGCTGTACAATCCTCCGGGGGTGCTGAGTTCAAGGATTAAAAGGCAGGCGTTATCTTCATAAGCTTTTTTAAGGCCCTTCTGGATATAGTCCGCCGTGACCGGTACTATGGGGCCCTCTACCCGCAATACATATATGGAAGAAGAAAAGGAGGCTGTTTCAGCAGAACGAGCTGCTACCGGGAAAAACAAACACAAGGTTAAAAAACTGAGTATAACACCTACGGAAATGATATGGGCTAGAAAACCCTTACGGCGGGGGCAGGCAATTTTAACCCAACAAGGCATATTAATTATCATCCTAAAAAAGTTGTTCTTCATGCTTTCATTTTATCATACTCTCCCTTCTTCTATAACCCTCTGCAAGTTTCCTCCTCCGGAAAGAGGAACGAGCGCGCTTCACGCCAAAGCATTTCCGTTGTAGGAAGAGGGTGGGGAGGCTGCCTGCCGGCCAAGCAAGCCATCCGGCTTAGAGCTTGCCATCTTTTAGCCATTATGCTGTGTAAATTCTTTACATAACGTTCTAATTCAGTATGCGACCACTTTAACAAAAACCCTTGGACGTATTCCCTATTACCAGTAATCCTGTAATAAGCTCCCCGTGTGCCCCTCGCACGGCCTGAAACCAAATACGGTAACCAGGAAGGTCGATAGTAGCTTGTCTTATCGCTGTGCAAGAATTTAAGGTGCCTATTTTCCGTAAGCACCTCTAAAGCAGGCTTCAGCCAAAAACGGGCTCCGGCACTTAGGGCAAGGACCTCCCCTTTGTCACCAAGCTGGATGAGTTTCCACTGTAGGGAGCGTGCCACACCAATAAACTTGCGCCCTTTGAAAGAGGGATAACCGAGCAAATATAAGACAGCGGCCTCAGACCCTGGCAAATCCCCTTCTACGGCTTTGCGTACCAAAGTATATTCTGACAAAATCTCGTTGTCTTTCTGGCAATGGAGGTCTCGTAGCTCGTTTACTGCTTCTTCCAGCTCACCAGAGACTTCAGGCCAGAGCCAAAAACTACTTTTCTTCCACCCGGGCTGCAGCTTGGCGGTAATGCGTTCCAGTTGGGATTTTACCGTGCCTTCTTTGATATTTAAGACCCGGGCTATTTCCCACCGTTTAAGTCCTGCCCTGGCCAGGAGGGCTACCTTAAGCTCCAAAGGCGAAAGCACTACACGTACATCTCGTTCCCGGCCTCCCATTTGAAGTTACACCCCGATTTCAGGATAAACTATAATCCCCAGTAAGCCCGGTCCCGCATGGGTACCTACAACCGGCCCTATCTCCCCTACGATAAGTTCCTTTACGCTAACCCTCTCCAGCAGCCTCTCTTTTAGCCGTTCAACCCCTTCCCAATCATCCCCATGGGCGAGGACGCACCATAAGGGTAAGCCCGGTGGAAATTTTTCCGCAATGATCTCTACTAGCCGGTCCATAGCCTTCACCTTGCCCCGGACTTTCTCGTAAGGGTAGATAATTCCTTCTTTTAACATGCATATGGGTTTCACATTAAGGAGGCTACCTAAAAAGGCCTGGGCTTTCCCGATACGCCCTCCCCGGTGCAAATACTCTAGGGTATCAACCAAAAAGTAGGCCTGCGTGTTATCCATAGCTTGCTTGACAGTATTTAATACCTCTTCCT
>NZ_JAKKUR010000101.1 GCF_021890735.1 Thermanaeromonas sp.
ACCGCCTTTAAGTTGATACCTTTCTCACCTGTACAGCACAGGTCTTGTATTCCGGAATTTTAGCCACAGGGTCTAGGGCCGGAATGGTAAGAAAATTAGCCGCGGCCTCCCAGAAATGGAAGCTCATAAACACCACCTTGGGGGGCACCCTGTTGGTAACCCAGGCTTTGACCTTTACTTTGCCCCGGCGCGACACAATCTCCACCACTTCTCCGTCCTCAATTCCCAGCCGGGCAGCATCATCAGGGTTTATTTCCACCACCGGTTCAGAGCATATTTCTTCCAGGCCCCTGGCCTTCCGGGATATGACCGTATGGTAATGGTAGAGCAATCTTCCTGTAGTAAACAAGAAGGGATACTCTTCATCGGGTTCCTCTGCCGGCGGCAAGTAATGGACCGCCTGGAACTGGCCCAAACCCCGGGTAAACTTTTCTTTATGAAGAATAGGTGTTCCCGGGTGCTCGGGATGAGGCACGGGCCATTGCAAGCCCTTCTCCTTCAGGCGCCCGTAAGTTATTCCAGCGTAGATGGGCGTAACCCTGGCGATCTCCGCCATAATTTCCTCCGGCGAGGAATAAGGTGCCGGATAACCCAGCCTTTCCATGATTTCTTTTATAATCTGCCAGTCCGGGCGCGCCTCTCCCGGAGGGTCGATGGCCTTCTCCACAAGTTGTACCCGGCGCTCGGTGTTGGTAAAGGTACCTTCTTTTTCGGCAAAGGAGGCGCCGGGCAGCACCACATCGGCCAGCCTGGCTGTCTCCGTAAGGAAAATATCTTGCACCACAAGGAAATCAAGGCTTCTCAAAGCCTTTTCCACATGAGAAGCATCGGGATCGGTCAAGACGGGGTTTTCCCCTAGAATATACATACCCTTAAGCTTTCCTTCTTCTGCCGCCCGCATCATCTCCATAAGGGTGAGCCCGTTCCTTTCGGGCAGTTCGGGTATGCCCCAAGCTTGAGCAAATTTCTGGCGCACTTCAGCATCGGTTACGGGCTGGTAGCCGGGCAAGACGTTGGGCAGCCCTCCCATGTCACAGGAGCCCTGCACGTTGTTTTGACCCCTTAAGGGGTTCACCCCGCTCCCTTCTTTGCCGATTTGGCCGCAGGCCATAGCCAGGTTGGCCAGTGCTATTACATTAGCCGTACCCGTGATATGTTGGGTTATGCCCATAGCATAGAGTATGCTGGACCTGGGGCCCGCAGCGTAAATTCTGGCCGCCCGGACAATATCCTCCGCCGGAACCCCGGTAACTTCGGCTACTTTTTCGGGCGTATACTCCTCCACCGCGAGTTTCACTTGTTCAAATCCTTCGGTCCTCTGGGCGATAAAATCTTTATCATAAAGTTCCTCTTTTATAATGACGTGCAACAGCCCGTTGATAAGGGCCAAGTCCGTACCCGGCTTTTGCCTCAGCCATAAATAGGCCCAGTCCACCAGTTCGATATATCGGGGGTCGGCCACTATGAGCTTGGCTCCCCGCCGAACCGCTTCTTTTACTTTAAGAGCGATAACCGGGTGATTCTCGGTAGTATTGCTGCCGATAACGAAAATGCAGTCCGCCTTAGCTATGTCGGCGATAGAATTGGTCATGGCGCCGCTACCAAAGGTGGTTGCCAGACCGGCAACCGTGGAGGAGTGTCAAAGGCGGGCACAATGATCTACATTATTGGTGCCCAGCACCCCCCGGGCCAGCTTCTGCAAGAGGTAATTTTCTTCATTGGTGCATTTGGCCGAACATAAGAAACCTAAGGCATCCGGCCCATAAGTGTCTTTTATCTCCCTTAGCCTTTGGGCTACCAAGTTCAGGGCTTCCTCCCAGGTGGCCTCGCGGAAGGTGCCGCTTCCCCTTTCCCCTTCCCTTATCAAGGGTTTGGTGAGCCGGTCAGGGCTGTGGATATAATCAAACCCGAAACGGCCCTTGACACAGAGCCAACCGTTGTTAACTTCGGGGTTTTCGTATCCCTTGACTTTAACTACTTTTCCATCCTTTACGTAAAGGGTAAGGTTGCATCCTACACCGCAGTAGGAGCAGATACTGCGCACTTTCTTGAATTCCCATTCTCTCCCCTGACCTTCGCTTGATCTTTCCGTAAGTGCTCCCACCGGACATACCTGCAGGCAGTTGCCGCAGAAAACACAGCCTGACTCCTTCGGTCCCGCGGGATCCACAGTTCCTACTTTGGTCTCCAAGCCACTGCCCACTAATCCTAAAGCAGCATTGCCCTGGACTTCCTGGCATACCCTGATGCACCGACCGCACACAATGCATTTGTTATGATCCCGTACTATGAAGGGGTTGTCCCTTAGGACCGGCAGAGAAGCCAGGTCAATCTTCCAAGCACCTTCTTTGATCCTATAATTGTAAGCGCAGTCCTGCAGGTCGCAATTCCCAGCTTTCTCACACGTAAGGCAGTCCACGGGGTGCTGGCTCAGAAGCATCTCTATTATACCCTTGCGCCATTCCTCTATTTTCGGGGTGCTGGTATAAACCACCATTCCCTCTGCCACAGGTGTGTTACAGGCAGTAACCGGCTTAGCAGCTCCTTCTATGGCCACCAGGCAAAGCCGGCAGTATCCCAATGGTCTAAGCAAAGGATGATAGCAAAGGGTAGGTATATGGATTCCCAGCTTTTCGGCAGCCTCCAGTATGGTAGTGCCCTCGGGCACAGAAACCTGGCGACCATCTATGGTCAGGGTTACCATTCCCTTTTCCTCCCTTCAAAAAACCATGAGTCCTAGGCGATAGCACCTTAAACACCGGGCAGCCTCGGCCAGGCCGTCGTCGAAATTAAACCCTAACTCCACTTCCCGGAAATCCTTGAGGCGCTCCTCAACCGGCGCCATTTCTTCTTCTTTGCGGGGCCACCCGGACGGCAGGCCTACTTCCTCATTAGGGTCAAATACACCAAATTCTTTAAGCCAGGCTTCCAAAAAGTCTTGGGGCCCTGCCTCAATCTTCCCGGAGGTAAGGTACTGGTCTATAGAAAGGGCCGCTCTATTTCCCTGGGCCACGGCCTCTATAACCGTCCTGGCGCCCAGGACTACGTCTCCTCCGGCAAAAACCCCCGGAACTCCCGTAGCCAGGGTTACCGGATCTACCGCAATGGTTCCCCATTTCGTTAGCTCAATGCCCTCCATGCCTTGGATAAAGGAAAGATCGGCAACTTGTCCGATGGCCGGAACTACTACTTCGCAGGGAAGGAAGAACTCCGATCCCGGTACCGGAACCGGTCGCCTGCGCCCGCTGGCATCGGGCTCCCCCAGTTCCATCCGTACACATTCCACACCCGTTACTTTGCAGTTTTCAGCCACAATCCTTACGGGATTGGCCAGGAAGTAAAATTTTACTCCCTCTGCCTCGGCCTCCCTTATCTCACATTCATTCGCCGGCATTTCGGCCCGCGAGCGGCGGTAGATCAGGTATACCTCTTCAAACCCTATACGCAATGAGGACCGCGCGCAATCCATGGCTACATTGCCCCCACCCACCACAGCTACTCTCTTACCTTGGGGAACGGGAAGGCCTAAGTTTATGTTTCTTAAGTATTTCACACCCGGTATGAAGCCTTCATACCCTGCTGTTTCGCCTTCCACACCCATTTTGGCGCTATCATGCAGGCCGGTGGCGATAAATACGGCTGGATAGCTCTGGCACAATTCTTTTAGGCTTACATCTTTGCCCACAGAAGTATTACATTTGATTTCTACACCCAGAGCCTTTATGGCTTCGATTTCACCTTGCAGGATATCCCGCGGCAAGCGATAGGCCGGGATACCTACGGCCAGCATTCCGCCCGCTACAGGTAAAGCTTCGAAAATGGTCACTTTATATCCCTTTCGCGAAAGCTGGTAGGCACAACTCAGCCCTGCCGGCCCAGCACCTATTACCGCCACTCGGGCCTTGCCGCTACTGCCCTCGCCCTTTAACCGGGGTTTGCGGCCGCGCTTCAGTTCATAGTCAGCCAGAAATCTCTTTATACCTCTAATGGCTAGGGCTTCGTCCACCAGCCCCCGGCGGCAGTGCTCTTCACAGGGATGCACGCATACCCTGCCCAGTACGCCCGCTAAAGCAGTAGTCTCCCTTATTACTTCTAGCCCTTCTTTAAAACGGGATTCGTGGGTGCACTCTATATATCTGGGTATATCCAGGTGGGCTGGGCACCTTTGCAAGCACGGGGCTGTAACAAAAGAATGATATTCTTGGGCCTCTTTAGCTCCCCCATTATATGGTGCCAGTTCTTCATAGTGGTCCACGAAATCCAGAACCGGCCTGGCAGCAGACTGGCCTAGCTCGCATTTGGAACCGTTGTATACCAGGAGGGCTATCCTCTTCAATTGCTGCCGCAGGGACGGGTCATCCCTCTCCAAAAGCTTTTGCAGGAGATCCAGGATGACTCTGGTCCCTACCCGGCAGGGAACACACCGCCCGCAGGATTCTTTTTGTACCGCCTGGTAATACTCTTTAAGGGCGGCCAGGAGGTTTACACCGACATCACTTACTATAATCCCTCCCCAGCCGATAAAGGCCCTTAAAGGCCGTCCTCTATAGAACGGCAGTGAAGTTTTATAACTGTTACTACCGCTCCTCCATGTACTGAACAAATTTCTCCCCCCAATCCTCTTCTTCCTCGTGCCGTTACCGGGCAAACCCTTAAAGATAGACAAAGCCGCCAGCGCCAGGATGATGGGTACCATCTAAATATCTTCCCTTGCTCCTTGGGCGCTGGCGGTGCTTGTTCAATTCAAAAATTCTATTTTTCCTCCCGAAAGGGTACCTATTTGTACTAAGGACTCTACCCGTATACCTTGCTTACGCAAGTATTCTCCACCGTTTTGAAAAACCTTTTCTATTACGGTACCTACGCCCACCAGCTTTGCGCCCGCCTGTTGTATAATTTTTATAAGCCCTCTAACTGCTTCACCCGAAGCTAAGAAATCATCAATAATGAGCACGCGATCCCCCGGGCCAAGATAGCTACCTGCTACCACTATATCTACCACTTCTTCCTTTGTAAAAGACCGCACCTTTCCGAAATAAGCATCCGAACCGATAGTGGAAGGCTGCCTCTTTTTAGCAAAGACCACAGGCACCTGCAGGGCTAAGCCGGTCATAAGGGCTACCGCTATTCCTGAAGCTTCCACCGTAAGCACTTTAGTTACTTTTTCTTGGGCAAAGCGCTGGGCAAACTCTTCTCCCACTTTAAGCATTAAGACGGGATCTATCTGGTGATTTAAAAAAGAATCCACTTTAAGTATATCTTCAGAGATCACCTTTCCCTCCCGTCTTATTTTTTCTTTCAGCAGTTCTACAACATCCCCAGACAAAGCTTTCACCTCATAAATAGTGATCTCAAAAAGC